>JAURYY010000235.1 GCA_030653695.1 Paludibacter sp. | reverse complement strand
AATGGCGTTGCTGCTGAACCAACATTGATTGAATTAGATACCTCACCTGCTACCGGTGCCGACCTGGCGGGTTTAGCCAACTTAGGTTCAGCTCCGCAAGTTTTTCCGTTGGACGATAATTATTTTTATGTAGACGGCAATGCCACTTTTCCTGTTTTGTGCGATAAAGATGGTAATGTGGTAGATGGTTTTAAAGCCAAACTTCCAAATAGTATCAGAGACTCTGTAACGGCTCCTCTTACTTCACCCAAAACCATTTGGACCATGAACCAGGGACACAATGGTGTAGTTGAATTTGAAGTTGCAGGAAAATACTTTATTGTTATGGCAGCATCGAATACTGCCGGTGTTCCGGCTTCTACTTTCCGTTTATTCCAATTTGCCAATGCAGCCAAAGCTTTTTCGGGCTTAACTACTTTGTGGACGTTTCCACAAGCCGGGATGGGTGCAGCATCGAATGCGTACCGTACCGGCATGCCTGCTGTTGAGGTAAGTGGATCGATAGCAAAAATTTATGTTTATACCGGCGAAAACGGATATGGAATGTACGAATTGAATACTGCTGCTCCAAATGCCGTTCCATCTGTCAATACATCGATGGTTCAAATTACGCTTGTTGACAATATGATAAAAACCAGCGAAGAAGTAGCTGTAATGGAAGTATTTAGCACTACAGGGCAGAAAATCATATCGGTTAATAATCTATTCTCCATAATGGCACCTACTGTAAAAGGTGTATATTTGGTTCGTATTATTGACAGAAATGGCGAACGTAAAGTTCAGAAAGTAGCAGTAAACTAATTTTATATCAACACGAAGACACAAAGTCACGAAGAATTTTTCTTTTGTGTCTTGGTGTCTTTGTGTTTTAATACGCAATTTTGTTATGAGAAAGACTACGCTTTTAGTGCTGATTATATGCTCTATTTTAATTAAGGCAGCTGATAATCTTATTATTGATGGCGTAAATTATGCTGTGGATACTTTAGCCAATTACAAGGTTGGTCCGGGAACACAGTATTATTCTTTAAGACTTCAAAGCACAAAACGCTTGGATGTCTTTTTTCTGAAAGTTGACTTGAATAATCCACACATTTCTTTTAAATCAGTATTGGGGCGCGATTCAATTTACACCGGCGAGCAACCTTCGGCAATGGCAAAACGTAAAAGTCAAGCAGGTGCTGTTTATTTTGCAGGAACCAATGGCGATTTTTATGCTACTACAGGTTATGTGGGATTGCCAATCGGTTGTACCATGATTGACGGACAGATTGCCACACCGCCTACCGGAAATTGGAAATCCATTGCTTTCGACGAGCAAAATGTGCCTGGAATAGGCATTCTGACTTATGGGATAAAGGTATTGAAAGGATCCGAAACATGGACAGTAAACCGTGTAAATCATTTGCGTGAAGCTAATCAACTTGTTTTTTTTAATCAACACAATGGCAAAGGAACCCGAACCAATGCTTTTGGCACCGAAGTACTGATACAATTGAATGAAGGAGAAGGTTGGGGGGTAAATAAATTGATGAAATGTAAAGTTGTGAAAATTGAAGCAAACAAAGGTAATATGGCAGTTCCTACTGGTTTTGCTGTTCTATCGGGTCATGGTACAGCCCAGACTTTGTTGAATTCATTGGCACTGAATGATGAGTTAAATATTGAAATAACAATGAAACTCGATGGCTCTGTATCCTCATACAGCAATATAATAGGCGGCGAAAGTCGTGCGCCTATGCTTAAAAATGGTGTGGTGGAGCAAACTGATATTTGGAATGAACTCCATCCAAGAACAGGTGTGGGTTATTCACAGGATAAGAAAACAATCATATTTTGTGTTGTGGATGGTCGTGGTGCATCTGCGGGTGTTACCACTAAACAGTTAGCGCAAATAATTCAATCGGCCAGTGCATACACGGCATTTAATATGGATGGTGGAGGTTCAAGTTGTATGTATGTAAAAGATTTCGGACCAATGAACGTACCGAGCGATGGCACCGAACGGGCAGTTGCAAATGGGTTGTTTGCAGTATCATCAGCACCAACTGACAATACTATTACCGAAATTAAACCGTACAATAGCACGATTAAACTGCCTAAATTTGGCGTTTTTATACCTAAGTTTTTGGCGTATAATCAATACGGAGTGCTTATTAATAAAGATTTACAAAATGTAGTGCTGAGTTGCAACGCTGAGGTTGGACATATAGCAACCGATGGACGATTTGTGGCAAGTGGTGCTCAGGGCGGCATAGTTACCGCTCGTTACAACAATGTGGAAACGCAATTCAAAATTGAATTAATTGGTTCGGCTCAGGTAGCTTTCAGGCTCGATTCGGTGTTAATTGACCACCGGCGCGAATATCCAATACAAGTACAGAGTGTGATAGGACTTAATACAATAGAGGTGCTGCCGGCAGCACTTGCATGGATAGCAGTTGATCCAACTGTTTGTTCAGTCGAAAATGGAATTTTGAAAGGATTGAAAAATGGTACGACTTATGTGTTTGGCACTTTAGGCGAATTCAAAGATTCGATTAAAGTAAATGTGGAAATACCTTTGGAAGGGAAATTGATAATTGACACTTTCAATCCTGAAAACTGGACAATGGATGCTTCTTCGGCACTCAACGCTACGCTGAACAATCAGAACCTACCCGGTAACTGGACGGCAGGAGGAGCTGTAAATTACGTTTATAATTCAACGCGCGCTCCATATATTAAACTTATCCGTAATTTGACTTTATACAGTTTACCCGACACCTTAAAAGTCACACTTAATTTAGGCGAAATCACCCTTACAAAACTTATTCTTTCGCTAAAGGCAAATAATGCGGCAAGCGATGTAACCAAAGAATTTACCGCGATTCCACAAAACGCCGACGCAACCATCAGTATTCCTTTGGGTTCATTATTCAATGTAATCGATATTGCCATTTATCCGGTTCGCCTTAATTATCTGAATTTTTATCTGGGAACTCAAAATATTAATCAGGCTTACACATTAGCATTAAAAGATATTTCACTTCACTACAAAGGATTTTCAATCTCAGCTACAAATAGTTTAACGGCTGCAGGGATTTCGGTATTTCCTAATCCTGCGAAAAATCATGAACTTACCATTCGTTTGGACAAACAATTTACCGGGATTTTCAAGGTCGACATTTATAATGCATTAGGGCAGTTGGTTTTTACAAATAAATATAAAAATCATTGTAAAAATGAGTTTGCACTCCCTGTTGAAAGCTTAAAACCAGGTACATATTTAGTGAAAACCACATACGAGAATCAACAATATTCAACAAAATTTTTCATTCAATAGAAAAACACTTTTTAAAAAAAGGAATATAATATGAGAACCACATTTTTCTTAATCATTGCATTTACTGTCGGCACAATAGCTGTACAAGCTCAAAACGTAATCGTTAAAAGCAGAATTTCAATCGCCGAAAAGGGGTTTTTTCCTGTTTTAAATACCTCCGGCAACAAAATGCTTTTCACTGCTGATGGTTACGCAGGGTTAAAAATGATTGACTTGCAAACCAAACAAATAACTACCATTAGCACTGTTGGCGGTGCGGGTTACGAGCCTGTATTTGCTCCCGACGATAGCCGAATTTATTTCAGAGAAACAAGTTTTAAGAATAATCTGAGGTACAATTCAGTAGAGAGTTACGATGTAACAACCAAAAGAAGCCAGCAAATGTTGGCACCGCAGCGTATTCTCAATAAAATTCAGCCCATCAATAACGGAGTGATAGCCTATGTTGGGAATAAGATGCTAAGATCATCGCTGACGAAAAATACAACTACTGCACCTTTATTTGTAGCTGCCAATGAAGATTTGCAAATTGTAAAGCATTCAAACGGCAAAATTGAAAAATTGAACCCGCTAAACATGCCCGAAAGCAGGTATATCTGGGTGTCATTATCGCCCGATAACCAAAAAATTCTTTTTACTGCAGCCGGAAAAGGGACTTTTATTTGTGATTTAAAAGGAAAAATACTTAGTTCGCTTGGCAGCATAAATGCACCGGTATGGTTCAATAACGATTATGTGGTGGGCATGGAAGATAAAGACGATGGACATCGGGTCGTTTCATCAAAAATTGTTATGATGTCGATAACAAAAAAAACAAAAACCGAGATAAGCCAATCCCAACAAATTGCCATGTATCCTACTGCATCAGGAAAATCTAACCGCATTGCCTATCATACCGAAACGGGCGAAATTGAAGTTATTACGGTGAAGATGAAATGATTTACAATTTCATCATTTACAATTTACAATTTATTTTTTACCTCTTGAATCTTGGTTCTCGATGCTATAATCCTAAAAAAAATGAAACGAATTATATTTTTTGCTTTTGCAATTCTGCAATTTTCTTTTCTTCAGGCTCAAAACCTTACTGGTGTACGCATTTACATCAACCCTGGACATGGAGGTTTTGATGCCGATGACCGCAATGTGGTCATTGCACCATTCACATCGGGCAATCCAAATGGATTTTGGGAGTCGCAAAGCAACTTAGACAAAGGATTGCAACTTCGAACTATGTTACAAAATACCGGTGCTTCTGTGAGTATTTCGCGCACCACCAATACCACTGCCGATGATTTACCACTATCGCAAATTGTTACGATGGCTAATCAGTTTAACTCTGATTTTATGCTGGCAATACATAGCAATGCCGGAAACGGCGTGGCAAGTTATGTGTTGATGATACATTACGGTTCCGATCTTACCGACACTCAAATTTACAATACCTATAACCCCAACAATCCAACTCAGTTAGCTTTGAGCAACAAAAGTCGGGATATAAGTACCGAAATTGCAAAAAACACCTTTGCCAATCAAATCACAACCTGGTCGTCGGGCTATCAGGTACGGGGCGATAAAACATTTGCGCGTACGATTATGGGCTTTACCGATGGCTATGGCGTGCTGCGGGGATTAACGGTTCCGGGTGTAATTTCGGAAGTGGGGATGCACGATTATATTCCCGAAACATATCGGCTTATGAATATGGAATACAAATGGTTAGAGGCATGGAACTTTTACAAATCGTTTTGCAATTATTTCAATGGAGGTCAGATTACAACCGGAGTTATTGCCGGACAAGTACGCGATAGCCGCATAAAACTCGAAACATCGTACAATAAGTTTGCCGGAAACGATCAAATGTTGCCTTTGAATGGAGCTAAACTTACGCTCGTAGAAACCGGTGAAACCTATACTGCCGATAATCTCCAAAATGGCGTTTTTGTGTTTAAAAATCTAACACCTGGTGTGTATAACGTAAAAGCTGAAAAAGATGGATATTACCCTCAAACAAAAACTTTGACAGTAACCGCCCATAATATTGCGTTTTCTAATTTTGCATTAAATCGTGTGAGAAGCACACCGCCTCAGGTGCTTTCGTTTACGCCCAATGTTAGCCTTGCCGACAGTGTCGAAGCTTCTACATCAATTTCGTTCAGTTTTAACTGGGATATGGATGCTACTTCAACTACTCAGGCATTCAGCATAACACCTCACACCGAAGGAACTTTTACATGGGAAGATACCAATTACCGAATGCGTTTTACACCTAACAAGCCGCTCGAAAAAAATACCGTTTATACCGTTAATCTTGCCAACACAGCTTCGCATCCCGATAATTTAAGTATGCTCAATGATGTTACTTTTCAGTTCCGTACAAAAAACCGAAACCGGCTGTCGCTCATTACATCTTATCCGTTCGATGGAAACAATAAAGTATATTTCAATAATCCTACTTTCCGGCTTGTTTTCGATAGAAAGCTCAATACCGGCAATTTGCAAACAGCCATAAAAGTATTGGACGAAACAAATACCGTTTTGGCTAAAACCACCCGAAGCGTGGTCAATAATTCCATAGTATCGCCTTATGGTTCTACATATTTTAATTTGACACAAAACTTAATTGCAGGCAAAGAATACACCTTGGTCGTTGATGGAGAAGTGATGGATGAAGTAGGAATGAAGCTTGTGGAGCCAATTAATATTAAGTTTAAAGCATCGAACACACTTGTAACAGCACAGCCTGTAATTGAAACCTTCGAAACTCCGGCTTTGACCTATATTTCTACCGAAAGTTTAGAAATAACGAGTGCTACAGTTGCCACCAATACCACGAAACTTTTCGACTTTTTTTCGAATAAAATAAATGTTTTATTTTCAAATATATCTGGAGAAGCATTATTTGGATTTTTAAATCCACTAAATGTTTCAAATGATAAAGTTGTTGGAATGCATGTGTTTGGAGATCATACTGGAAATGAAGTATGGTTACAATTCCGTATTCCAGATGGTGTTCAATATCTTAAATTGTGCGATTTGAATTTCTATGGATGGGAGTTTCATGAAGTAGATTTGAGTAATTTATCAATTGTCGCAGGCTGGACATTAACAGGGATGAAAATTGAACGTAAAAACAGATATTTATTTTCAGCAGTTTCTGATATATTACTAGATAATATGTTGCTTTATGACGAACTTGTTTTGGCTTTAAAAACTATTTCGGTTTCGAAACTAAAAGCTTATCCAAACCCTGCAAGTTCTGTAGTTCGGGTAGATGTTCCTGTAACTTCAGAAACTTTACTCGAGTTGTATTCGTTAAACGGTGAGTTGCTGTCTAAAGTGAACAACAACAAAATGAATGTTACTGCATTTAGTACTGGAACTTATATTCTGAAACTCAGAACTGCGAAAGATCAATATACTTGTCCGTTGATTATTTCACGATAGTCACTAAAAAAAATAGCATAATGCATATTGATTTTCAAAAGATAGTCCTAAAAAAAATTTCGGAGACAGAAATCGACGAAATGGTATCGCACCGCATCGACTATTTAACCGAAATGCAAGGCAAACAGGAGTTATCGGCGATTCATCAATTGCATTGTGAACTTCGAAAATATTTTTCGACAAACATTAAAAATAAGCATATAATTGCTTTGGTAGCCTATTCCGAAAGTAAAGCCGTGTCGTATGGAGCCATTGTTCTTCGTACGATTCCGGGTGATTTCGCTGCACCTTCATACCTCGAAGGCGATATTATAAATATGTACACGATACCCGAAGCGCGCAAACAAGGCGTTTCGACGGTTGTTTTGAATGCGTTAATCTCAGAAGCTCGGCAGGTAGGCGTTTCTAAATTAGCTTTACATACCACCATAGCCGGCGAAAAACTTTATCGCAAAGCCGGATTCGCCGACCCTGTATTCCCATATTTGGAGATGGTATTGTAGTATAGAATAAAAGATAATAGAGCAAAGACAAAAAACATTATTTCAATTATTTGCAAATTCAATGTGTTTGTTATATTTGACGTTTATTATATGTGCAGTTGGTATAATCGGTTAAGAATCAAACAAAAACTCCTCAGGTCATGTGTTTGAAGTCAATTGTTGCTTTATGAATATGAAACAGTAAAGGGCTTCGCAGTTATGCAAAGCCCTTTACTTATTTTTTCATTGTATTATCAAAGTGTCTTTTTAACTTCTGTTTCTTCGTAACTTTCTACCATGTCGCCCACCTGAACATCGTTGTAATTTTTTAAATTCAACCCGCATTCGTAATTGGTACCTACATCTTTTACGTCTTCTTTAAATCGTTTCAACGAATCAAGTTCACCTGTATATATTACTATTCCATCACGAATAACACGTACTTTATTGTTACGTTTAATTTTCCCTTCGCGAACTAAACAGCCGGCAATTGTTCCTACCTTGGTAATTTTGAACACTTCAAGCACTTCAACTGTTGCAGTTATTTCTTCTTTTATTTCGGGTGAAAGCATACCCTCCATAGCAGATCTGATTTCTTCGATTGCATCGTAAATAATTGAATACAAGCGAATATCAATCTCTTCTTTATCAGCCATTTTGCGCGCCGTAGTAGTAGGGCGAACCTGGAATCCGCAAATAATTGCATTCGATGCGGCTGCAAGCAGAATATCGGAATCGGAAATCGCACCAACGGCTTTATGAATAACGTTAATTTGAATATTTTCAGTCGATAAGTTCAACAATGAATCGGACAAAGCTTCGATAGAACCATCAACATCCCCTTTTACAATGATATTCATTTCTTTGAAATCGCCCAACGCTATGCGTCGACCCAATTCGTCGAGTGTGAAATGTTTTTTGGTACGAATACTCTGTTCCCGTTGTAACTGCTCCCTTTTATTTGCAATTTCACGCGCTTCCTGTTCGGTTGCCATCACATTGAAGTTGTCTCCGGCCTGTGGTGCTCCGTTTAAGCCGAGTATTAACACCGGTTCGGCAGGTTTAGCTTCAGTGATACGCTGATTGCGCTCATTGAACATCGCTTTAATTTTTCCGTGATGTGTTCCTGCAAGTACTACATCACCTTGTCGCAATGTTCCGTTTGCAACCAATATAGTTGAAATAAATCCACGACCTTTATCGAGCGAAGATTCAATGACTGAGCCCGAAGCCCGTTTATCAGGATTTGCTTTCAAGTCGAGCATTTCGGCTTCGAGTAATACTTTTTCGAGTAATTCAGCGATACCTGATCCTTGTTTGGCTGAGATATCCTGCGATTGATATTTGCCGCCCCAGTCTTCGACCAAATAATTCATATTGGCAAGTGTTTCCTTTATTTTTTCAGGGTTAGCCCCGGGTTTATCCACTTTATTGATAGCGAAAATCATAGGTACATTTGCTGCCGAAGCATGATTTATAGCTTCGATGGTTTGCGGCATCACATTATCATCTGCAGCAACAATGATTATGGCAATGTCAGTAACTTTTGCACCACGGGCACGCATGGCAGTAAAAGCCTGGTGACCCGGAGTGTCAAGAAATGTTATCCGCTGACCGTTGTCAAGTTTTACGTTGTAAGCACCGATATGTTGCGTAATACCACCGGCTTCACCGGCTATCACATTGGTTTTGCGGATATAATCGAGTAACGAGGTTTTGCCATGGTCCACGTGACCCATTACAGTTACAATAGGAGCACGTGGCTGCAAATCTTCTTGCCGGTCGGGTTCATCCTCGCCGATAGCTTCAACAACATCATGACTCACATATTGTGTGGTAAATCCGAATTCTTCGGCAACGATATTAATAGTTTCTGCATCTAACCGCTGATTAATCGATACCATCAGGCCAATATTCATGCAGGTTGCAATGACTTGATTTACCGATACTTTCATCATTACAGCAAGTTCGCTTACTGTTACAAATTCAGTCAGTTTGATAATTCCCAGTTCAGCCTCATCACGATCTGCCTGCTCCTGCATGCGGGCACTTACATTATCGCGTTTATCGCGCCGATATTTGGCACCTTTCCCTTTGCGGTTGGCACCGGCAAGCCGTGCAAGTGTTTCTTTTATTTGTTTTTGTACTTCTTCTTCATTTACAACCGTTTTTAATGGTTTTTTTAGTCTGTCTTTGTTTGGTTTGGCTGTTGATGTGGTGTTTGTATTTCCCCCACCAGGTATTTGTTTTTTGGGCTGACCAAGATTTTGTGATTCTTTTGAAACTTTGTTAATATCAACGCGTTGATTGGTAAACCGTTCGCGCTTTTTCCTTTTTTGAGCCGCAGTATCAGGGTTTAATGTCAATGTTTTTTTCTCGGTATTGACTGGTTTTTTTGCCTCGGTACTTTGTTTGTTTTTCTCATCCCTTTCTTTGCGTTTTTGTTCTTTTGTCTTGGGTTTGGGGCGCGTGTTCTGATTAAGTAAATTCAAATCAATATTGCCTACAAATACAAGTGTATTTTCGATGACAGGCCTTTTCAGCGAAAAAACTTCATCGTTTTCGTTATCGACAGACTCTATCTTTGAAATTTTATCAACGGGGGCAGGTTTTTCCTTGAGTTCAATTTTCTTTTCAACTTTTTTAAATTCAAGTTGTTTTTCTTTTTCAATACTTTTAGCAATCGGCTGAACGTCAGGCTTATCTTCTATTTTCTGCGGCTTTACTTCTGCTTGTTGCGGTTTTTCTTCCGTTTTTTGCGCTACATCTGTTTTTACTTCTGATATTGCAGGGTCAATAGTTTTTATCTTTTCTTGTTCTAAATTATCCTGAACCGGTTTTTCAACCGGCAGCTCTGCAACTTGTTTTACAGGTTCTTTTTCTTCAACAACCTGTGGAACAATGATTTTTTCAGGACTTTTAACAATGGGGTTAATAACCGGTTTAGGTTCTGCAGGTTTGGGTTTGGCATCCAAGTCAATATGTCCAATAGCTTTGATCTGAGGTTTTTGTTCCTCGGGGATGGATATAGGGATAAGCACTTCGTGTTTTTCTGCCGTTTTAGGGTGTAAATAACCATCTAATCCCACTGGAACGGCTTTTTCTTTTATATGACGTTCGTAACTCAACCGTTCAGATTCGATCTTAAGCGCCATATCTTTATTAAATTCTTTGGCAAGTAAAAGATGCAGTTCATCCGACAATTTTAAATTGGGATCAACTGTAATTTTATGACCTTTTTTTGCCAGAAATTCAACAGCAGTGGTCATTCCTACATTCAAATCTTTACAGGCTTTACTTAATCTTATGGACATATATTTTTTTGTAGTTTTTTTATATTTTTTACAGAAGTAGATTGGATTTGTCTCTATTATAATTTTATAATTCCCGCTATGGCTGGTATTTTTATTTAAAATAAATAATTAGACCTCTTCTTCAAACTCTGCTTTCAGAATTTCTAATAATTCAGCTACAGTTTCCTCTTCGAGGTCGGTGCGGCGAATCAATTCCTGACTTGGAATGGCTAAAACACTTTTTGCGGTATCACATCCAATGGCTTTGAGCGCATCAATTACCCATTGATCTATTTCATCGCTGAATTCATCCAAGTAAATATCTTCTGTTTCGGCATCTTCATCTAATTCGCGGAAAACATCTAATGTATAACCTGTGAGCATGCTTGCCAATTTGATATTCAAGCCGCCTTTACCGATTGCCTGCGAAACTTCTTCGGGTTTAAGGTAAATTTCAGCTTTTTTGTCGGCTTCGTTTAAACGTATCGAAACAATTTTTGCAGGGCTTAAAGCTCTTGAAATGAAAAGACTAACATTATTTGTGTAATTAATAACATCGATATTTTCATTTCGCAATTCACGCACAATGCCATGAATGCGTGAACCTTTAACACCTACGCAGGCACCAACGGGATCAATGCGGTCGTCGTACGACTCAACAGCCACTTTGGCGCGTTCGCCCGGCATGCGGGCAATTTTTTTAATCAATATCAACCCTTCGTGAATTTCAGGGACTTCAAGTTCAAAAAGTCTTTCGAGAAATACAGGTGAAATACGCGATACAATAATTTTCGGATTATTGTTTTTGTTCTCAACCACTGCAACCACTGCACGCACTGTATCGCCTTTGCGGTAAAAATCGGTTGGTATTTGTTCGGTCTTTGGCAAATAAAGTTCATTCCCCTCATCGTCAATTAACAACATTTCTTTTTTCCAAATCTGATACAATTCGGCACTTACTATCTGACCCACTTTTTCGCTGTATTTGGCAAAAACATTGTCTTTTTGAAGTTCCAGAATTTTTGATGATAAAGTTTGGCGCAATGTTAAAATGGCTCGTCGTCCAAAACTCAAAAAATCTACTGTGTCAGTTACATCTTCACCTATTTCGTAATCAGCATCTATTTTTTTTGCTTCAGTAAGGGTGATCTGAGTATTTGCATCTTCCAGTTCTTCATCTTCAACAACTGTGCGGTTGCGATAAATTTCAAAGTCGCCTTTGTCGGGGTTTATAATCACATCGTAGTTTTCATCTGAGCCGAACATTTTTGTAATTACGCTCCTGAATGATTCTTCCATCACACTTATTAAGGTGCTCCTGTCAATGCTTTTTAGTTCTTTAAATTCCGAAAAAGTATCAATTAAACTGATAGTTTCTTTTTTGCTCATGACTTATTTGAATCTAATAATATATTTTGTTGTTTTAATATCTTGATATGAGAATGTAATGTCTTCTTTTATAATTACTTTACGTTTTGAACCTTCGGGTTTTTCTGTTTTTTCAATTTCTATAATAAACGCATTTTCGTTGGCTTCTTTCAGTATTCCCGATATTTTTTTTCCTGCTTTAGTCAACACTTCTACTTCGTTTCCAATGTTTTTTATGTATTGTTTCAACACCTTAAATGGTTCAGTCAGACCTGCCGAACTTACCTGCAGTTCATAATCTTCAGATTCTCTGTCGAGCTGAGTTGTTATATAATGGCTGAGTTCAGCACAAAAATCAATAGATACTCCGTCGTACGCATCAATTTCAACTGAAATCCTGTTATCAGGAGTTATATTTATATCAACCAGATAGTATTCCGTTTCCGAAATACATTGTTCAACTGCTTGATTTACAAAGTTTATTAAAATCATTTCTATGGTTAATTTAACAATAAAGGGGACTGTTGTCCCCTCCACCTGTCTCTATTTCGGGTACAAAAATACAAATAATTCTTTATATCACAAATATTTATATAAAAAAAAAGATAACTTTGGTAATTTCTCTTTCACGAGACACTTGTTTTTGGATGAATACCGATTTATTTTTATAAAATTGACTTATGAAGTCAGTCTGCTTTCAAATTGAAACATAAATTTTCTGTTTTAACCAAAATATTGATAATATATAACTGATAAATCAGTTATAACCATTACTTTTGTGACAAAATGTATCATTCAAATTTTTGTTAATAATTCGGATAATATTATTAACTCATTGTATATGTATAAAATACTCTCTATTAACCCTGGCTCTACTTCTACTAAATTTGCAGTATATCACGACGAAAAACTGATTTGTCTTCACACCATCCGTCATTCGGGTGAAGAATTGAAACCCTACCAAAATATTTTTGATCAGTATCAGTTCAGAAAAGAATTAATATTGAAACAACTGAAAGAAGATGAAATCAATCTTAGTGATTTTTCGGCAATTGTAGGGCGTGGTGGCATGTTACATCCCATCGAATCAGGAGTTTATTATGTGAACGACCGCATGATTTCAGATATGAAAAATTCGGTAGTTGGTGAGCATGCTTCAAACCTTGGCTGTGTTATTGCTCATGAAATTGCGTCCGGCATTCAGGGCTGTAAAGCTTTTATTGCCGATCCGGTAGCTGTGGACGAGTTGCAGGATGTGGCACGCATCAGCGGGTTGCCCCAATTTTCGCGTCGTTCGCTGTTTCATGCTTTAAATCATAAAGCCATTGCCCGAAAATATGCGGCAGCTAACGGCACTACTTATGAGAAATTAAATCTTGTCATTGCACATTTGGGTGGCGGCATATCGGTTGCAGCGCACCGCATGGGAAAAGTTGTGGATGTAAATCAGGCATTGGATGGCTATGGTCCTTTTTCGCCCGAACGCTCAGGTACATTAGATTGCGGAGTGTTGGTCAAGATGTGTTTCGAAGGAAAATTTACGCAGTCCGAAATAACGAAAATGCTTGTCGGGCAGGGCGGTTTGATGGCTCATCTGGGAACAAACGAAGCTCACAAAGCGGTAGAACTTGCCGAGTCGGGAGATAAATATGCAAGACTCGTACTCGATGCAATGGCATATAGTGTTGCAAAAGAAATCGGTTCTATGTTAGTCGTTTTGCGGGGCGATGTCGATGCGATAATACTTACGGGTGGGATAGCATATAATCAATATATAGTGAATTATATAACCAAATTAGTCTCTCATTTTGCTAAAGTTGTGGTATATCCGGGCGAAGATGAAATGGGTGCTTTGGCTATGGCGGGGCTTCGTGTTTTACGAGGCGAAATCCCGAAGGAATATTAGAATTACACTTTTTAGCAAACTTAAAATTTGAGAATTCAATACTTTACAGTTATTTATTGGAAAATTATGATACGGATTGGTCAACATTCTCTACAGTTAATACCAAGGAATTCACAAAGCTCCAATCCGGCTCGTATACATTTAGGGTCAGGGCAAAAAATCTGTACAATTCTCAAGTAGTCGAAATCTTTTATCCTTTTACTATTTTGCCACCATGGTATAAGAGCTCAGTTGCTTTATTTATATATGTAATATTGTGTATTATTATTATATATTGTGTTGTCAAATATATACAGTATCGATCAGGACAGGGCGCCCGCGATATGGAAACCAAAAAAGAGTTGGAAATGATGGAACAGGAACAGCGTTTTCAGGCTGATGCTAAAGAAAAGGAAAAAGAAATATTTACGCTTAAAAATCAGAAATTACAATACGAACTTCGTCATAAATCGCAGGATTTGGCGAGTTCTACAATGAATTTAATTCGCAAAAATGAAGTCTTGCTCGAAATTAACAACAATTTGGAAAAAATTGGGGTGGAGATTACCGAAAAAACTGATGCAAATTACATTGTGAAGCGTATCAGAAAAATGCAGGAAAAAATTAGAAAAAATATAGAGCACGATAACAACTGGAAAAAATTTCAGGAGAATTTTGACCTTGTGTACGAAAACTACCTCAAACGACTAAGCGAACAATTCCCTGTGCTTACCGTTAGCGATAAAAAACTCTGTGCTTACCTAAAAATGGATTTATCCTCAAAAGATATAGCTCCATTGCTCAATATGTCGTTCAGAAGCGTGGAAATGAGCCGATACCGATTGCGTAAAAAAATTAATTTAGAACGTGAGGTTAATCTGACTGAATTTCTGCAAAACTTCTAATTTTTTAATAACCCATTTGAGGCAATCAAAAAGAAAAGTTTCTCTTGCTCAAAAACTAAAAAATTCCCGAAAATCAGTTCAGATTATCGGGAATTTTTTTTACATTTATTATTACGTTGTCTTACTAAGATTCGAACTTAGACAGGCAGATCCAGAAACTGCAGTGCTACCATTACACCATAAGACAGAATTTAATTGATAATTTTATTTTTTTAAAAATAGCGGTTGAAATTCTATGGTGAATTTCAACCGCTATGGTTTTGTTGTCTCACCAAGATTCGAACTTGGACAGGCAGAACCAAAAACTGCAGTGCTACCATTACACCATGAGACAATCAGTTTGCTTTTTTCAAAAGCGGTGCAAAGATACACTTGTTTTATGTTTATTCCAAATTTTAGCACAATATATTTTGCAATTAACCGGATTGACTTCACGATAAAACCTATTTCGAAATTGCACATAACCTATAATCAAGATGATATATTTCGTTTCGAAACACATCCTGCAAAATATTAATTACAAAGTGGGCACACTCATTCCCGTAATTTTACGGTACAAATCGAGGGCATAAACATCGGTCATGCCTGAAATATAATCGAGTACCGACAATATTTTACCGTAAACAGTGGGACTTGAAGTTTCATACTGTTCCGGAATTCGCATCAATAATTGTTTTGAGTAGGCTTTATCGGGACTCATTACTGCGCTGACAAAATTTTCGAGAAGGGTTAAAATAATTTTATAACCTGCCAATTCTACATCCAACACTTCGGGAGAGCAGTAAATTTTTTCGATCGCTGTTTTAGCACACAATTTATAAGCAATTGCCTGTTTTTCGGGCAATAGCTTAATTAATGTTGAATTGAAAGCGCCATTCAAAATTTGGGTTTCATGTTCGACAAACATCGCGGAACACAAATCGATTAACAGGCCGATAACCGATGAACGCAGATAAGCGATTTGTTCATTTTTGTCGGTTACAATTAGGAGTGTTTCTTCAATCCGCTTTTTACGATGATCATCGAAAAAACTCAGAAAAAGGTCTTTTACTTTTTCGGTGGATAAAATCCGGAGTTTATGGGCATCTTCAATATCCATAATCTGATAACAAATATCATCGGCTGCTTCAACCAAGAAAACGAGTGGATATCGCGAATAACGATCCAGGTTACCATTTGATTTCTGAATACCAAGTTCGGTTGCTATTTTTTTGTAATCATTTTTTTCGGATTCAAAAAAACCGAATTTCTGCTTTTTTTCATCAGCAAATATTGATGCATACGGATACTTTACTATTGCAGCCAAAGTGCTGTATGTAAGTGCAAATCCACCTTTTCTTCGCCCTACAAACTGATGTGTCAGTAATCGGAAAGCGTTAGCATTACCCTCGAAGCAGGTGATGTCTTTCCATTGGGATGCTGACATTTGTTGTTTCAATTGCTGTCCGTTACCTTCAGAAAAAAAGGTGGCAATGGCTTTTTCGCCCGAATGACCGAAAGGCGGATTTCCCATATCGTGCGCCAAACAAGCTGCCGAAATTACCGAACCAATTTCGCTTAAAAATGGCGATTCAACTCCTTTTGCTTGCAGGCGGTGAGCCACATTTACGCCGAGCGAACGCCCTACGCAAGCTACTTCGAGGCTATGCGTCAAACGGTTATGCACAAAAACACTTCCTGGCAATGGAAAAACCTGAGTTTTATTTTGCAATCGCCTGAAAGGAGATGAAAAAATCAATCGGTCGTAGTCGCGTTGAAATTCGCTGCGATCATCGCTGCGGCTTTCATGGTAATCTTCCATGCCGAAACGCTTGGTTGATAAAAGTTGATTCCAGTTCATAAATATAGTTACCATTTGTTTATTTACCATTTACTATTTTAATAAAATAAGAAACCATCATTTATTGGGGCATGTGATATTTTTTCAATTCTTTACGCAGTACATTGCTTTTCCTATCGGTAACTTTATCCATCAGGCTCCAGAATTTATCGCCGTGATTCATTTCTTTGGTATGGCAAAGTTCGTGAAGTATTACATAATCGATTAAATGAGCCGGAAGCAACATCAGGTAAAAGGACAAATTAATACTTTTTTCGCGTGAGCAACTGCCCCAGCGACTTTTACTCGATTGAATCTTCACTGTTGAATAAGCAAATCCATATTTAGCAGCCAGCTGACTTGTTCTGTCGGGGAATAAACGTCGGGCTTCTTTGCGCATAAAATAATTAATTCCATTCCAGCAGTATTTTTGTGAAATTTCGGTTGTAAAGTCCATCGATTCGGGAAACTCAATGGTCAACAATCCGTTTTTCATCGAAAAAAAAATATCATTTCTGTTTGTTTTACTAAAAACCACATCAAAAGTAAGCGTATGCAAATGTGTGTTATCATTCAGAATGGTGGGATTCTCTCTTTCTCTTTTTCTTATTTTTTCCTGTTTCGAAAGTATTTTTTCATGGTGAGCCTGAATAAACTTTAGCACTTGTTGCTGAGTTGTATGTTTTGGTATAGTAACTCTCAAACTATCAACCAAAATGCGCACACTAATTCTATTGCATCTGTCATTTTTTACATATTCGATTTTTCCAAATTCGGCTATAGTTTGCATTTAATTGGTAATTTTCCTTATTTTGATACAAAGATAATTTTTTTTATACAAATTGGGTTTGATAATCGATACAAAGAAATAACTTTGCATAATTCAACAGTTCGTTATAAAAAATGTATCTTGCTCGCAAAGACGCTAAGTCGCAATGAAAAACTGTTAAGTTTTTCGCTTTGCGTCTTGCTAAATAAATTTAAAGGTCAGATAATCAAGAAAGTAAAAAATTGCGTCTTTGCG
>JAURYY010000232.1 GCA_030653695.1 Paludibacter sp. | reverse complement strand
AAAAATTTATCATCATGGAAAAGCTAAGATACGAAAGACCGATCATTGTAAAAATGAATACCGGTTTAATGAATAAATTCGGAACAAAGTCCGAAAACGAACCTGTTACCAATATAGAAAGCGTACCGGTAAAAAGCTTGTTGAAAAATTACGGATCACCACTTTTTGTAATTTCCGAAAAACAAATCCGACGAAATTACCAGAATGCATTGCGGATATTTAAAACCCGATATCCGAAAGTTCAGTTTGCCTGGTCGTACAAAACCAATTACATGAACGCAGTGTGCCGCATTTTTCACCTGGAAGGTTCGTGGGCTGAAGTGGTTTCGGGATTTGAATACGACAAAGCACTTGGAAACAATGTTCCCGGAAATAAAATTATTTTCAACGGACCCGATAAAAGCGATGAAGATTTAGTGAAAGCCTCGAAAAACAATTCACTCATTCATATCGACCATTATGATGAATTATATTCGTTAATTCGGTTGAGCGATGAGCATCATCTGAAACCACGCGTTGCCATTCGTGTCAACATGGATACAGGCATTTATCCCAAATGGGACCGGTTCGGATTCAATTTCGAAAACGGACAGGCAGGGAATGCTTTGACACGTATTTTAAATTCTGAAAATTTAGAATTAGTAGGAATTCATTGTCATATAGGTACTTTTATGTTGTCGCCGGGTGCATACGCCATTGCTGCGCGCAACTTATGCGAACTGGCATGGAGTGTAAAAGAACGCTTCGGAAAAATGGTTCAATACATCGACTTGGGCGGCGGTTTTCCATCGACAAACACACTGAAAGGTGCTTATTTGCCCGGAATAGATACAGTTCCCTCCATCGATCAGTTTGCCGATGCCATTACTGATGTAATTCTTGGTTATGGTTTTAAACAAGATGAACTTCCGTTACTGATACTCGAAACAGGACGTGCATTGATTGACGATGCGGGATTTTTACTCGGCACAGTATTGGCTACCAAACGGTTGTCGGATGGACGCCGTGCCACCATCATGGATTTCGGACTAAATTCACTTTTCACTTCGCTCTGGTACGACCATAAAATAAGTCCGGCTCAAAAATTAGGTGATCAAACCGAAGAAATGGTAATGTTCGGTCCGCTGTGTATGAATATTGACGTAGTAAGGGAAAGCATCACCATGCCCATGTTGCAAAAAGGCGATCAGGTAGTGGTGCACAAAGTGGGTGCTTACAATATGACTCAATGGATGCAGTTTATAACATTACGACCAAATATTGTGCTGATTGACAGTGAAAACAATACGCACATCATTCGTAAAGCCGAAAGTTTAGAATATGTGCAGGCGTTAGAAGAGGTGCCGGAACATTTAAGATAGTAAATTATGTTTCATGTTTCATGTTTCAAGTTTGAAAGTTGACAAATCCAATCATTTTCAATCCTGTCAGCGGCTGAAAGCCCTGACAACGGTTATCGCAAAGTAGTTTAAAAGTTGCTAAAAAGAAAGTCCATTTATTTAAAGTATTATATGCAGGTAAAGGAAATTAAAAATTCAATTCAAAATGAGATTCTTCCGGGAATTTTGAACAGCTACTCTATTATTTTTTTCTTAGATAATAAGATGTTAGCCGGAACAATCATGTTAGTGAGCTTTTTCAATTTCTGGGCTGGATTCAGTGGACTTTCTGCGGTAATTTTTACGATACTAATTGGTCATGCCATGCATTTCGATAAGTTTACGCTTCGCAGTGGGGTGTACAGTTTCAATGCATTGCTTGTGGGAATTGGCATGGGAACCTTTTTCGATCCGGGTGTTGTATATTTCAGCTTATTAGCTTTAGCCGCTTTACTCACGCTACTTTTATCGGTAGCCATGGGCGGTCAGCTTTTCAAACACAAATTGCCTTTTTTAAGCATCCCTTTTGTTATCACCTTTTGGTTTGTTGTATTGCCATCATCGCATTTCGAAAATCTGGGACTCACAGCCCGTAGTATTTTCTGGATAAACGAAATGTACGACAAAGGTGGAAACTCACTTTTGCAACTATTTCAAACTATCGACTCGCTTCAAATTAATAGATTAGTTGATATTTATCTCCGTTCAATCAGCTCCATTTTTTTTCAAAATAATTTAATTACAGGCGTACTTATCACCATTGCATTATTATACAGTTCGCGCATCATGTTTTCGCTGTCGATAGTAGGTTTTCTATCCGCTTATATTTTTGCTCAGTTTACCGGTTCCGAGGCAGCGAGTATCAATTATTATAATATTGGTGCAAATTACATGATGGTTGCATTTGCTGTGGGCGGTTATTTTTTAATCCCTTCGAGGCAGTCTTTCCTCTGGACCATTCTGCTTATCCCGCTCACTTCACTTGTTCTGCTTTTTTTCTACAAATTATTCGGATTTATTCAACTTCCGGTTTTTTCATTGCCATTTGCTTTTGTTGTTATACTTTTCATTTATTTTCTTCAATTGCGAAGTAAAACCAATGGTTTGATAATTACACCATTGCAGCACAATTCGCCCGAAATTAATCTTTACACTTATACCAATAATAAAGAAAGATTAGCGGGTTGGTATTACTTTCCACTGCATTTGCCATTTATGGGCGAATGGACGGTTACACAAGCACACGATGGAGAATATACTCATAAAGGAGAATGGGGAAAAGCTTTCGATTTTATGATAACTGATAATAAATCAAAAACATATCGCAATAATGGTTATATTCTTGATGATTACTATTGTTACAATAAACCGGTATTTGCTCCTGCCGATGGATTTGTGGAAGTAATATCCGATAACATAGAGGATAATGAAATTGGAAAAACAAATACTACAAACAATTGGGGAAACAGCATTGTCATTCGTCATTTAAACGGACTTTACACACAAATTTCTCACTTGCGTAAAGGCACTTTTAAAGTGAAACCCGGTGAATTTGTAAAGCGCGGCGATTTATTGGCAAATTGCGGAAATTCAGGTCGCTCGCCCGAACCACATATTCATTTTCAGGTACAAACTGTGCCGTATGTGGGCGCAAAAACGATTGATTATCCCTTTGCTTATTATTACAAACAAAAAGATGCCAACGACCGGTTAATGCAGTTTAAAAATCCTGATTTGGGCGATAAAGTAAGTGCAGTGTCGTTGAATGAATTTTTGTTTAGTGCCTTTAATATTTTACCGGACAATTCCACAATTATGCAATACACAGATGAAAAAGGAATTGAAAAGACCGAAAATTGGGAATCTTATACCGATGCCTATAACCTGAAGTACATCTATTGTCCGCAAACCAATGCGTCGGCTTATTATGTTAACGATGGATTTATGTTCTATTTTACGGCATTTTACGGCGATAAAAAATCATTACTTTTTTATTTTTATCTTTCGGCTTACAAAATATTTCTGGGAAATAACGATTCAGTTGTAATAGAAGACTCTTTGCCTTTGAACATATTAAAAAATGCCAAATTGATGACTTGGTTGCACGATTTTATAGCACCTTTTTATCAATTTATAAAAATAAAATACACATCGAAAATACTTGAATCGGACAATGCGTTGAACAGTGGATATATGAAATTAACATCAACAATTGAAGAGAAGGGAATCGGAAAATTGTCTCACAAAAGCGAGAATACCATCATCATTACCGAAAAGGGAATTTCGGGATTTGAATACATATCGGATAATATTAATATAAAAGCAACATGTATAAAGTATTGATTATCTTTGTTTTTGTTTCAACATCTATCTTTTCGCAACAAAAAGATTGCGTAAGTGTGGATAGCATTAGTTATGCTTATTTTATGAGCGGCAACTGGGATGAGCTGATTTCTGTCGGCAAAAAAGCTTTGAACAATAAAATTGACTACAAATATCTCCGGCAACGCATAGGTTACGCTTATTTTATGAAAGGAGATTATTACAACTCCATAATACACTACGAAAAATCGCTCGAATTCGATCCGGTTGACGAAATATCACTTTATTATCTTCATTATGCCGGATTATATTCAGGCAATATTAGTCTTGCTCGTTATTATGCGGGTGAATTGCCCGAAACTACCCAAAACATGTTAAAAGAAAAATCATTTCGACCGGTGAATATTGTCGATTTCGAGTATAACAAAAAAATCAGCAATTATGCGCTGCGTTCAAATCCCGATTATTTCCGGTTGGGTATAAATTCGCAACTTGGTTACCGCTTTAATCTGTATCAGTCGGTTTCGCGCTATAATCAGATTGCCGAATGGACAACAGCAATTGAACAAGATGAATATTTCGCGCTGTTAAATTGGACGGCTCTCAGCCGTACAAACTTGAGCCTTGGATATCATTTTGTAAATTCAAAAGTGAAAACCGAAACAGATAGTATTGCTTATCCTGGCAATATCTGGTTTGGAAAAATAAATCAATCATTTCATCGATTCGATATTGCTTTCAGTACTTCTGTTTTCAACAACGAATTTGTGCAAACAACACAGATTGGCACGCAAATTGGAGTTGCTCTACCCGGAAAACGAAGTCCATACCTGAAAAGTTCGCTGTATAATATCAATGAAGATAATTACAACAGAATAGTGTTTTCGCAATATGCCGGATTGTATGCTGCAAAAAAAATATGGGCAGAAGCAAGTGTCACCATTGGCAATTTGAATAATTATGTTGATTTAAATGGTTTATACTTTTACAATTCGCTCGACCCGACAACATTCAGAATCGGAGGGTCAGTTTTTTGGTATCTTCATCCACATATAACTATTTACTCGAACTATACTTACGATATAAAACAAGTAGTTCAAACTTTATTCAATTATAATCAACATTCGATAACAGGAGGTATAATATGGAAATTATAAAAAAAACGACCCTTCTTTTGATGCTAATTTTCACTTTTCAAACCATCGGAGCACAGCAAACTAACCGACAAGCAGCGTTTTCGAAAAGTTATGAATTTGAGAAATCAAACAATTATTCAGCAGCCATTAAGGAGCTGAATAAAGTGTATGATGCCGGTGATTATTTTGTAAATATTCGGTTGGGATGGCTTTATTATTTAGCCAAAAACCACACCGAATCGATAAAATATTACGAAAAAGCAATCTCGCTAAAACCTTATGCTATCGAAGCTAAATTCGGTTCAATCAAACCACTGAGTGCCATCGAGAGTTGGGAAAAAGTGAAAAATCAATATTTACTGATATTGAAAATAGACCCCCAAAATATGCTTGCAAGTTATTGGCTCGGTGTAATTTATTATAACCGTAAAGATTATACCGGCGCATTGAAACTTTTCGAGAAAATTGTAAATCTACATCCGCTCGACTACGATTCGGTAATCATGCTTGCCTGGACAAAACTCAATCTCGGAAAATCAAACGAAGCTAAAGTGCTTTTCGATCATGCCCTTACATTACGTCCAAACAACAGTTCGGCGCTTGAAGGCATGAAACTTATCAAATAAAAAAACGGAGTGAAATAAATCACTCCTTTTTTATTTAACAACCATCTGTTGGCGCAAGTTTGTAACTTGTGCCTTGCTATGAAAAGGCAATCTATTCCATTTTCTTGCTCTACCGAGCAACACACCGATTACAAATCGGCGCGAGCGGTGCAAATACCTTGAATAATAATCAGTACAAGTATAAAATAGGTACTATGTATTAATCAGCAAATTTTATAAAAAGTTAGTCTTAATATCCAAATATAGCCACAAATAACTAATTACCTTTTTATAAAAATTATTTTTTTTGTTATTGTATTGTGTGAATAATTTAATTTAATAAAATATAATCCGCTGTTCAAATTTTCCATATCCAAATTACACGACATATCTTTTATTTCTTTTGATATAAGTAACCGACCATCTAATCCTATTATAAATAATGAATTAATAATTGTTGGGCTTTCGATAGTAATTGTGTTTAAATTAGGTTTTTGATATATCTTAAAATTATAAGATTCATCTATGTTGCCTAAATTGTAGGGTAGTTCAATTTGAAGTTGTGTATATAAGCCATTATAAATTGTCCAATAAGGGCTTGGATTATAATTCATATTCAAAAAATATCTTAAATCCTCTTTTTTTAATTCAACATTCACCCTGTAAATACCCTTTGAGAGTTTTTTTATTGATTCAATTTCTATTGTCTTATTTGGATATATGCCATTTATTAAATTAAAATCAATTGGTTCTATACTAATTGGATCCCTTAGTAAATTTAATGTAAATCCATCATGAGCGACATCTGTTATATATGCATTATTTAATAATAAAGGTTTTGTCATAGAAACGATAATGGTTCTCTCTCCACCAACAATTGTTGTTATTTTGCAGGCATGATAATATCCAATATCATCTTCTGTGGTTATGTATCTTTCTGTATTCGCATTGGGAATTAGTATAAATTCCCAGTTTTCTGGTACTAACCGGTACCATTGAAGTCTTATTACATTGTCAACAATCTCATCATTAAATATATTTTTTACTACAACTTCTGCTATATGATATTCACAACCAATATAATTACAAGTTGCACCAAAACCTGTAACATATATATAGACATTTGTTTGTGTCATTGTCGTTGTTACGTTAATTTCATTTGTTGTATATCCTGCATTATCACAATTTATGGTTTTTAATCTGAATTTCGTATTTAACACTGTATCACAAATTATATATAAGTCTGAATATCTTATATTTGGAACTTGATATCTATAATTAAATGTCTCCCATTTCCCATTTTTCAAACTTTCAAGTTCGTACACGCATTTATCACCAAAGCTATTTGCGGGAGGAAACTTTAAAACCAAATGTAATAACGATTTCTTATCTACCGAAAACAGACGTTGTGAAACATCAACATATAATGCTTTGATTTGATAATCATCAACAGTATATTTTTTTGTGTAATAAGGAAGGTCTTCACCTGAGCCAGGTACAAATTGAGAACTAACATTTAAGAAACTAGAACATAACATTAATAATATTATGTTTCTTTTGAAATTGTTTTTTGTTTTCATAACAACTAATTTTAGACCCTGTTTAATGTAATTTGTCGCTCGGCTCTGCCACTTGGTTTACCAAGAATCACTTCGCAACTTCCAACTTCTCCAAAACACTGCCCACTCCCCAACTCCCCCTTCAAGGGGCGGTCCAACCGATATGCGCTTCATAAGAAGCACAAATGTTGAACCTTGCGTCGTTGGGATTTGTAATCAATATTAAATTATTTTTTTAATCAACTCATATCTACCCACAAAGATATGTATTTGTTTTTCAATAATTGACAATTTATTACATATTTCTTTAACGCAATAATGCTCCAATCATCACCGCTGGGAGCACTCCCTCAGTCTTGTCGGATAAATCCGCAATGAAATAAGCAAAAGGTCGTGCTGGTTGGTGGATTTTTTAAATCCAAACAACACAGCGTCCAATATTTATAATAAAATAATAAAATAAAGGGTATATCCCGTTGCACGCGAATAAAAAACGGAGTGAAATAAATCACTCCGTTTATCTTTGTTTGATATTTTTTATTTCGAAATTTTAGCCCGAAGCGAATCCCAGATAAAGTAACCAATGATTGCACCATACATAACTATCGACAGCCATTGAGCTCCATTTGCTTCGACCCAATGTTCGTTCATTAATTCTATTCCACCAAAACGCAGTCCGGCACTTACAACACCCATCAATGCTCCGCCAGCTATAAAACCCGAAGCAAGCAAAGTGCCTTTTTCGTGTCGGGCGGTATTTAATGCCTTATTTTTACTTCTTGACGAAACATACCAACTGATAGCACCACCGATTAGAAGCGGAGCGTTCAGTTCCATAGGTATAAACATGCCAAGAGCAAATGCCAATGCCGGTACTTTGAAAAATGCAAGTATTATTGAAATTATTGCTCCCAAAGCATATAAATACCAGGTAGCACCAACGCCCGACATCAAAGGTTCGATAACTGCCGCCATAGCGTTTGCCTGCGGTGCTACCAAAGCGTTATCGCCCGTAAAACCGTATGTTTTATTTAATATCATGATCACACCGCCCACCGTAGCTGCCGAAACCAAAGTCCCGAGAAACTTCCAGGTTTGCTGCTTTGCCGGCGTTGTTCCAATCCAGTAACCAATTTTCAGGTCGGTAATAAAACCGCCAGCCATGGATAAAGCCGTACAAACCACACCTCCCATAACCAAAGCGGCAACCATGCCAGCCGAACCTTTCAAACCTACGGCAACCATGATGACCGAAGCTAAAATTAATGTCATAAGCGTCATTCCCGAAACCGGATTTGTTCCTACTATGGCAATGGCATTCGCAGCAACGGTAGTAAACAAAAATGCGATAACTGCAACCACTAAAATCCCGACAGTGGCATGTAATAAATTAAAATGGAAAACGCCAAAATAAAAGAATGCGTAAGTTGCCAACAAAGCCAGAACAACACCAATAGTGATGATTTTCATTGATAAATCACGTTGGGTACGTTTTACATTCACATCAACAGCTCCTCCTTTACCTTTAAATTCTTTCGAAGCAAGACCAACAGCACTTTTTATTATTCCCCACGATCGGATAATTCCGATAATTCCGGCCATGGCTATACCGCCTATTCCAATATGACGGGCGAATGTTTTGAAAATTGCTTCCGGCGAAAAACTCGTTAAATCGCCCGTAAATGCAGGATTTATAAACCGAAGAAACTGAACGTCTAATAAAGGTAAAACCGGCACAATTACAAACCAAATCAGTGCAGAACCCGCACAAATAATGGCTGCATATTTGAGCCCTACTATATAACCCAAACCCAAGACAGCAGCACCAACATTATTTTTAAATACAAATTTGGCTTTATCGGCAAGTATTTCGCCAAAAGGGATAATCCTTGTGGATACCGTTTCGGACCAGGTTCCAAAAGTGGCTATTACAAAATCGTAAACACCACCTATTAATCCGGCAAGTATAAGCGGTTTAGCCTGATCGCCTCCTTTTTCGCCCGACACCAAAACCTGTGTGGTGGCAGTTGCTTCGGGGAAAGGATATTTTCCGTGCATATCCGACACAAAATACTTACGAAAAGGAATCATGAAAAGTATTCCTAAAATTCCTCCCAATAACGAACTCAGAAAAACCTGCATGAAACTCACTGATATTTCGGGATATTTTGCCTGCAGAATATATAAAGCCGGCAACGTAAAAATAGCTCCGGCAACAACTACTCCTGAACTTGCTCCAATCGATTGAATAATCACATTTTCGCCCAGCGCACCTTTGCGCTTCGAAGCACTTGATAATCCAACGGCAATAATAGCAATGGGAATGGCAGCTTCGAAAACCTGTCCGATTTTCAGTCCAAGATAAGCAGCCGCTGCCGAAAATAATATTGCCATTACAATACCCCATGATACTGAACGTGCGTTTACTTCAGGGTAATTTTTGTCAGCCGACAAAAGTGGTTTATATTCCTCACCTTCTTTTAATTCGCGTGATGCGTTTTCGGGTAATCCCGTGATTTTTTCTTCTTCTTGCATATAAACTATTTAAAGATAGCCCCTAAAAAGAGTATCGAGTTAGTATTGATATTATTTTTATTATAGCATATCTTTCATCATTCCCATTTAGAGCTTAGGCATTTAATCAGCATACATTATACTTGCCGACGAAGGAGCAACATTGAAAGTTGTGTCTTTCACTTGCATAATTCCGTTCAGATTGATCTGTCCATCGTGGCAAACCACATTCCATGTACCTGAAGGAATTCCAACTTGAACATTTTTTCTGTTTCCGTTATAAATTACAAGAATATCTTTCCACTCATCGCCGTTAACGTGACCATTAAGTGTGTATGCAATTACATTAGGTATTTTTAAATCAATAAATTGAAGATATTGTGTAATCATATCCTGAGTGCTAAGCCTGAATGCAGGATGTGCTTTTCGCAAGGCTATTAGGCCCTGATAATACTTAAATACATCCCTGTATTTCGTTTTATGATCCCAATCGATTTGATTAATCGAATCCGGAGATTGGTAGGTATTATTCACTCCCTTTTTATTGCGATAAATTTCTTCGCCGGCATACATAAACGGTACACCCATAGAAGTAAACACAACTGTTTGAGCTAATTTATTAAATCGTATTAATTCTTCAGGCGTTGTGCCGAATGGTTTCGATAAATTGAGTTTATCCACCAAACACATATCGTCGTGACACGAAACATAATTAATAATTTGAGTGGGATGATTGGTATATGGCTCTTTTGAATAAATAGGTTTAGTATAGTCAACCTGTGGATGTTTGGTTGCTCCAACGATACCAAATTTCACACTTTCTTCGAGGCTGTCAACACCTGAAACAAAGCCCGGAATTTCTTTATTCATCCAACTACCTTTGAGAGCATCCCGCAAATCGTCGCTAAAAACGCCAATATTATTAAGTTGCTTTGCATTCCGTTTAATCGCCCTTTTTTCTTCGGGAAGTGGCGAACTATCGGCAGTCCAACCTTCGCCATACACGTAAATCGAAGAGTCAATTTTATTCAATGCTTCGCGTACTTGATTCATAGTTTCAATGTCGTGAATTCCCATTAAATCGAACCGGAAACCATCGATTTTATATTCGGTAGCCCAATAAACAACCGATTCTACAATAAATTTACGCATCATGGCTCGTTCCGATGCTGTTTCGTTTCCGCAACCTGAGGCATTCGACCAGGTGCTGTCGGCTTTGAACCGGTAAAAATAACCTGGCACCAATAAATTAAGATGAGATTTTTCGCCCACATAGGTATGATTATAAACAACATCCATAATAACACGTATTCCGGCTTTGTGAAGCGATTGAACCATAAGTTTAAATTCGCGAATGCGTGTTACCGGATTGTAGGGATCGGAAGAATAACTGCCTTCGGGAACGTTATAATTTTGTGGGTCATAGCCCCAGTTGTATTTATTTTCATCTAATTTTTGTTCATCAATAGAAGCGAAATCGTAAACTGGGAGCAAATGAACATGCGTTACGCCCAGCTCTTTTAAATGATTGATACCTGTAGATTCGCCGGCAGTGTTTTTAGTGCCATGTTCGGTAAAAGCAAGATATTTCCCTTTATTTTTTATTCCTGAATTGGGCGAAACGGAGAAATCGCGCGTATGCAATTCGTAGATGATAATATCGGTAAAGTTTCTCAAAGGGGGGCGTGTGTCATTTTCCCAGCCTTCAGGATTTGTTTCCGCAAAATCAATAATGGCAGCCCGCTTACCATTCACTCCGGTGGCTTTTACCCACATTCCGGGTGATTCGTCCAACCATTGTTCTCCTATTTTAACCTGAAAAGTGTAAAATTTTCCCTTTAAGTTTCCTTTCACTTTCAGTTTCCATGTTCCACGCTCAGAGCGTTTCATGTTTTGAATTTCATAAGCACTTCCATCAGAACCATTGTCGTATAACAGAAGTTTAACCTGTGTTGCCGTTGGTGACCAAACCCTAAACTGACTGGCATGAGGCGAATAAATTAATTCCAGATCGGTGCCGTCATAAACCGGATATTCATCGTACGATGAATAGGTTGGAGTTTTGTTACACGCTAATAACAAGGATGTTACTAATAAAATAAAAATATACTTTTGCATGGGTGAAACTGTTTTATTTTAGAATATTATTGACAATTATTTAAAAAAAAGGGATTACAGGATTTAGTATGATAACATGTCTAATCGACCAAGAAAGAACATCAAAGAAGTTCTGTATCCAATGAAGTTTTTAAATCCTCTTGCGGTAGATTTGACGATTTGAATTTTAGCATTTATGCTTTCTGCCCTAGCATTAGTTAATTGGTATAGTGCAGCATTAATTACACCATCTATATGTTTGAGTATAGAAGCACCAGTATCAAATATGAAATTTAGTTTTAAGCCGTTTACAATGCATGGTATTTTGTAAACGCCTCCTTCTTTTTGCATTTTAATTCTTACTTGACCGATTGCAAGAAGGCTCCATATAAGAAGAGTAAAAAAGATTATTGACAATTTAATTTTCATTTTGAATTAAGATTAATAAAATGTAAGTGTTTTATTTCAGTTCTTGTGTTTTTTGTACTCTTATTTGTTTTCAATCCGAAATTCCAGCAAATTTTAGTCGTTACGTGTCATTCTTGAAATTGAAAATCAATTGACTCATTGAGCAAACGACCAAAAAAACGACTGCTGATTATCTGCAACTTGCGTGGTCGTTAGTCAGAATAGTCGAAACGATAAAAGTCAAATTCTTTCCTTAGAAAATCTGCGAGGAATTGTCCGCAAAGCAAAAGTTGGAAAGTCAGCTAATTCTGTCGTTACAGATTCGTCTTGTTATGTCGAAAAGCGGGCAGTTCGTCAAAGATTTTTCACTCCGCAAGTCTGTCTGTTTTCATTTTCTACTATGCCGCATAACGACCGAGGCGTCGAGTAGGCAAAGGGAGTTTCACCCTAAGCCTCTCACAGAACCGTGCTTGATAGTCTCCCATCACACGGCTCTTGTTATACAAATCAGTGCGTTTCAAAGTATTCATTATGCAAATCCGTATTTCC
>JAURYY010000201.1 GCA_030653695.1 Paludibacter sp. | reverse complement strand
AATAACAGCATTAACCAACATCCAAAAAGAGATACTGGCTTTATTAAGTATTGATACTGCAAATCTAACATTGTAGCAACGAATCAAAAAAAATATCGCCCGAAACAGCTATCGTTACTGGATTTGTGGGTTTAAAATCCGATAAAAAGCATGAATGAATCAACAAATAAATTCTAAAACTTGATATTAATTTCTCATCCGACCATCATATATTTACAAAACCTAAAAAGAATGTTGCAAATTGACGAAACAATCATTAGTTTTGATTTGCTTGAAGAGCACTTTGTTTGTGACTTAGCTAAGTGTAAAGGAAATTGCTGTATCGAAGGTGATGCAGGAGCTCCTCTGACATTAAACGAAGTGAAAATTATTGAAAATTTATTACCGATTATCTGGGACGACTTGACAGAAAAATCGAAGGAAGTGATTCTAAAACAAGGGGTTTCATATATTGATGAAGATGAGGAATCGGTAACTTCCATTGTGGATGGACGCGAATGTGTGTTTACTTTTACCGATCAGCATGGGATTTGTAAATGCGCTATCGAAAAGGCTTTCAGGGAAGGAAAATCAAAGTTTTACAAGCCTGTTTCATGTCATCTTTATCCTGTTCGACTTCAGAAATACAATGAGTTTACTGCAGTAAATTATCATCGTTGGAGTGTCTGCGAATGTGCTATTGTACTTGGCAGGAAACTAAAAATGCCTGTCTATCAGTTTTTAAAAGAACCACTTGTACGGCAATTCGGACAGGAATGGTTTAATCAGTTAGAATTAGCCGATAGAGAATTTAAATTAAACAAAAGATGAATAATCAGGGTGTTCAAGTCGAAATTATCTCCATAGGTGACGAAATTCTGATAGGTCAGATCATAGATACAAATTCTGCATGGATGGCTGTAGAGCTTAATAAAGCAGGTTTCGAGATTGTACAAATCACCTCTGTTCATGACAATGCCAGACAGATTGTTGAATCGTTAAATTTAGCTTTGCAACGTGCCGATATAGTAATATTTACAGGCGGAATAGGCCCAACAAAAGATGATATTACCAAGCAAACACTGTGTAATTACTTCAATACCCAATTAATATTCAACCAGCAGACTTATAACGACATAGAACAATTGCTTAAACATCGTAAGCTTGTCATAAACGAACTGACATTGCAACAGGCTTGGGTTCCTGAAAATTGTACTATAATCCGCAATCCCGTAGGAACAGCTCCCATTATGTGGTTCGAAAGAAACGCGAAAATTATTGTTTCGATGCCTGGTGTTCCTTACGAAATGAAAAATGCAATGAGTAATGAAGTAATTCCGCGCCTTCAAAAAAATTTCTACACACCCACGTTAATTCACAAAACTGTTCAGGTTTACGGATTTCCCGAATCGGCGCTTGCAATAAAAATAGCTGAATGGGAAAATGCACTGCCCGAAAATATTCACTTGGCTTATTTACCGAATTATGGTATTGTAAAATTGCGTTTGAGCGGAAATTCCGATGATTCGCCGGCATTGGAATTTTCTATCAATCAGCAAATTGCCGGATTGACTGAAATTCTCGGTAATGCCATTATTTCATTCGAGGATGTGTCTGTTGAAATTCTCGTAGGTAATCTGTTAAAGTCTTATGGTAAAATGATAGCAACTGCCGAAAGTTGTACCGGTGGAAATATCGCCCATAAAATAACTTCAGTTGCCGGAAGTTCGGAGTATTTTAAAGGTTCTGTAGTAGCATATTCAAACGAAGTGAAAGCAAATATTTTGAAGGTCTCTGCCGATGATTTGGAAACATTTGGAGCGGTAAGTAAAGAAGTGGTTGAACAAATGGCTTCTGGGGTAAGAAAGTTGCTAAAAACTGATGTCTCAATCGCCACTTCCGGTATTGCAGGTCCATCGGGCGGAACCGATGAAAAGCCTGTTGGAACCGTATGGATTGCAGTATGTTCTGAAGATGAATTAATAAGTTGCGAGTTCAGGTTCGGTGGTTTACGTGAACAAATTATTGAACGCACTACTCAGGCTGCCTTGTTGATGCTGAAAGATTTAATAGCGCACTGATCCTAAAAGATAAGTTAAAAAAACTGGGCGTTGAAAGTGTTGATTCGAAAATTTATAAGTGCATTTATGGTAGTTATAAGTCTGATTCACAAAAAAATAGATTGATTACATCAAACTCTGAATATTATTCTTCAAATATTTACATAAAACGCTTGTCAGTTCAAAAAAAATACTGTAATTTTGCACACTGTTTTTGAGAAAAAATGTAACTAATAAAAAGATATTGAAATGTCAAAAATTTGTCAGATAACCGGTAAAAAAGCAATGGTAGGAAACAATGTTTCACACTCAAAACGCCGTACAAAAAGAACATTTGATGTGAATTTGTTTACCAAGAAATTTTTTTGGGTAGAACAAGACACGTGGATCAGTCTGAATATTTCAGCTGCCGGTTTACGTACAGTAAACAAAATAGGATTGGACGCAGCCATCAAAAAGGCTGCCGATAAAGGTTTTTTATACGCATAAATCAGTAGGGAAATAATATTATGGCCAAAAAAACGAAAGAAGCAAGAATCCAGGTAATATTGGAATGCACCGAACATAAAGCAAGCGGCATGCCGGGTACATCGCGTTATATCACGATGAAAAACAGAAAAAACACACCGGCACGTATGGAGTTGAAAAAATACAATTCCATTTTGAAAAAAGTAACAGTACACAAAGAAATTAAATAATAACTGAATCATGGCAAAGAAAGCGGTTGCATCTCTCCAGAGTGGAGAAGGACGTACGTATGCGAAAGTAATCAAAATGGTGAAATCTCCCAAAACCGGAGCATACATGTTCCAGGAAGAAATCATTCACGTTGAAAGAGTGAAAGAACATTTGGCAAAATAAAAACTAGTTTTTATATATATAAAATCCCCTCGTTTCAAAATGAGAGGATTTTTTTTGTTATAATTCTAATAATTATATCTATATTTGCAAATAATTTTATCATTGTTCAAATAAATTTATGCTTGCACTAACCTCAAAAACTAACTTTTTATTATGTATTATTAACGATAATTCGTTGGTAATCAGTAGTAATTTGTTAGAGAGAGAGAGAGAGAGAGAGAGAGCAATTTAATAATTCAAATTTACCGACAGCAGAAACTAATCCTTTCTGTTTAAGTATAGTACACCTGCTTCTGAATGTAAGAAACCTTACATTCGGGGGCTGTTTTTGTTTATGACAGTTAAGGAAATAGTAGCCATGGAGTTGGCGAATACCAATAGCATATATTTGCTCCGCGAAGGAATGTTTTACAGGGCGTATAATCTATCGGCAATGCGGATGGTAAGCTATCTCAAACCGTTCAAAGTCAATCGTAAATTTGTAAAAACGGTACAGCAGGAGATTTTTTATGTTGGTTTTCCGGGTAGTACGTTGGAATCGATACAACAACATGCCATAGAAAAGGGTTGGCAAATTGTTGAACTATCCGAAAATGGTGAAGATGCAGGTAAAAAGATAGTGATTTCGGGTGTTTCGGACAAGGATGAGGATTAC
>JAURYY010000206.1 GCA_030653695.1 Paludibacter sp. | reverse complement strand
AGGTACATTCGGCTAAAACGGGAAATAACTTTTGGGGCCGTCCCTTCGAGCCCGAAAAAAGTTATTCTCGTTTTTGACGCCGATACATTTATCTCTTGAAATTATTAATTAATTATTATTAACAAATAAAAAAAGTTGCATTTATAACTTGAATTCAGCTTATAAAATATGTTGAAAAAACAAATTTAAAGTGCATTTTTTTTACAATAGAATAAAAACCAAAATCATTCAACGAACAATATGAAAATCTTATTGTTGTAGTTGTTAAAAATAGTGTCGCGAATAAATCTATTTACACCTTTTTCATTATACGATAATTATTAAAAATAGAGCAGTAATTTCTTTATTAATTGATAAAAAAACAGTAATTTTGCAATCGGATTATCAACCTAAAAAAACAAATAAAATGGTACATTACAAAGAACTTGGTTTAGTTAACTCAAATGACTTATTCAAAAATGCAGTAGCCGGAGGATATGCTATCCCTGCTTTTAATTTCAATAATCTCGAACAATTACAAGCGATTGTTTCTGCTTGTGTTGAAACAAAATCTCCTGTAATTCTTCAGGTTTCAAGTGGAGCCCGTAAATATGCAAATCAGACCTTGCTTCGTTTCCTGGCACAGGGAGCCGTAGAATATTCTAAAGAATTAGGCTTCGAAATTCCTATTGTTTTGCATCTCGATCATGGCGACAGTTTTGAACTTTGTAAAAACTGTATCGAAAGCGGCTTTTCGTCGGTTATGATTGACGGATCGCACCTTCCGTACGAAGAAAATATTGCTTTGACTAAAAAAGTAGTTGAGTATGCTCATGCTCATGGCGTTAGCGTCGAAGGCGAATTGGGCGTTTTGGCAGGTGTTGAAGACGATGTCGTAGCCGAACACCACACCTATACTCAACCCGAAGAGGTTGTTGATTTTGTAACCCGCACCGGCGTTGATTCATTGGCTATTTCAATCGGCACTTCGCACGGAGCCAACAAATTTACACCTGCTCAGTGTACACGCGACGATAACGGAATTCTGGTTCCACCTCCTTTACGTTTCGACATACTCGAAGAAATTGAAAAACAAATCCCCGGATTTCCTATCGTTTTACATGGCGCTTCATCGGTTCCACAGGAATATGTTGAAACAATCAATAAATATGGTGGCGCTTTGAAAGATTCAATCGGTATTCCTGAAGAACAATTGCGCCGCGCCGCTGCTTCGGCAGTTTGCAAAATCAATATTGATTCAGACGGACGCTTGGCAATGACAGCAGCTATCCGCCAAGAATTAGCAACCAAACCCGGAGAGTTTGATCCGCGTAAATATATCGGACCTGCGCGCGAAGAGTTGAAAAAACTTTATGCTTACAAAACAGTAAATGTATTGGGCAGCGCAGGTAAAGCTTAGTTTTTTCGGTAGTTGATAGTATTTGCTATTGTAACAAAAAACATCATTTAAAAAGGTCGTTTCTTAATTGAAACGACCTTTTATTTATACTAACTTACATGAAACGAGCATAAACCAAAGGACAACGTATTTTACCAATCTACAATGCAAATTTGGAAAAAAATCTATATTTTATTGTATAATGGCAATATGTAATTATTGTTGTCCAGTAAAACATCATAGAAACTTTGCTACTAATGACATAATTAAATTTTACATGTCATTTCCACATTATACTACAATTTTTTGGGGCGTATTCTCTGAACGACATTATATTACAAGGTTTTGCAGCGAATGTTGTTGCCAAACAGTTCAACTCAACCCCACAATTTCACCGTCAACTAAATCGATATTTCGGGCTTGTGGCTCTTTTGGTAACCCGGGCATGCGCATGATACTGCCGGCAATAGCCACGATAAACTCGGCTCCATTGTTCAGTACTAAATCGTTCACATGAAAATCGAAATCAACTGCCACGCCATAAGCTTTCTCGTTGTCAGAAAATGAGTATTGAGTCTTGGCAATACAAACAGGGTACTCGTTAGCACCCATTGCTTCAAATTTTGGGATTTGTGCCAATGCTTTTTCCGAGAATAAAACCCTTTTTGCACCATACAGTTTCATGGCAATTTTCTCTATTTTTCGCACTACACTGTCAGTGTCCTTATAAGTAAAATGAATGGGTTTCGATTGTCGTGCATCAGTCAATTCTACCACCTTTTGGGCAAGTTGTACAGCTCCTTTTCCGCCTTTTGCAAAAGCATCATGCACCGCAAAACCAACTTCTTTTTTTTCACAATGTGTTCTAAGCAAATCAATTTCTTCTTCTGTATCGAAATCGTACTTGTTGAATGCCACCAACACATTTTGCCCGAAAGATTTCAGGTTTTCGATATGCTTGTCCATATTTTCGAAACCTTTGATCAAACCCGCTGCGTTGGGTTGTTTAATTTCCTTTACCGAAACTCCTCCATGCATTTTCAAAGCCTGCGTTGTTACAACCAATACAGATAATTCGGGTTGAATTCCCGCTTTTCGGCATTTAATGTTTAAAAATTTCTCTGCCCCGAGGTCGGCTCCAAAACCGGCTTCGGTTACCACGTAGTCACAATAATTCATAGCCATCTTGGTTGCCACCACCGAATTACAGCCATGTGCAATATTGGCAAATGGACCACCGTGTATAAAAGCCGGCGTGTTTTCAGTCGTTTGTACTAAATTGGGATGCATGGCATCCTTGAGCAACACAACGATAGAACCGGCTATTCCCAAATCCTTCACCGTAAAAGGTTTTCCCGAATAAGTGTAGCCAAGTAAAATTTTCTCGACTCTTCGTTTTAAATCATCTTGATTTTCGGCAAGACATAATATAGCCATGATTTCGGACGCTGCCGTGATATCAAAACCCGTTTCGATAGGTACACCATTGGTTAATCCACCCAAGCCCGTTACAATTTGACGCAAACTGCGGTCATTCACATCCAACACCCTTTTCCACAACACCTGCTTTATTCCATCAGCTTGGTCTTTGTGTTGATAAATATAATTATCGAGCAAAGCTGCTATCATGTTATTGGCCGAAGTGACAGCGTGAAAATCACCGGTGAAATGCAAGTTAATATTTTCCATGGGTAGCACCTGTGCATATCCGCCACCGGCTGCACCACCTTTCATCCCGAAACACGGTCCAAGCGAAGGTTCGCGCAGCGCAACAGCGGCGTTTTTACCAATTTGGTTCAACCCAAGACTCAACCCAATGGAAACGGTTGTTTTGCCAATCCCTGCTTTAGTAGGTGTGATAGCCGTAACAAGTATCAGTTTGCTTTTACGGGTTCTTTTTTTATCGATCAAGCAACAGGGTATTTTAGCTATAAAAGGTCCGTACGAGATAACTGATTCGTTCGAAATACCAATACTTTGGGCTATTTTCGATATGGGTGTTAATTCAATTTCGTGAGCAATTTCAATGTCGGTCTTCATTTAATTAAATTAGATAATAAGGTTATAACTTTCTGTTTTGAGCGTTATTTAAAGGATAAAAAACATCATTTTGTGACTTGACAAATTTAGAAAAATATATTTAACGCAGTATTTAAATAATTTACATAAAACTTAATGTTCTAAAATGATTTAAACTTGGTATTTAAATCAACGAGCTGTTATAAAACACCTTTTAAATGCATGTCAACAAACTTAACAGTATAAATTATTTAACTTTTACTGTCAATAATAAACAACACTCAAACCATCCCGACAGTTGTTGTAAGATTACTGCATATCAATTATTTACATAATTCAAAGCGTATGTTATATTTGACGTTTATTCTATTTATACTGATTTACTTCATAGCACATTTGAGTCCACTATATAAAGTCGAAAATCTTGTTTTTTAACATTTTTCGATTTATTAATATCAGATATTTAAATACATTTTTTAAAAAAATCGCTATTTTAGAGCAAAATATACTTTATACAATGGACTCACTTTTTAATTTTCAAATAACTGTTATTTTTTATTTGAGAATTTATTTTTTATCTTTGTGTAGTTTTGTTTTTTAAAATAACCTTTTTTTTTTAATATCTCTTATTTATGAACTTCACATCAAAAACTTCCCGACGCGATTTTCTCCGCCAGTTATCGCTCATCACTGCTTCAGCCGCCTTGTCAACCTTACCAATTTCAACTCTTTCGGCTAAAAAATCGAACCCACGCAAAATTGGGACAAATGACAAAGTAAATCTGGCTTGTATCGGCATTGGAAATAGAGGAGATGAAATCATCAAAAAACTTTACAAAACCGGGCATTGCAATATTGTAGCTTTGTGCGATACCGACATGGGTGCACCTCATACTTTAGAGATTATAAGTGCATTCCCCAATATCCCGCGTTTTCAGGATTTTCGTAAAATGTTCGACAAAATGGCGAATTCGATTGATGCCGTAGTGATTGGAACACCCGATTTCAGCCATTTCCCTGCCACCATGTTATCTATGTCGCTTGGCAAGCATGTGTACGTCGAAAAACCTATGGCTCACACTTTTCGCGAAGTGGAATTGATGATGCGTGCTGCAAAAAAACATGGAGTGGTTACCCAAATGGGCAATCAGGGACATTCCGAAGCCAACTATTTTCAGTTTAAAGCTTGGAAAGAAGCCGGCATTATTAAAGATGTCACCGCCATTACTGCTCACATGAACAATCCGCGTCGCTGGCATAAATTTGACTCGAACATGAAAAGTATGCCAGCAGGCGAGTCAATCCCATCAACACTCGACTGGGACACCTGGTTGGGTACCGAACAATTCAAAAATTACAACAAAGATTATATAAACGGACAATGGCGTTGCTGGTACGATTTCGGAATGGGCGCATTGGGCGATTGGGGAGCACATATAATAGATACTGCCCACGAATTTCTGGACTTGGGACTACCAACCGAAATCAACATGATGTATGCCAAGGGTCATAACCCATTTTTCTTTCCCTATTCTTCAACCATTAATTTTAAATTTCCTAAACGCCGGGACATGCCGGCTTGCGACATAACATGGTACGATGGGATTGATAATTTTCCACCCGTTCCGGCAGGATACGGAAATGTAGAACTTGACCCAAGCATTCCTCCACCAAGCAACGGACTTATAGTTCCATCTAAGCTGAATCCGGGAAAAATTATTTACGGCAAAGAACTAACTTTCAAGGGGGGCTCACACGGCAGCTCCTTGTCAATTATTCCCGAAGAAAAAGCGATGGAAATGCAATCAAAACTCCCCGAAGTTCGTCTTAGCCCATCCAATCATTTTGCCAACTTTTTGTTAGCTTGCAAAGGTCTGGAGAAAACACGTTCGCCTTTCGAAATTGCCGGACCATTGAGCCATGTGTTTTGTCTGGGAGTTATAGCTCAGCAGCTGAATACAAAACTGTTGTTCGACCGAAAAACAAAACAAATTACCAACAATAAAATAGCCAACCAACTCCTTATTGGCGCTGAACCCCGCAAGGAATGGATGTATTTTTATAAATTATAAGACCCCTAACCCCTTAAGGGGAAAAACACAACCCACAACATAATGACAAATATTGACCGAAGACAGTTTTTAAAAAGCATGGGAATGCTGAGTGGCGGCGTATTGCTTGCTACTAGCCCGTGGTTTTCGGTGTTTTCGGAGCAAAAACATACGGTTCATAGCAAGGCACGTATTGGCGTTATTGGTCCCGGTTCGCGTGGACAATTGTTAATGAGTTTTCTGGTGCAACATCCGAAAGTGGAAATTGTAGCTGTTTGCGATGTTTTTCAACCATCGATTGATGCTGCCCTGAAAATGGCACCCAAAGCAAAAATATATACCGATTATAAAAAGCTACTCGAAGATAAAAATGTGGATGCAGTGGTTGTAGCAACACCTTTACACTTGCATTACGACATGGTAATGGACGCTTTTGATGCTGATAAACATGTGTTTTGCGAAAAATCCATTGCCTATACAATGGACGAAACGCTTAAAATTTTTCAAAAACACAAACGGACAGAAAAAGTATTCTTCATCGGACAGCAACGACTTTTCGACCCGCGTTACATACACGCCATCGAAATGGTACATTCAGGCGAATTTGGAGAAATTAGCGGTATTCGTACCTTTTGGCACCGCAACAACGATTGGCGCAGACCAGTACCGCCAAATGCAACTGATAAACAAATCAACTGGAGATTGTATGGTGATTGTTCTAAGGGCATTATGACCGAATTGGCTTGCCACCAGTTGCAAATAGGAACGTGGGCAATGCGCCAAATACCCGAAAAAGTGATGGGACATGGTGCACTCACTTTTTGGAAAGAAAAACGCGAAGTTTGGGATAATGTGAGTTGTATTTACGTGTTCGACAATGGCGTGAAAATGAATTTTGATTCGGTGTTGTCGAATAAGTTTTACGGATTGGAAGAGCAAATTCTGTGTAACAAAGGAACTATCGAACCTGAAAAAAGCAAATATTATTACGAAGAAATTCCACCTGCTCCTGCATTTTTACAACTGATAAATGATGTGGAAAATGCAGTTTTCGGTTCGTTGCCATTTGCCGGAACAAGTTGGGTGCCCGAAATGGCAAACATCAACAATGGTCATTACTTACTTGATAAAAAGCCCGAAAGCGATGGCACATCGTTGATGCTCGAAGCTTTTACCGAGGCTGTTATTACCGAAAAACAACCGGCAATGATAGCCGAAGAAGGTTATTATGCAACACAACTCAGTTTGCTTGGGCATCAGGCTATGACGGAAGAACGTACACTTATTTTTCCTGACAGCTATAAAATAGATTATTTGAATCACAAAAAATAGTTGACCATTTTTTAAATTTTAACTGCTAAAATGAAAGATATTACAATTTCAGGAAAACGGGTAATACGAGAGTTGATTACTCTGCTTGTTTGTTTTGTTATTGGCACCTTAGTCAACTTACTTGCAATTATCATTTACAAGTCTAACTTTGGCGAACTTTTTTCTTCGTTGCATTATGTATTGGTTTTTAGTTTGGTCATCTACATGCTTTGGTGTTTTATCCGATTAATTGTTTCAGCCTTAAAATACATGGTTTTGCTAATTCTACTTTACTAATTCTACTTTACCAAATTAAAGAATGAACCACAATAGGCACAATAGTTTAATTTAAAAATAAAGATATTGCCATTAAAAATGCCGTTAGGTATTTGTCTAATGTTTGCTTTTTTTCTTTTATCTATTTTCTATTGTGCCTATTGTGGTTTAAAATCTTGTATTGTTTTATTTTAGTAAAGTAGAACTAAAATAAAAAGTATAAATATATTTGGTTATTTGCCTGATTATTAGTATATTTGTGTCATTATAAATCAACTCTGATTGTTTTGACAATGAACACAAAACGAACAGAGAAAAAAAATTTCTTTTCAAAAAGCAGATATGCCAATTGGCGATTAAAAGCAGTCAATAAGCTCATAATCAACTGTTTTAATGGGTTATTTAGAGTATACAGAATGGACAGTACGCACACAGCAGTTGAGTATTTAGCGGGGCTGCTTCGTTGCGAAAAAGGACATGAAAACATGGAGCGCATGACAGAAAAAGTTGAAGATTCCGACTATAAACGATACATTCATTTCTTGTCTGTAAGTAATTGGAGTGCATCTGAAGTTAACAATGCTACTCTCAAGGCTACTGATAATTTATTGAGAGATCAAAAGTTGAAGAGTGGTTTTCCAACAGGTCTTGTTGTTGACGAAACATCCCATTTAAAAAAGGGCACAAAGTCAGTTGCAGTATCTCGTCAATATGCCGGAGTAGCAGGGAAAGTGGATAATTGTCAGGTTGCGGTTCATACTTCGCTGGCAAATGGTAAGTTTTGCACATTGGTTGGTACTGAACTTTTTATACCTGAATGTTGGACAAATGACAAAAAAAGATGCGATGAAGCAGGCATCCCAACAGAGGAACAGAAATTTGAAACCAAACCACAGTTAGCTTTGAAGTTAATAAAACAAGCCATTGCCGCCGATGTAGAATTTGATTTTATCGCTGGTGACGGGCTATACGGGCACAATGCAGAACTAACAAGAGCTTTGGATGCTTTGAAACAATTTTATGTTTTGGATGTGCATAAAGATGAAACGGTTTTCCTGTCTGAACCCACGTTTTCGATACCAGAGCGTAAAGGAAATAAAGGCAGAATACCCACAAACAGACAACCAGATATACAACCTATACAGTTACAGAACTACATTAAAACCCTTACAGATAAGGATTATACAACAGAAAATGTAAGACAGACTGCCAAAGGTTGGAAGGTGGCAAAAGTTCATACAGTAACCGTTTGGCATTGGGATGGAAATGAAGATAAAGCATGTAAAAGGACATTGGTTATTACCCTATCTGAGAAAACAAAATTCTCATTAAGCAATGGTGACATTCAAGAATATACCAACAAGCAGTGGGCTTATTTTCAATGTAGTCGGTATTGGGTAGAACGTTGTTTTGATGATTGCAAGAACGAATTGGGAATGTCTGGTTATCAGGTAACAGGCTGGTTGGCATGGCAACATCACATGGCATTAGTATTAATGGCAAGTCTTTATTTGCTGAATATAAAGCTCCAGGAACAGGAAGAGATACCATTATTAAGCGTTCGAGACGCAAGGTTATTGGTAATCGCAATAAATTTTGCAACTCAAAAAGAAGTTGATTTATGCATGGAACATATCCGAATTAGACATAGGAAAAGACAGGCAGATATAGATAGATATTATGTTAAAATCTAATTTAGTAAAGTAGAACTAAAGAAAAAAAAAACATAACCGTTGAATTCGCACCAATTATAAACCTATAAAACTATAGGGCTGTGCAACATACACAACAAATTATTTCGGATAGAAAAAAGTTTTTTTATGCCTGGTTCAAAGCTATGAACACTCGGGTTGATTTGGCATTTTTCGTTGAATCGAATAGAGATGATTTATTACAAATAGCTTCTGAAATTGAAACTGAAATCTCGAAATACGAAAAAATGACCAATCGTTTTAATCCCGAAAGTGAACTAAGCTATGTGAATGAAAATAATTTTGGCAAAGCAGTCAAAGTTTCGCCTGAGCTTTGTAACATTTTAGCTGATTGTCTGCAGTTTAATTCTGACTCCCTGGGCTATTTTGATATTACTGTTAATTCCTTTAATGCTTGTGGTGATAAAAAAAATGTATTTATTATTCATACTGAAAATAACACGGTAGAATTTACAAAAACAAACGTACGACTCGATTTGTCGGGTTTTATTAAAGGATATACATTAAAAAAAATAATGGATATTGTTGAATATAAATGTATTGACAATGCATTGATAAATATCGGTAACAGTTCAATTTTCGCCAAAGGCAATCATCCACACGGCGAAGGATGGAAAATACGTGTTCCAGCCAACGGGCTCGAATGCACTTTGCTCAACCAATGTCTGACTACATCGGGCAATAGCGTTGCAACCAAATGGCCAATTATAAATCCTTTAAACGGAACAATTGAGAAAACTAAAAAGCCGGTTTCGGTTATCACCAAAGATCCGGCGGTGGGCGAATTGCTTTCGAAAGTAGCTTTTCTTGCCCCGGAAAACGAACTAAATATAATATTTGCAAAATTCGATGGGCGAATTATAAACTAACAAGTAACTATAAACTTAAAAACAAATACAATAAAAAAAATGAAAAAAACAAGTTTAATACTGACAGCAATACTGATTGCTACACTTCCGGCACTTTCGCAAGAAAAATGGGAAAATCTTTTTAATGGCAAAAACCTGAAAGGCTGGAAAAAACTGAACGGAACTGCCGATTATGTGGTGAAAGATGGGATAATCACCGGAATTTCGAAAATGAATACACCTAATACATTTTTAGCAACAGAGAAAATGTACGGCGATTTTATTTTGGAATTAGAATACAAAGTGGATAACGATTTAAATTCAGGCATTCAGTTCCGTAGTAATAGTGTTAAAGAATTTCAGGACGGCCGCGTTCACGGTTATCAATATGAAATTGACCCATCGCCACGAGCTTGGAGCGGCGGAATTTATGATGAAGCCCGACGCGGTTGGCTGTATGCTTTAGACAAAAACCCGCAAGCCAAAACTGCATATAAGCCTGACCAATGGAACAAAGTGCGCATAGAAGCCATTGGAACAAGTATCCGTACCTGGCTCAACGATGTGCCGTGTTCGAACATCCTTGATAATTTAAATGCAAGCGGTTTTATTGCTTTGCAAGTACATTCAATAGGCAAAACGGAGCAGGAAGGTAAATCCATTCAGTGGAAAAACATCCGTATATGTACAGTTGATTTACAAAAAGTTCGAAAACCTGAAAACGAAGCTGCTCCGCAAGTAAACCGCATCGACAATTCCATTTCGGAATTAGAGTCTTCGCAAGGTTGGAAATTGCTTTGGGATGGAAAAACAACCGAAAGTTGGCGCGGTGCAAAACTGAAAACATTCCCCGAAAAAGGTTGGGTTATTGACAATGGCATTTTGAAAGTACAAAAATCAACTGGTGGCGAATCTACCAACGGCGGCGATATTGTTACGATCAAAAAATATAAAAACTTTGAACTATCGGTTGATTTTATGATTACAAAAGGTGCTAACAGCGGTATCAAATATTTTGTCGATACTGATTTAAATAAAGGAGAAGGATCGTCGATCGGTTGCGAATTTCAGATATTAGACGACAAAAATCATCCCGATGCAAAACTCGGCGTAAAAGGAAACCGCACCTTGGGTTCATTGTACGACCTTATGCCGGCTCCAGACAACAAACCTTTTCGTGCAGGTTTTTACAACAATGCACGCATTGTGGTAACAGGCAATAAAGTTGAACATTACCTGAATGACATTAAAATTATAGAATACGAACGTGGAACGCAAATGTGGCGCGCATTGGTTAATTACAGCAAATACAGCGTTTGGCCCAATTTTGGCGAAGCTGCCGAAGGACATATTCTTTTACAGGACCATGGAGATGAAGTGTCGTTTAAAAACTTGAAAATAAGAACGTTGTGAAAAATAAGTTTGAGAGTTTGTCCCGATTCCCGTCCCGATTCCCGATAGCTATCGGGACGGGAATCGGGACGGGAATCGGGACGGGAAAAGTGCAGTGTATTAGTTAGTTGCAAGTTATTATGTCAGATTAATTTATTCGTTGTATATATTCAGACTTCCTGACCCCATGATATAAATCAATAAATTACAATGCCCATATCGTAAATCAGATTGTCGTATCTATCGTAAATTCGGCGTATTATATCTGTAATATATTGATATTGAACTGTATAAATCATAGTTTGCTGTGTGTTAGAAACAAATACCGACAACTAAATATGCGAGAGGTCAGGAAGTCTGATATTATAAAATCGTTTGGAGTATGTCCCGTAATTCCCTTTGTTTTGCCTAATGGTCTGGTGCGTCCCATAGCCATTTCGCTTGCAAAAAGCGGCACGTCATATTCGCTGCTGTCGATGTATTTTTCGATGGCGTGTTGTGCTTTTTCCAAAAATTCACGAGCAAGATTATTGGTGGTAATCAAGCGTAACGAGAGATCTGTTTGCATGACTTGACAAATATTGAAAACAATTATATGGACGAAAAATACATCCTACTTTTTGACCTCTTGATTTGAGATTATACAAGTGCTTGACAAACTATTTCCAAAATAATTGAAAAATATTCGTTGTTAATTTATGAATTTAAATTGCTGTATATCTATTAGATATAGGTATTCGTTCAGACACTATATATTACTTTTCTTTAAAATCATCCCAATTTGTACCGAGCATACTGCCGGTTTTCATAAACTGAGTGTGCATACCGAAACAAGCGTGCAAGTCAGTTGGCGTATGACAAGGACCAGAAAGTGCAAGATAGTCGTGTAACATTTGTTTGTATTCGGGTGCAACACAATTTTCAATAATTTCTTCGGCTCGTTGAATGGGCGATTTTCCGCGCAAATCGGCAACTCCGTGTTCGGTAATAATGATATTGACCGAATGTTCGGTTTGGTCCACGTGACTTACCATGGGAACAATAGCACTGATGAGTCCTTTTTTGGCAGTGGATGGAGTTGTGAAGATGGAAATATAAGCACTGCGTGTAAAATCGGCCGAACCGCCAATTCCATTCATCATTTTCGACCCCAACACGTGTGTACTGTTAACGTTTCCAAAAATATCGACTTCTAAGGCTGTATTTATTGTAATTAATCCAAGGCGGCGTGCAAGTTCCGGACTGTTTGACATTTCTTGAGGACGAAGAACAATTTTGTCGCGGAAAAACTCTAAATCTTGGTACACGCTTTTTAATACCGGCGTAGTGATGGTCAGTGAACAGCCGCTTGCAAAACGTATTTTTCCGTTTCGCAACAGCTCGATGACAGAATCCTGAATAACTTCGGTGTACATTTCGAAGGCAGGAATATCCGGATTTGTACCCAACGAAGACATAACAGCATTGGCAATGTTTCCAACGCCCGATTGAATGGGTAAAAATTCTTTCGGAATACGTTTTGATTTAATTTCGTCAGCCAGAAAATTAGCCACATTCTGTCCTATTTTATCTGTTACTTCGTCGGTAGGCGTAAAACCTCCTACTTCATCGTCGCGCCACGTTTCAACTACGCAAAGAATTTTTGCCGGATCAACTTTAACATAAGGTACACCCATTCTGTCGGATGGGGTCAGTAAAGTCATGGGCAAGCGGTGAGGTGGATCGACCGGTTCAAAAATATCGTGAAAACCGCGAAGCTCCTTCGGGTGATTGTAGTTTAGTTCGATAATAATATGGTCGGCTAAATTAGCAATTGTGGGCGAAATACCAACACCTGCGGTTAATATTATTTCCCCGTCATCGGTTATTTCACAAGCTTCGATAATCGCAAATTTTGGCTTGGGCATAAATCCGAAACGCAAATGTGGTGCAATGGAGGATAAGTGCATATCGAAATATGGAGCGCGTTCGGCATTCAATGCACTTCTCAAATCTTTATTCGATTGGTACGGCGTTCGAAATAAAACAGCATTAGCTCTGGCTAAAGCACCATCCAATGAGTCGCCTGTGGATGCACCGGTGTACATCCCTATTTTAAACTCTTTCCCTTCGGCGTGAAATGCTTCGGCACGTTTGGCAATAGCCGTTGGAACTTCTTTGGGGCAGCCGGCAGGCGTAAATCCGCTGAACCCTACAATGTCGCCATCGTTTACATAACTTGCAGCCTCCTGGGCAGTTACAAATTTATACATTTTCTTCGTTTTTTATTGTTTGGATATTTGCAACCAAAATACTTTCAAATATCTGTATTTTAATGATTTATTAATTAATAATTTCATGTTTTCTCAGTCTGGTAAACACCCTCTGAATTTGACCGCAAAATTACCAATTTAATTTTAAATAACCTTGTATTTTCATGACTTATTACAGAAATATTTCTTTAATTGAAATTGGTAAAAATAATTACATCACAAAAAACAATGATATTGCATTGTTACTTAAATTTACTAAAAAATCAAACTTTCAAAAGGTTATTCAAAAATAATTACTGATATTTGCATAAATATAAATGTGAATAATTACCCAAATACAAATACCAATGAACAAAAATGACATTAGCCAACTTGAGCCCAAAGCACTTTGGCAACACTTCTACAGCCTGACACAAGTACCGCGTCCATCAGGAAAAAAAGAACCTATCGCTACTTTTCTCGAAAATTACGGCAAATCGCTCGGGCTCGAAACCCTGCGCGATGAAATAGGCAATGTATTGGTACGTAAACCAGCTACTCCGGGCATGGAGAACCGTAAAACGGTAGTACTTCAGGCGCACATGGATATGGTTCCGCAGAAAAACAGCAATGTAACGCACAATTTCGAAACCGACCCGATTGATGCTTACATTGACGGAGATTGGGTAACGGCTAAAGACACAACTTTGGGAGCCGATAATGGCATTGGTATAGCTGCTGCCATGGCTGTTCTCGAATCGAAAGAAATTGTCCATCCGGCGATCGAAATGTTTATTACCGTTGACGAAGAAACCGGCATGCATGGTGCTTTCGGATTACAGCCTGGATTTTTGAAAGGTGATATTTTGATTAATATGGATTCGGAAGATGAGGGCGAATTGTATGTGGGTTGTGCCGGCGGATTAGACGCCAACGTATCGTTTGCTTACAACGAAGTGGAAGTTCCCGAAGGCGATATAGCCCTGAAAATTTCGCTCACCGGACTTAAAGGCGGACACTCGGGCGTGGATATTCACCTGCAACGCGCCAATGCCAATAAACTGATGTTCCGCTTCCTTAAAACAGCTGTAGCCGAATATGAAGCCCGCTTGGCAAGTATCGATGGCGGAAGCCTGCGCAATGCTATTCCACGCGAAGCATTTGTAGTGATAACGGTTCCCGAAGAAGGTGTTGAAGATTTGATTGATTTTGTGAAGGAATGCGAAGAACTTTTCACACAAGAATTCAAAGGTGTTGAAGACAATATTATTTTTACCATCGAAAAAGTAGAATTACCAGCAGGATTATTGCCCGAAGTAATTCAGGATGATCTGATTAATGGCGTAACTGCTTGTTTCAATGGCGTGTTTCGCGTACTTCCCGAAATGCCGAGTGTGGTTGAAACATCGAACAACGTAGCCATTATTAAATCAAACGGAACTTCGGTTGAGTTGAAGTCGCTATTGCGCAGTTCGGTTGATTCGCGTAAAGACGAATTAGCTTCGATTGTCGAAAGTAATTTTGCGTTGGCGGGTGCAAAAGTTAAATTCACCGGTGGCTATCCGGGCTGGAAACCAAACTTGGATTCACCCATTCTGAAAGTTATGACCAAAGTGTACGAAGACAACTACGGCAAAACACCGAAAGTTATGATCATTCACGCCGGCTTGGAATGCGGAATTCTGGGTACTCATTATCCGAATATGGATATGATATCGTTCGGACCTACCATTCGTTACCCGCACTCGCCCGACGAAAAAGTAAAAATCGATACCGTGCAAATGTTTTGGGATTATTTATTGGCTACATTGGAAAATATTCCGGCAAAATAACATTTTACGCATCCAATTATTTAATTTAGTGGCTTCTTACTTAAGAAGCCACTAAATTGTTTTTTACCGGTATTTGTCAAATCAACTAATAATGGGGCATGCCCCAGTGCTAACTTATGAAAAAAACTTTCCATTCCATTTTTTTTTATTTTGTTTTGTGCGTTTCAGTATCAGCGCAGGCTGCGAACCCGCTCGAAGTGAAAGCCTACAAACTGAGCAACGGGCTTACCGTATGGCTCAACGAAGATCACTCGCAACCCAAAGTATTCGGAGCTGTATTGGTAAATGCAGGAGCTAAAGACTGCCCAAACACCGGTATTGCCCACTATTTTGAGCATATCATGTTCAAAGGAACCGATAAAATTGGAACCACAAATTATACTGCCGAAAAAATATTACTCGATTCAATAGCCTTGAAATATGACGAGTTGGCAACTGTTACCGACCAGCACAAACGCCTTCAGCTACAAAAAGAAATTAACGCGCTAAGCATCCGTTCGGCTGATTATGCAATTCCCAATGAGTACGACCGGCTGATTTCGCGCTACGGCGGCAGCGGGTTAAATGCCGGCACTTCGTTCGATTATACGGTTTATTACAATGAATTTTCGCCACAATATATCCATCAATGGGCTGAAGTAAACAGCGAACGCTTACTAAACCCTGTTTTTCGTTTGTTTCAGAGCGAATTAGAAACAGTGTACGAAGAAAAAAATATGTACAGCGACCGCATTGGTGGACAGGCAATAGATAAACTAACCGAACGTTACTTTGCCCCGCATCCTTATGCTTATCCCATATTGGGCAGCACCGAAAATCTGAAAAACCCAAAACTGTCGGACATGCAAAAGTTTTTTGAAAATTATTACGTAGCCGGAAATATGGGACTGATAATGAGCGGAAACTTTAATTCGGACGAACTTTTACCCATACTCGAAAAAACCTTTTCTCGCATTCGCAAAGGCGAAGCTCCTAAAATAATATCGCCTGCCCCGAAACCATTTAACGGAAAAGAAAGTTTTGAAGTAAAACTTCCTATTCCGGTGGTTAAAATAATGGTGCTGGGCTGGCGTGGCGTTCCTGCCAATCACGAAGATGAAATCAAACTTCGAATCATCTCCGGCTTACTGAACAACTCGAACAAAACCGGATATTTAGACAAACTGTCGTCCGATGGCAAACTGATGGAAGCTCGGGCTATGTCCGAAAGTTTAAACGAAACCGGAATTTTGGGCGTATTAATCATACCAAAACTAATGGTTCAATCGTACAGTCAAGCCAAATATTTGGCAGTAAACCAAATTGAAAAAATTAAACGTGGCGATTTTACCGATGAAGCATTTAACAGCCTTAAATTGGAACAAAAACGGAACTACGAAACTGAGCTCGAAGATATTGATTCGCGATCTCAAAAAATGATTTCGCTCCTTTCGACAGGGAAAAGCTGGAAAGAATATCTGAACGAAATTAAAGAAATAAATGACATTACAAAAGAGGATATTGTACGAGCAGCTAACAAATATTTTACCGACAATTATCTCGAAATAACCAAAAAAACAGGTAATTATCCGAAAGATAACCTTACCAAACCGGGCTTTGCTCCTATTATACCTAAAAATACCGAAGCAAAATCGGAATACGCCCTACAATTAGAAAATGTAAAATCGGACGAAGCAAAGCCCCGTTTTCTTGATTTCGAAAACGATGCACAAACCGTTCGGCTTGCCCCCAAAACAACACTTTATGTTACGCCCAACCCGGTCAATAACATTTTCAGCATGGAGTTGGAATTCGGCAAAGGCACCTTGGCATCGAAACTAATTTCACCTATGGGTTCTTTTGTTGACAAGTTGGGTACCGATACGCTTTCTTTCGAAAAACTACGCAACAAACTTCAGACTATAGGAAGTACAATGGATTTTTCGTCCGAAAAAAATTCCTTTACAATCCATGTTTCAGGTTTCGATCTACACTTCGACGAAACACTTGCGCTGGTAGGTAATTTTATGAAAAACGTAAGCCCTGATGCCAAAAAACTAAAAAAAGTGGTGGATGAAATAAGGATAAACAACAAAACCGAGCAACAATCGCCCGACAATATTGCAGCTGCATTGCTCGATAAAGTCCGCTATGGGAATCAATCGGAATATTTGAACCGTTTATCGATTGCCGAACTGAAAAACCTAAAAGGCGAGGATTTGCTGAAAGAGTTTAAATTGGTTACCAAAGTGGAATGCAACATACACTATTGTGGCAATTTATCGGTAGAAACAGTTGTAAATCAAGTGAAAAAAAATATCGCCGTAGAAGAAATTATTACTACCTCGCAATCTCCTGTACATCGCGATTTACTACCGACGAACGAACCGTTGGTTTATTTTATCGATGCACCCAAATCGTCGCAAAGCATAGTGAATGGCTTCCTGATTGGGGCTGTCAGCCCCGACCCCTCCTCCCGTCATGCGGCAGCTTTGTTTAATAATTATTTTGGCGGAAGCATGAGTTCGCTTGTTTTTCAGCAAATCCGCGAATTCCGGTCGTTGGCTTATCGCGCCCGGGCAGTTTACCGACTTCCGTACTTTAAACATAAAGATAAAAACGGACAATTGATTACTCAACTTTCGACGCAATGCGACAAGACATTGGATGCCATGCAAGTAATGGATTCTCTTCTCAAACTTATGCCTCTTATTGCCGATAGAGTGGAAACATCGCGTCAGGATGTAATAAACGATGCCAACAACGATTATCCTACCTTGCGTGTACGTTCGTCAAAAATTGCATCGTTGAAAAGTGAAGGATATACTTCGGACCCGAACCAAGCTTTGATTGATGCCGTTTCGAACATGAATATTGACAATATTGCAGCATTTTACGATCAACAAATCAAAAGTCGTACCATAGCTTACATTGTTGTGGGTAATAAGAAAAAGATTGATATGAAAAAACTTGCCACTTTCGGTAAGATTGTGATGATGCAATCTGGTAGTGTTTTTAAATAAATGCATACGACTGCTACAAAGCAGCTGATTTATCGTAAAAAAATTCAAAAAAAATAATTATATGATTAAAAAAGGGCTATTGACAACAGTTATACTATTGAGTAGTATATGTGCAAATGCTCAAGACACACTTCAAGTTGATACTTTTCAATTTGTTATTCAAAAACAAAACAAAATAACGACTGTAAAAAATCAGGCAAGTTCCGGCACCTGCAGGAGTTTTTCTGCACTCGGATTTTTCGAGGCAGAGTTAAGGAACGTGGTATGCCAGCGAATCATTTGTTTTGCATAAAACAATCAATATCGTAGTTCACAAAGATGCAGTACCTAAAGAGATTTTGAAGAAATTAGGGGTTAAATAAGTTTTTAACAGACATTAGAACAAAGATTAAAGAACAAAGACAATAGGAATTTAATTATCAAAATTCATGTTTTCAATATTATAAGAGGGTGAAATTTCACCCTCTTATAATATCTATCAATTCGGTCATAACCATAGCACTGGCACCCCACAATTCGATAGTACCGACTTTATAATACTGGGCAATGACCGAAATATGATCCGAAGGAATAACAAATTCTTTTTCGTCAATAATATCCTCTTTGAAAAAATCCATCAAATCAAGTTCAATAATTTCGGATACTTCGTGTACATTCATCGTGTATTTCGGTTTTTGGTTGATAAAACCCACAAAAACACAAATGAGAAAATTACTGGTTGGCACATAAATATCAGTTAGACGCCCGAGTACTTCAATTTTGTCGGGAGTAATTCCAATCTCTTCTTCAATTTCTCGCAGAGCTGTGTTTTCAATGTAAACATCACTTTCTTCGAACCTTCCGCCCGGAAAAGCAATTTGTCCGGCATGAATACCCACATAATTACTGCGGCGAATAAAAATGACTTTAATTCTGTTATCTTCCTGAAAAAGCAGAATCATTACAGCACTTTTTTTTGCATTGTCAAAATTTCCGCTCAATAATGTCATTTCCTTTGCACGCGATGCCGGAGCCATTTTCAAATGCGATGATAATCCCGGAAGCGAATCGCTTAGTTTTTGTCGGATAAATTCGGGAGTAAGTTTCATGAATTTACGAAAAAAGCGCAACTTATTATTACGCTTAAATTTATATTTAATAACGAAAAAAAATAAAAAGTGTCTGTCTCTTTGATCTTTTTTGTCTTTGTTCTTTGTTCAGGTTCTACTCGTTTCAATAGTACAAGGGGGCATGCCCCCTTGTTACTGACAAATCACACATCCTTCGCATTTCGACAATTCGCCACGCAGCCGTTTTTCGACGAGCATTTTTATTCGGTCTTTTAACGCATCAATACGGATATTGTCAATTACATCGGCTGTAAACGCGAACATCAACAACAGGCGGGCTTCTTTTTCGGGAATTCCGCGCGAACGCATATAGAACATCGCTTTTTCATCTAATTGACCAATAGTAGCGCCATGTGAACATTTTACATCGTCGGCATAAATTTCCAACTGTGGTTTGGTACGCATTTTGGCTGTACGTGTCAACAAAATATTTTTATTGGTCTGGAATGCTGCCGTTTTCTGTGCATCACGTGCTACATACAGTTTTCCTGTAAAACCACCTTTGGCATTGTCGTCGAGCACATATTTAAAAAGTTCGGTGCTGTTGCAATTGGGTTTGTTGTGTATTATTGAGGTAAAATTATCAACTTGTTGCTTTTTATCAGCCAGCACCATACCGCAAAGCGTGGTTTCGCAATGTTCACCATTCACATCAATTTCGATGGAGTTACGGGTTATGCCGTTATGCAGTGTAATCACATTCGCCAGTACATGCGATGCGTCTTTTTGATCAATAAGCAAAGTAGCCAGATTGGTAGTTTTGGTATGCGTATTTTCGAGCTTGTAATGTTCGTAAGTAGCGCGTTCGGCTACGAAAACTTCCGTTACCCGATTGGTGGTAAATCGCACATCGTCCATGGTGTGGTCGCAAACTAATAATTGAGCTTTTGCACCTTCTTCGAGAATAATCAGGTTATGGCTGTTGGCCATAAAATCGACATCCGAGCGCATAATATTTACCAACTGAATAGGGCGGTCGAGTTGAACGTTTTTGGGGACGTACATAAAGAAGCCGTCCTGAGCAAATGCTCCATTGAAAGCCACTAAGCCATCAATTTTCGTGGTACTCATTTTTCCGTAATATGCTTCCACTAATTCGGGATGAGTGTTGGCAATTTCACTTACACTGCCAATGATAACTCCATGGGGAAGTTCATTGTTTCGGGCATCGCGAACCGGATAAAACCCATCGTTAACCACAAAATACAGATAAGAATGAATACCTGGAACATCGCATTTGAAAACCTCATAAGGATTTACATGGATTTTCAGTCGATTCAGGTTCAGTCCGTATTCCGCTGATAGTGGTTCTGTCAGATCGCTGTATTTATAGTTCTCGAGTTGAGATGTAGGGAATCCAATTTGCTCGAAAAGTGCAAAAGAAGCATCTCTCGAAACATTCATCACCGGAGCCGAATGTGATTTTATCAGCTCATGATATTGTTTATATAATTCGATATATTGTTTTTCCATTTTGTTGACCACTAAGGCACTAAGT
>JAURYY010000205.1 GCA_030653695.1 Paludibacter sp. | reverse complement strand
GATATTTGTATCAGGATAACCCTCTAATATCTTCACAAGTTTATTAAGATTAATTTTGGCATCGGCTGATAAATCTGATTTATCGAATCCGAAAAGCACATTACTGCTGAATTCCACTACGATTCCTTCGCCAACCCGCACTACTTTTGCATCGGGAACGGTTTTGGCAATTTCGGCTGCCTGTTTATCCATTTGATGACCAATTATAGCACCCGAAGCACCTCCTACAGCAGCTCCGATAATTGCACCTAAGGCTGTATTTCCTGCAGCCCTGCCAATCACTGCACCTGCAGCACCACCGCCTGCTGTTCCGATGATAGCACCTTTCTGTGTCTTGTTTAAAGCCGAACAACCTATCATTATCAAGGCTGTGCTAAAAATAATGATGTAACTTAGTTTTTTCATTGTAATTAATTTTTTGGTAAATTTATTTTTTTTGTATTTATTATTCCGAAAACTTTCAGATTTGCAATTTTGTACTGAATAACTTTTTTAACTTAATTATTTCTTTGTAAAGGTGAGGATGTTGGCAGGAAAAGTCATTACACAATTCTGTGAATATGTTACATCATTCACGCTTATGGATACAAAAACAGACAGTCACGAATGACCAGCTGTTTTGTAATGTGTTGATAATATGTAGAATAAAATGGTTAATGGTTAATGGTAAATGATCCCCCCGATAGCTATCGGGGCTATCGGGAGGTAAATGGTAAATGGCTTCATCCCCCTATTCGCTTTTTATCATAGTCGCAAATTATTTTATATTAATCGTTGGCTATCAACTCATAGTTCGTGCTACGCCCTCCTTGTTGTTCTTGTCGTAAAATTCTTTTGTCGATTAAATCTTTTATGTCGCGTAATGCTGTGTCGGTTGAACATTTGGATATTTTTGCCCACTTTGATGATTTTAATTTCCCATCAAATCCTTCCAACAGTTTATTTAGAACCAAACGCTGGCGTTCATTTATTGGTGTGTTTTCGTGTATTTTCCAAAACTCTGCTTTGTACAAAATTTTATTCAGTGTGCTATCAGTTTCTAATAAAGCGTTTTTCAGACAATGCAAAAACCAGTCTAACCACTCAGTAATATCGCTACTACTGTGCTGAACTTTTTGCAATACTTCGTAATACCGTTTCCGTTCTACAAGTAGTTGGCTCGACATACTGTAAAACCTTTCGGAACTATTTTCAGAACGCGCAAGCAGTAAATCTGAAATTACTCTTGCAATCCTGCCATTACCGTCATCAAAGGGATGAATGATGATAAACCAGAAATGGGCAATGGCTGCTTTTATAACCGGGTCGGTTTTGTTGCTCACATTGAACCAAGTCAGAAACTTGTCCATTTCAACTTTTACCAACTGCGGAGCAATTGCCTGGTAATGGATTTTTTCTTTGCCCATTGCACCCGAAACCACCTGCATTTCGCCTGTTCGATAGCGTGCTACCTCAATTTTATGCATTCCGCTATATCCCATAGGAAAAAGTGCGGAATGCCACGATAATAATCTTTCTTCGGTCAACGGCAACAGATAGTTTTGGGTGGCATCAAGCATCATATCCACAACACCCTCTACATTTCTGTTTATAAAACTTAGTCCAGCTGCATCTATTCCCAGTCGCCTTGCAATAGATGAACGAACTTGCTCGTAGTTGAGATGTTCTCCTTCAATCTCCGATGATTTTACAACATCAACCGTAAGTGTGGTTAGCATAGCTTCTTCTTTGGTTGCGAAGCCAATTGTATTCATTTGTCCCGAAATTTTTCCCTGTAAATGACGAACCTCTCCAAATAGGGCATTGATTGCCGCATCTTTCCAAGTAAAATTAGTCCAATTCTTATGTTGATAGATGTATTTTGTCATTGTTTGTAAATTATCTTGCGGCAAATATACTGATTATTCGCCGCATAATTGCATTGAATGGAAGAAATAATTACCGCAAATCAAAAATAATAAAAAATGATTGTGGATAGTTTGTCGGTTGATGTTTCAGCCATTAGCACCTTACCACCAACAAGGAATTAAAGCGCAACACCCCGTCAAGAACTGAGCTTGGCGGGGTGATGAGCAGTAGAGTATTGCAATTAAATTCCTATAGTGTTGGTGGTTAGCGTATTTTTTATCCGATTATAATCATTTTAAATCGTTCGTTAACATAAAACTTACATCCTATCCATATACCAATTGAGTTGTTTTTTTAGTTTTTTTGTTTCGAAAATGGTAGTAATTATTTTTTGGAGGCGCATAAAAGCAGTTTCACTTTTTACCACATAATCAAATGCAGCATGGTGCATGCAATTGATAGCTACATCAATTTTATCCTGTGCCGAAAGCATGATAACGGGTATTTCCGGATCGTAAATCTTGATTTTATCCAAGGTTTCTATACCATTCATCACATCTCTTACAACACCGTCGAGCAGATAATCTAAGATAATTACATCGGGTTTGTGTGATAAATTTTCAACACAAAGTTCGCCGGTGGGAAAAGTTTCAATTTCAAAATCGCCATGATCGAGAAACTGAATTTCGAGCAATTTCAAAAAAACCGCATCGTCATCCACCAAAAAAATCTTTATTTTAGTTTTCATTTATTCCAATTTTTAAAACGTTGTACTCAATGTTTAATTCTTCACAAGCTTGCGTACAAACTTTTTCGAGTTGAAGAACCATATCAGATATTCCATCGGTTTGCTGTTGTGTACTGGCAAATTCCTGCACTTTTTTTGCCATATTTTCAAAATGGTGATTAATACCCATGATTGAAAATGAGGGAATCATCTTATGCACAGCTGAATACAAAGAATTCCAGTCTTTGTTTTTCATGCTTCGTTTCATGGCATCGACCAATGGCGGTGTTTGTTCTAAATAAAGCGAAATCATTTCCATCATCAATTCGGGATTCGATTTTGTTCGCTGCATTAAATAAACAAGATCCGTACATTTGCCTTTTTGTTGTCTGTTGCCATTAAACCCATTTTGTTCGCCGTATGCTGATGATTGTTTCACCAAACTCACTATTTTGCTGTACAATAAGCGCTCATCAACCGGCTTGGCAATATAATCGTTCATTCCCACGGCTTTACATTTTTCCAGATCCACTGTGGTTACATCGGCAGTAAGCGCAACAACAGGGATATTTAAATTCAACTTGTTGCGGATATATCTTGTTGCTTCAAAACCATTCATTTCGGGCATTTGCAAGTCCATTAAAACAATATCGTAGTCATTCACCTTTAGTTTTTCTACGGCAATTTTTCCATTTTCGGCAATGTCGCATTCGAAGCCAAATTCATCGAGTATTGTTTTCATCAGCAGCTGATTGAGCGGAACATCTTCGGCTACCAATATTTTTATATTTTTACTATCTCCATTCAATTCCAGTATTTCTATTTCAGTTTCAGGATTTTCATTTGTTTTTGGAAAATTTAAAATAAAACTAAAGGTTGAACCTTTATTTAATTCACTTTCAACCAGAATTGTTCCACCCTGTGGCTCAATGAGTTGCTTTACTATGGCAAGTCCCAGACCTGTTCCTCCGTAAAGTCGCGAACTATCGCTCGATCCCTGTTGAAAGTTGTCAAAAATCGTTTCAAGTTTGGCTTTATCAACGCCTATTCCTGTATCTGAAACCGTAAACTGAAGGGTTGCCATTTCGTCATTTTCACTCATTAATTTCACGCTTACTTTAATGCTTCCTACTGTTGTAAACTTGATAGCGTTGCTAACTAAATTCAGAATAATTTGATGCAAACGCACCGGATCGCCAAGCAGTACATTTGGAATATTTTTATCGTATTCTACTTCAAGTTTCAGATTTTTCTCCAGAATTTTCTGTTTAAACAAATGAAGCATAGCCGAAACAGATAACTCCGGTCTGAAAGGAATTTGTTCGAAAGTCATTTTGCCGGCGTCAACTTTTGCTAAGTCGAGTATGTCGTTTATAAGCACAATGAGTGCATCACCACTCATTTTTATGGCAGTGAGGTATTCTTTTTGTTTGGCATTCAGTTCGGTTTTCAGCAGCACTTTTGTAAATCCGATAATGGCATTCATTGGCGTACGTATCTCGTGACTCATATTCGACAAAAACTGTTGCTTGGCTTTTACGGCATCTTCTGCATTGTGTGTGGCAAGTTGAGCGTCTTCTTTGGCTATCTGTGCTACTTCGTTAGCCTGTTCAGCAAATTCTTTTGCCTCTGTAAGCTCATTAGCAATGCGTTTCTGATCGGTTACATCCCGTGCTACAATGACAACACCCAACACATTCCCAACATCATCTTTATAAACCGAACCATTAAAAAGTACGTCGGTCAACTTACCGGTAACATGGCGCAACGTGAGCGGATAATCTGCTACCGAACCTTTTTTAAAAACCTCCTGATATACTTCACGAGCCTTATGCGGTTCGGTAAAATAATCAAAAAAATCGCTGTCGGTAATCTCATCGTGGGTAAGGCCAATAATGTTGGCTGTAGCACGGTTCATATCCATAATTTTACCTTCGGCACTTATAGTCACCAAAGGATCTAAACTGGCTTCTGTCAGACTGCGGGCATATCGGGATGCTTGGTTTTCCATATTTTTTTGAGTGTTTTTTAGATTTCTTCAATAGGGGTTCGACGTCTGTCTTTCAGCAATTTAAATTGTGAAGGCGTAAGCCCTGTTATTTTTTTAAACTGATTGGATAAATGTGCTACGCTGCTGTATTGTAATCTATATGAAATTTCAGTGAGATTCAACTCTTCGTACAACATCAATTCCTTCACCTGTTCAATTTTATGAAGAATAATAAATTGCTGAATGGTAATGCCTTTTACTTCCGAAAATAAATTGGAGAGATAGGTATAATCATAATGCAATTTTTCGCTTATATAATCGGAATAATTTATTTTGGGTAAATCATCCGTATAATGAACCATTTCAACAATCACATTTTTAATTTTCTCAATCAGCACAGCCCGTTTGTCGTCCATCAACTCAAGTCCTGAGTCAAGAAGTGCAGCTTTCAGTGCATCATGCTGACTATCGGTAAGATCTTCCATGATTTCGATTTCGCCCAAATCAACCACAATAAAATGTAGTCCGAGCTTTTTCAGTTCTTCTTTCACCACCATCTTGCAACGAAGACTCACCATGTATTTGATATGGATTTTCATTCTTCTTTTATTTAGAAAACAGGAAGCAAAACGGGTAACTGTTATTTTTTTTAGATACATTAAAAAAAATCCAAGTAATAACAGATCTACAAGAAATTTGAGAAAGGGAAAAAATACGTTAGTGTCTTAATTCTGATTTGAAGGAAATTCTTTTAGCTTTTTCTTAAAAAACATAATAGAATTTTCGGAGAAAATTTCCACTTTGAAGTGTCTGTTCGTTCAGAAATTCAGAAATTCCAGTCTACATTGTCAATGCCTGAAATACGTTGACCACTTTTAAGTAACAAATTTACAAAAAAAAGTGGAACATTATGGCACGATTAGATCAATTAAAAATGAGTACGGCTGAACGTCGTCGACGTAGATTTAGTGACAATTTCAAGATGCAAAAGGTCAGAGAAATCGAAACAGGACAAACCAAAGTATCAGAAATTTGCTCTCAGTATCAAGTAACATCCAAAAACGTCTACCTTTGGGTAGATAAATTTGGTAGTATGAAGAACAAAAAAGAACGTATGGTTGTCGAAACCGATAGCGATACACGTCAATTAATTGAACTTAAAAAACGGGTATCTGAGCTTGAACGAATTATTGGTCAAAAGCAGATACTCATTGATTTTCAGGATAAAATGATAGAGTTAGCCGAAGAAAACTACGGTGTGGATATTAAAAAAAAATTCTTTTCCACACCATCCAGTACTTCTGGAAAAACCGACAAGTGTTAACTTACAGTTTAAATAAGCTCTATCAAAGCATTGGATTAACCAAACAGGCATTTCATCAACGCATGGACAGATACTTGCAAGAACGCTCTATAGAAGAGCAAATTTTGCTAATTGTATATGCCGTTCGCAATGATCATCCAACTATGGGATTGCGTGATATTTATTTCAAAACAAATCCCACATTTATTGGTAGAGATCGTTTTGAGATGCTATGTCAGCAATCTGGGCTGTCAATTGAGCGCACGCATAACCTGCGCAAAACAACAGATAGTTCGGGTGTAATCCGATTTGAAAATCTACTGATTGGCTTAATTATTATTAAACCCAACCAGGTTTGGCAAAGTGATATTACGTATTTTGAGCTCAACCAAAAGTTTTATTATATAACCTTTATCATTGATGCCTTTACAAGAATAATTGTGGGTCATGCCGTTTCCGAGCGGCTTACGACCGAACAAACCACTTTGCCAGCACTCCAAAAAGCTATCAAATCCCGCATGGATTTGAATATGGATATTAAAGCGTTAATTTTCCATTCCGATGGTGGCGGACAGTATTATGACAAAGAATTTCTGGCATTAACCCGTAAATACCAAATTATAAACAGCATGTGTGAATACCCATGGGAAAATGGAAAAGCCGAACGCATTAACGGCGTTATTAAAAATAATTATTTAATACACAGAGAGATAAATTCTTTTGAACAACTAAAATCTGAGGTTGACCGAAGTGTGTTTCTTTACAACACCGAAAAACCTCATATTAAGTTACAACGTAAAAGTCCTATTCAATTTGAAAATGACTACTTTTACAAAGAAAATAAGTCATTGTTGCAAACCGATGGCTCTGGGGAGCCAAATTATTGATAACGAGAATAACTTTCTTAACGCTTCGCTAAAAGTTATTTCCCGTAATCAACAATGGTTCATTATCATTATCATATTTTATTAATTTTAAATAAAAATCAA
>JAURYY010000203.1 GCA_030653695.1 Paludibacter sp. | reverse complement strand
CCTGAATTTTATTTTTTAAAACCAGGACAACTCCATTTTTGGCAATTTACTTCTATTCCCAAAGGATTTGTAATCATTTTTAAAGACAAAGAATTTAATGCAGTTAACGAAAACTTGTTGATTGATTTAGTTAGAAAATTAACTGAAATAACAAGGTTGGAAATTCAACCAGACAAATATCCAACTCACATTTTGGAAGATATTTTAAATGAATATCAACTTAATACGCAGTACTCAAAAGAAATTATTCATGGACTACTAAAAGCATTATTTGGGAGACTACTGCAAATTAGGGGAACAAAACTTACTAATTCATCGTTTTCGCAACCAATATATGACAGATTTATAATGCTGTTAATCAAAGAATGTCCGCTACTTCATAAAGTGAATGAGTTTGCCGATTTGCTGAATACAACACCTCAGAACCTAAATATTATATGTCGTAAACAAACAGGTAAAAGTACCAGCGAGATTATCACAAATCAAATATTGCTTGAAGCCAAAAGATATATACTACATACCGACAACACTATTAACGAAATAGCAGAAATCCTATCGTTTACCGACACATCTAATTTTGTAAAGTTTTTTAAAAGGCACGAAAACATAACTCCAATACAATTCAGGAACAAACATTTTCAATAATACCATTTTATCATTATTTCTTACCATGCATTTGACAACCATGCACAGTAATTTTGCATTATAATTTAAAATTAGTGTTGTATGGAAATTATAATAATTTGTTTGGCTGCCTTTTTCACAGCCATTTTGACGTTCTTTTCAGGCTTTGGGCTGGGAACCATTTTAGCCCCTGTATTTGCAATTTTTTTTCCGATAGATATAGCCATAGCATTAACAGGAGTTGTTCATTTTTCTAACAATCTTTTCAAGATTGTATTGATAGGCAAAAATACTGATAAAGCAGTTTTGCTAAGGTTTGGTATCCCTGCAATATTTGCATCATTTTTAGGTGCATGGCTTTTGCTTAAAATAACCGTTTTACCCTCTATTCTTCAATATCAAATGTGGGGTAAAGAATTTGAGATTACACTGGTAAAATTCATTATTGCCATTTTATTAATTGTTTTCTCAATTCTTGAGATTGCACCATCGTTTCAAAAAGTGCAGTTTGGTAAGGATAAGCTTGTTTTGGGTGGTGTTTTGAGCGGTTTCTTTGGTGGTTTAACAGGAATACAGGGAGCAATCCGTAGTGCATTCCTTATTAAAAGCGGATTGTCAAAAGAAGCCTATATCGCAACAGGCGTTGTGATTGCCTGTTTGGTTGACTTTACCCGACTTTCAGTTTATGCTTCACGATTTACATCAGCAAACCTGCACGAAAACCTTTCACTTTTAATATCGGCTACTCTCGCTGCAATTGCTGGAGCATACTTTGGTAAAAAACTGCTTAAAAAAGTAACCTTGCGAAGCATTCAACTTATAGTTGCTATTATGCTTGTTTTGATTTCAATAGCTTTAGGTTTAGGATTAATATAAAAATTGCCGAAAAATGAAAAAACTAAATATCTTACTTCAAAAATGGCATTTCCCTGTTTCTTTAAAATACATTTCACTAATCGCATACATCGTATTAATTGCAACGGGATTAATGGCTTATGCAACCGATGCAGTATTTCTAAAACAATTACGAAACACTAATCTTGGTAATTTAATTGTTTGGTCGTATTGGTGGCCTGCAATAATTATTCTTGCTATTTTCTTTGGTCGAATTTGGTGTATGGTTTGCCCCGTTGAACTAATTACAACATTCTTTTCTAAAATTGGACTTAAATGCAAACGACCGAAATGGCTACTTTCGGGATGGGCAATAACTATTTTCTATATACTGATACTTTTTGTCGGCATACAAGGTTTTGCCATACATCGTAACCCCACGTTTATGGCTATATATCTGTTGGCAATTGTTGCTGTTTCAATCGTTATTGGGGGCATTTATGAAAAGAATACTTTCTGCCGTTATGTATGTCCTGTTGGTTATTTATTGGGTTTGTATTCAAGACTTTCTTTTTTCGGTTGGCGTGTAAAGGATAGAAATGTTTGCGATAATTGTAAGGATAAATCCTGCATACACAAAAAGTATCAATACAATTTAAACTATAAGAGTTGTGGCGTTGACTTATTTCCTGCTAACATTACAGATAATTCTGATTGTATTTTGTGTGCTGGTTGTATGAAAACATGCAGCAACTACCAATCACAACCAAATGCAAACAGACCAAATCCTCAACTCACTTACATTGGTTTTGCCAACGACCTGTTTCGGTTGAAACCATTAAAAATGGCTGAAATGGTTTTTGTTTTGGTTGTTTCGGGATTTGTAATTTCCGAAATATGGTCTGAATGGAGCGTTACCGATAAAATTCTTGATTTACTACCTGACTTTATATTGAAGCCGCTATCATTATCGAATAACTATTTGATTGGCGTTTTGACAGGTGCAATAATATTTGGTTTAATTCCTTTAATAATTTGGCTATTACCATTCCTTGCTTCAAAAATATTGGGCGCATCAATAAAAATAAAAGATTATTTTTTGAATTATGGTATAGCATTTATTCCTATTATAGCAGCAGCCCATCTTGATAAAGCCATTTTAAAATCAACTTCACGAATACCATATTTCGAGCATTTATTCGATGACGTTACCGGAGTTTCATCTGCAAAAAGAATTATCGATGGAGAAATAGTATTACAACAAAATCCTTTTTGGTTAAACATTTTTGTTTCAGTGCTTTTAACCTTGGTTATCATTGTTGGGATTTGGTTAAGCATTAAAGTTGTTAAACTTTTAAATCAAAAACAGGAACAAGAAAACACAGCCAAATCATATTATCTTATACCAATTGTTTACGGGAGTATTTTCATAGTAATGATATTAGCTTGGCGTTGGGTTTAATTATGGAAACTAAAAATTCTTGTATTACGTGCACTAGGAGATTAGTTGAAATTGCATATCAAAAATCTTTTCTTTTCAGGTTACTTCGTGAACCTCTCAAAATTGGAATGAAGTTATGGGTGAAAATAAAGTGTATAGATGTTGAAGAGTATAAGATTACCAATGACGCCTGTTTAAATTGTAACAGATTTTATAAAAATGCACTTAAAGACAAATCTTCAAATTTTAGATGGCTTAACTCAAAAATAAATCCTATTTTCGATAATTGGTTAGAATGTATTGTTACTGCAAAAGAAATCAAAATCGCAAGAAAACATGCTGAAGCTGCTTCAAATAACAAGAATATACCGAATGGATGGAATCTATCAGGTAATTTGAGCAAATGGAACAAAACGTAGAATAAAAATTGCCTACCCGACTTGCAGGCACATTGCCAAAGCCACACAAGCCAATCAAGTATGGAGCATTGACATTACATATATCGCTATTCAAAAGGGATTTATGTATCTAACGGCAATTATTGATGTGTACAGTCGCTATATCGTTG
>JAURYY010000198.1 GCA_030653695.1 Paludibacter sp. | reverse complement strand
TATGTATTTTTATCGCCTTATGGGGGAATGCTCTCGGTAAAATATTCGAAACTGAAAATTTTCAGGTTGTTCAAACTCCTCGAACTGCCAATTATGTTGGTGGCGTGTATATCCTTCTACTTCGAATGGGTGTATTTAGCTGTGTTTTCGGTATTACTTATGGGTACGCAAAGCAGTTTGTATTCTCCATCCAAATACAGTCTGATCCGCGATATCGGGGGTGAAGAGGGTGTATCGTTTGGGAGCGGCGTATTCGAAATGATGGCTTTTCTGGGAATTTTAATCGGAACAATAACCGCCTCATTTATATCAGATTATTACAAATTTTGGATACTGTCAGCATTTTTTATCGGACTCGCCCTTGCCGGCTATTTAGTTACACTTCAAATAAAAGCCACAGAGTTGCCCGAAGAACAAGCCGGCAATCAAAAAATGGATCCAGTAAGGTTTTTAATTGATTCGTACCGTTTTGCGCGAGATTATTATTTAGTGAACAGTGCTGTTTTGGGTGCCGCATCTTTCTGGCTTATTGGTAGTATGTTACAAATGAATCTGGTAATTCACACAAAACATATTTATCAAGCATCGAACTCAACGACAGGCTTGATTATGGCAATAGCCGCTATCGGCATCGCTGCAGGATGTTGGGCTGCCGGAAAAATATCGGGGAAAAAGGTGAATAAAGGGTTGATTTTGATCGGAATAACAGGAATGATAGCTTCATTACTGATACTAACTTTTGTTAAACCAGGAATTTATTTATATGCGGGGTTGGTTTTTCTGACGGCATTTTCGGGGGGTATATTCCAGATACCGAATCTAACGATGATTCAAAATGCAGGATTAGGGCGTAAACTCGGCGATATGATTGCTTATCTCAATTTAGTAACATTTGTGTTTATTTTAGCCGGGTCCTTGCTTTTTTCAGCCACTACCGGACTTTTCGATCAAAACAGTTATCTTGTTTTTGGAGTAATTCTGGGTATTTGTATTTTGGTAGGGCTGTATTTTTTACGGAAATCGCCGGAGTATTTAACAGAAATGCTGAAAACATTGCAAATAAAATAATTTGCATTAAAAAAAATATTTGCACATTACCGGGTAAATTTTCACATTGTATAATACGGTTATTCAACCAATTAAGTTATTTAAATATTTTTTAAACAACTATGAAAAAACAAATCATAACCAAAAAAATTCTGACCGACCTGAGTTTTCAGATTCTTATTGCCATGATTATCGGAATAATTGTGGGGAAAATTATGGGCACATCGGCAAGTATATTTGCGCCGTTAGGAACAATTTTTATCCAGCTCATCAAAATGTTGGTAGTTCCGTTAGTTTTTATTTCAATAGTTTCAGGAGCAGCATCGCTCGGGGCAACCAAATCGGCCGGAAAAATCGGGCTTACCACCATCGCGTATATTTTTATCACCACATTTCTGGCTGTGGTTGTTGCCATTTTAGCAGGAGAGATATTTAAACCCGGAAGCGGCATTTCAATAGAATCTATCCGCGCATTTTTTCCACTTGAGAATTACAATGAACCGGCAGCAAAAATGGATTTCTGGAATACAATTATTGATGTTATCCCGGCTAATCCGATCGATGCAATGGCAAATGGAAATATTCTCCAACTCATTTTCTTTGGACTCTTTCTCGGATTTGGGATCAGCACATTGCCTCAATCAAAAAAACAACCGGTGATTAACGTATTCAATTATTTGCTCGATGCACTTATTTGGTGTATCGGAAAAGTGATGTTTGTTGCTCCGTTCGGCGTTTTCGGTTTAATGGCCGATGCAACCGGATCCTTTGGTTTTGCGTTGTTATTTAAAGTGGGTAATCTGTTGTGGGTAAATATACTTGTCGCTTTATTTATACTGGTAGTTTTTTATCCGGTTACCTTGAAATTATTTTCGAAACAACCTATTTTAAAATTCTTCAAAGCCATGCTACGACCGCAAATTGTAGCATTTTCAACCGCTTCGTCGCTTGCCACTTTGCCCGTAACATTAGATACCTGCGAAAATGATCTGGGAGTCAGCAAAGAAACCACTTCATTCGTTGTGCCGCTTGGAGCCACCATCAACATGACAGGCAGTGCCATTTATTTTGTGCTGGTTGCTTTGTTTTTTGCGCAATTGTACGGTATTGAACTCACTTTTGGTCAATACCTGGCAATTGCACTTACTTCGACAGTGGGTTCAATTGGTCAGGCAGGCGTTCCGGGACCCACGCTGCTCGTGGTTGCTGTATTGGTATCCGCCGGAATTCCGATCGAAGGATTACCTTTGCTTTATGCCCTCGACCGTATTTTCGATATGTTGCGAACAGTACTGAATATTACCGGCGATGGTGCTTGTGCCGTAATTGTTGACTCAAAAGCTGAAAAAATGAAAAGAAGAGCTGAAAAAAGGACTGCATAAAAACTTCTGTTTGAAAGAGTTTATTTCATTAATTGTTCACCGTAATAACTTCCATACGAAATAATAATTGAGGAAGCCAACAAAAGCAATAATGCGAAAATTAAAATGACATAAGTTTTTTTCGAAACCTGTTTCCACTCTTTCATCATCAGTCCAACACCATATATAGAACGCAAGAATCAAGAGCCATCCGATGGTTCGGTTATTCCGGGCATGATAGGTCTTGAAGCCGGTCAGTCGGCTTTTGGAGATGTGTATGCCTGGTTCAAAAATGTAGTGGCTTGGCCGGTTGTAAATATTTTATCAAAAACCACATTAATTGACGAAGCAACAAAACAAAAACTGATTGACGAAACAATGGATCAAATCATTCCTGCTTTGTCAATAGAAGCTGCGAAAGTACCGGTCTCGGAATCGACTGTTTTGGCTACTGACTGGATGAACGGCCGTCGTACGCCGGATGCCAATCAAATGGTAAAAGGAACTATCACAGGCTTAAATCTTGGAAGTTCAGCTCCGCTGATTTTCCGTGCATTAGTCGAGGCTACCGCTTATGGTTCGAAAGCCATTGTGGGTCGCTTCATCGAAAATGGCGTTGAAATCAAAGAGATTATCGGTATCGGAGGAATTTCGCTGAAATCACCTTTTGTAATGCAAACCATGGCCGATGTGCTGAACATGCCGATAAAAGTGGCAAAAGCCGAACAGGCATGTGCTTTTGGTACAGCTATGTTTGCAGCTGTTGCAGCCGGCGTTTACACCAAAGTTGAAGATGCGCAGGAAGCTATGGGAATGGGCTTTGCTCAGGAATACTTTCCCAATGCCGAGAATCACAACATGTATCTTGAACTGTATAAAAACTATCAGGCAATTGGCAAATTTACCGAAGAGAATTTGTTTAATAAATAATCTGTTTTTTTGATGTAAGTAAAAAGCGAAGCCATTTTTGTGGCTTCGTTTTTTTTTGACTTACTTATGTTTTTTTGCAACATTATTATTCGTAAATTTGTTTTAAAAATAAATTATGTTGCAAAAAATAACTTTTTTATAAAATGAAAAACACTTCAGCATCAATCGATCGACCACCAGCAGTGGCAGGAAAATTTTATTCCGCTGATCCCGAAAGACTTCAAAAAGATTTGTCGGATTATTTTTCTTCAACAAAAAGATTAAAAAGTGAAAATGTAAGAGCTGTAATGTCGCCACATGCCGGTTATGTTTTTTCGGGTAAAATTGCAGCATCGGCATTTAATCAGTTAGCCGAAAATGCTGAATATGAACGAATATTTGTCATTGGTTCATCGCATCATCACAGTTTTGGCAAAGCGGCTGTTTATTGCGATGGTGATTTTACAATGCCTTACGGAACCGAAAAAGTGGACGTAGAGTTCGGCAAAAAACTGACGAAAGAATTTCCCGATTTATTTACTTCTAACCCCGAAGTACATAAACAAGAACATAGCATCGAAGTGCAACTTCCATTTCTGCATTTTAAACTTAAAAAGGATTATACAATTGTCCCCATTATTATTGGAACAAGTGATCCTTCAGTCTGTAAAAAAATAGCAACAGTACTTAAACCCTATTTGAATGCTGATAACTTGTTTGTTATCAGCACCGATTTTTCGCATTATCCTAAGTATGCTGATGCTGTAAAGTCAGATGCGGCAACAAAAGATGCTATTATTTCAAACGACCCTAATACACTTATGGCAATGTTAGCAGGTAATGCAGCTAAACATATTCCTAATTTGGTAACAAGTTTGTGTGGCTGGACTTCGGTGCTTACTTTAATGTATATGACAGCCGAAAACGATTCGATTGAATATCAACCCATCGAATACTGCAATTCGGGCGATGCCGAACATTATGGCGAGCGCAACCGTGTTGTGGGATACTGGAGTATGGCTGTTTGTGAAAATCAAAATCACAAAAAAGAATTTATGCTCGCCAATGCAGAAAAAAGTAAACTACTGCAAATAGCACGAAAAACCATTGAAAATAAGCTAAATAATCAAAAAAAGGAGACAATAATGCCGGACGAACTGACCTCAACATTGAAAACCAATTGCGGAGCTTTTGTTACTATACACAAAAACGGGAGGTTGCGTGGCTGTATAGGTCGATTGACAGGGAATTTACCATTATATAAAATGGTGGAGGAAATGGCAGTTTCGGCTGCATTTCATGATCCGAGATTTGAACCTTTACAAAAAAATGAATTACCCGATATTGAAATTGAGATTTCAGCACTTTCACCTTTGAAGAAAATTTCGAACATTTCGGAAATTGAACTCGGTAAACATGGTGTTTTGATACAGGAAGGATATCACTCGGGTGTATTTTTACCACAAGTAGCCACCGATACAAGCTGGACAAAAGAGGAATTTCTGGGTCATTGTGCCCGTGATAAAGCAGGTTTAAGTTGGGATGGATGGAAAAATGCGAATTTGTTTATCTTTACCGCTACGGTTTTTTCAGAAGGAGAGCATAAATCAATTTGAAGAAGTTTTTTTTATTGCCAGATTCCGGCTATTAATTCACCACAAAAACCACACAACCCGTCACTGATAATATTTTTCATGATTTCATAAGCCCTGCGCTCAATCAGCATTTTTTTGCAATGAGGGCAAATTGTATTTTCTCCGTGCAAGCCCGGCAAATTTCCGATATATACATATTTCAATCCTGAATTTTCAGCAATTTCTTTAGCCGCAATTAAAGTTGATGCTGTTGTTGGGGATATACTCGTTAATTTGTATGTAGGAAAAAACCGGCTGAAATGTAACGGAGTTTCTTCAAATCCATTTTCCATCAGCCATTTACATAATTTTTCAATTTTTTCTTTACTTTCAGAATATTCAGGTATCAGCAGGTTGGTAATTTCGAGCCATACTTTCCTTTCTTTCAAAGTTATCAAAGTATCAAGTACAGGTTGCAAGCTCCCACCGGTTAATTGACGATAAATTTTGTCGTCGAAACATTTCAGGTCAATATTGGCAGCATCAATATATTTACTGAGTTCAAGTAGTGGTTCTTTGTTGATATATCCATTCGAAACTATAACTATTTTTATGCCTTTCTGATGTGCGATTTTAGCAGTTTCGAGCATGTATTCATAAAAAACGGTTGGTTCGGTATAAGTAAATGCAATGCTTTTCGTGTTATTGAGCAAAGCCTGTTGAACTGCATTTTCGGGAGTAAGATCGTAATGTTGAATTTGGTCGGGTGTTGTTTGCGAAATGCGGTAATTCTGACAATTCAGGCAACGAAAATTGCAGCCGGCAGTTGCCATCGAAAAAATATCTATTCCGGGTAAAAAATGGAAAAGCGGTTTCTTCTCTATCGGATCGATACTCAGCGAACATGGATTGCCGTAAGTTGTAGTGAAAAGTTCGCCCTGATGATTGATTCGTACTTTACAAATACCGGTTTTCTCTTGGTGAATGATACAATTGTGGGGGCAAAGCTCACAACGCACCGCTTTTCCGTCAAGTTTTTTCCGAAAAAGAGCGGTTCGGGTATATTTATCAATTTCTGAAGGAGAATTCATCTGATAAAAGAATTTTCGTAATATCAATAAAACAAACTGCGCACAAAACTGTTTTGGCAGATAGTCAAAAATAAACAGGCAGAATAACACAAAGGTTTCCTGCCTGTTAATAAAATTTTCAGTACTTATTCAACACTGAATTTATACCCACACCACTCCTCGTATTTCTGTCCCGGACGCAAAACGGCACTCGGGAAAAACGGCACATTAGGTGAGTTGGGAAAGCCTTGCGTTTCAAGACAAATTGCATCCTGCCGGTCGTAGGTTTTACCTTGTTTACCGATTTGTTTTTCAATCCAGTTACCGGTGTAAATCTGCATACCCGGCTGCGTAGTACACACTTCGAGTTTTCGACCGCTTATGGGATCGTAAACACTTCCGGCTTTGGCACAATCGCCTGCTTGATTTTTACGCAGACACCAGTTGTTATCAATTCCCCAACCCGGAACAAAAGCTTCGTCATCAATACGTTCGCCTATCACAGTAGGTTTGCTAAAATCGAACGGAGTTCCAGCTACAGGTCTTATTTCGCCGGTCAGGGCAAACGATTCATCTAAAACAGTATAAAAATCGGCATTAATCTGCAAAACATGGTCTTTTATTGTTCCGTTGCCTGCACCTTTCAGATTGAAATACGAATGATTAGTAAGTCCGATTACAGTTGGTTTGTCGGTGGTAGCCTCGTAATGAATGTCGATTTCATTTTCGTTGTCTAAATCGTAAGTTACTTTTACAGTGAGATTTCCAGGATAACCTTCTTCTCCATCCGCCGAAAATAATTCAAACTCTAATTTCTGCTCCGATACCGAAACTACGTCCCAAACTTTGGTATTGAAAGCATCAACTCCGCCGTGCAGAGCATTCGTACCATTGTTTACAGCAAGTGAATATTCATTGCCATCGATGTTGAATTTTCCATCTTTTATACGGTTGGCAAAGCGTCCGCAAACAGCACCGTAATATTCTTCCTTTTCAATAATTTCTTCGAGCGTATCGAATCCGAGCACCACATCCTCGAAATTTCCGTTTCTGTCGGAAGCAAACAAGCGAACTATCTTTGCACCAAAATTGGTTATATCAACCGACATTCCGTTTTTGTTTTTCAACGTAAACATCGAAACGGTTTTACCATTAATTTTTATTTCTGTCATAATATAAAATTTAATTGACCCCCAACCTCCGTCTATTGACGGAGGTTAGGGATTTATTTTTTTTATTCAACTTTACAAGCTCCATCGCCAATTTCGGCAATGTAGAACTCCGGTTTGATGCCGATTTTTGCTTCGTAAGCTGCACCAACTTCTTTGATGAAAGTATCGATAGCTTCGTCTTTTACCAACGAAACGGTACATCCACCAAAACCACCGCCGGTCATGCGCGAACCGATTACACCATCAATTTTCCATGCTTCTTCAGCCATGCAGTCTAATTCAGGACCTGTAACTTCGTAATCGTCGCGCAATGAAACGTGCGAAGCGTTCATCAGTTTTCCAAATAATTTCAAATCGCCGGCTTTCAATGCTTTTACAGCATCGCTTGTGCGTTGTACCTCCCCTACCACGTGGCGGGCGCGTTTGTGAGCAACCGGATCGGTAATAGCCGATTCGATACCTATGAATTCAGCTTCGGTCAGTTCGGCAAGATATTTCAAAGGACGAACTGTATTCAATTGTTCAACCGCTTTTTTGCATTCGGCAACACGCTGGTTATATGCACCTGAATCTAATTTGTGCGGACTGTGAGTATTTGAAATTACAATTTTAACGCCTTCAAGTTTTACCGGAACGAGTTCAAATTCCAATGTATCGCAATTCAGGTGTACCGCGTTGTCTTTGGCTCCGTTTGCCGACACAAACTGATCCATAATGCCGCAATTTACCAACGCAAACTCATGTTCGGCTTTTTGTCCGATTTGAGCCAGTACGGTACGGTTGTATCCTGTTCCGAGTTGGTCGTTAAAAGCTAAAGCTGTAACCACTTCGAGTGCTGCCGATGAAGAAAGTCCGGCACCATTGGGTACATTGCCCCAAATCAAAATATCAAACCCCTGAGTGATGGCAACACCTCGTTTTACAAATTGTGCCATAACACCAAGCGGATAATTGACCCACGATTTGTTAAGCGGTGTAGTGAGTTGGTCGAAACTAAGTGTCAGAATTTCAGGTTGATTCAACGATTTGAAATTCATTACTTTTTTGTCGTTTTTTGCCAACAAAAGATAAGTGCCGAAACTCAAAGCACAGGGAAACACTGCTCCACCATTGTAATCGGTGTGTTCGCCAATAAGGTTCACCCGTCCGGGTGCGAAATACACTGCATCTGCGGCTTTGCCGTAAGCAGTTACGAAAGCTGATTTTAATTCTTGTACTGTCATTTTTTTATATAATTTACAATTTTTACAATTTACAATTGGCAACCAATTATTTCAACAATTTTTCAACATCTGTATTGACCGATTAAACTGATCTAAATAATTTATCTGTGCATCTGAATTTGCATACAAAATAACAAAAAAAAAAGGTGTTTCGGGAGTTAAAAAGTATGTTCTAAAGCATGTTTTGAAACACAATTTAATGTGGCATCTGAAAAGAGATGTATTAAAATAACTGTTATTTACTTTAACAAGCTTATTATGTATTGTTTAAAAAATTCAAAAATACATTATTCCAAACGTCCATTAAATACTGTGGTTTAATTGTGCGCTTAATTAGCAAATTATTCACTCCTGTATTTATGCTACGGCAAGTGTGAAAATGCTTATTTTTACAACCGGAACTTCGAGTAATGCTTGTATGCAAGCTTCTATGGTCGAACCGGTTGTCAGCACATCATCAACCAATAAAATATGCTTCCCTGCAAATAAATTAGCATCAGTTACTTCGAAAATATTTTCGGTATTTTCGTAACGTTCATACACCGATTTTTTGGTTTGTGTAGGATTTTCGCGAACCCTTCTCAAATTCGACGTATCAAGGGGTTTTTCCATAATTACGGACAATCCGCGACATATACATTCGCTCTGATTGTAACCGCGTTTTGCAAATTTTTTTGGGTGCAACGGCACAGGAATTATAATATCAACTGTGGCAAAATCGGCAGATTCAAGCAGAACAACTCCGGCATGTTTTCCCAGCATTTCACCTATATTTTTGTTGTCTCTGTATTTCAGTTCGTGTAGTAATTGCTGGAAAGGAGAACCTTTCTGAAAATAAAAAAAAGCAGTTCCTCTGAAAACGGGAACTTTCCCCCAGAACTTTTTTTCAATCGGGTTGTCGGGTAATAAGTGGAAATTTGTTTTGGGGATATTATGCAGACACGACATACAAATCTGTTGTTCGCCACTCACCAAATTCTCACCACAAATCAGACAAAGGTTGGGGTAAATTAAATTCAGCACATCGGTAAGTAAATTTCTCATGATCTGAATTTTTAGCCAATCAGATTTATGAGCATTTGCCAACCTTTCGGAACAAAAATCATTAGTCCGACTATGGCAGCAATAAAAGCACTGATGAGAACTGCGCCTGCAGCAATATCCTTTACATGTCCGGCAGCAGCATGATGTTTAAGAGATATAAAGTCAATGTATTTTTCGATCGCTGTATTCATCATTTCCATGCTGATAACCAACCCGAAACACATCAGACAAAGCATCCATTCGGTACCCGAAATCTTAAAAATAAAACCGCATATTATAACTAATACCGTAAATATCAAATGAATTCTCATATTTGCTTCGGTCACCAAAACGTGTTGTACACCTTTTAATGCAAATAATAAACTGCGGATAAATCTGTATTTCTTCATTACTAATAAGTTTAATAGCGATGCAAATGTATAAAAAAATCCGGCAAACAATGATTAGTTTGTCGGATTTATTTTTAAATAGTAAATGGTAAATGATCCCCCCGATAGCTATCGGGGCTATCGGGAGGTAAATGTGTTATGCTTTAACACGACCCATATAAGAGCCATCCCGTGTATCAATTTCAATGGTTTCACCTTCGCTTACAAAAAGCGGAACGCGTACTGTTGCGCCCGACTCTACGGTTGCAGGTTTCAGCGTATTGGTTGCAGTATCGCCTTTCATTCCGGGTTCAGTATAGGTTATTTTCATTTGTACTTTAACCGGCATATCGGCATAAAGTACAGTATCAGTTGATGTATCAGAAACTACCTCTAAAGTCATTCCTTCAAGCAAAAAATCAACGCCATTGATTAGACTTTTAGCGATAGGTTGTTGTTCAAAATCTTCCTGATTCATAAAAACATAATCTTCACCATCCATATACAGAAACTGATAAGGACGACGCTCTACGCGTACATCTTCCAACTTTTCGCCAATATTAAAACGGCGCTCAATTACACGACCATCCACCACATCTTTAAGCGTGGTACGCATAAAAGTATTCCCCTTTCCGGGTTTTACATGGAGAAATTCTATTACAAAATACAACTTGCCATCCATACGGATACACGTTCCGTTTTTGATATCTTGGGCATTCATCATGAAGTGAAATATTTTAATAAATTAATTTTCAGGCTTCAAAATTACTATTTTTATTTTAATTACCAAAACAAATTGTTATTCAGGTAATTACCAAAAAAAACCTCTGCTATTTTTTTGCAGATGTTTTTATTGCGATTTTTTTTATTGTTTTTTACTTCCCATTCCTTTTCTGTACGTTGTAATAAATCTTCATTTGGTTGCCCAGTATTTTGGTAAATCCTTTCACATCATCGGCACTCCAGGCACGGTTAATTTCGCCATATTCGCCAAAGTCGGTTTTCATAAGGTCGAACGTACTTTCGACGCCAACCAATGTGTAACTGTAAGGGCGAAGATTAATAATCACTGTTCCGGTTACGTTTTGTTGCGAACTTTCGAGGAATTGTTCAATGTCGCGCATCACGGGTTCTAAATATTGCGCTTCGTGAAGGAACATGCCATACCAGTTGCCGAGTTGGTCTTTCCAGTATTGCTGCCATTTGGTAAGCGTGTGTTTTTCGAGCATTTTATGTGCATTGATAATCAGCATTGGAGCTGCTGCCTCGAAGCCTACGCGACCTTTTATGCCGATGATGGTATCGCCAATATGCATATCGCGACCAATTCCATATTTATTGGCAATAGTTTCTAATTGATTAATCAGCAAAACTTTATTTTCGTTTTTCTGACCGTTTACGGCACAGATTTCACCATTCTCGAATTCTAAAGTTACCGTTTCCTCACCCTGTTTTTCAACCTGACTCGGATATGCCGATTCGGGAAGTGTCTGTTCCGATTTAAGCGTTTCCTTTCCACCAATAGAAGTTCCCCACAGACCTTTATTTATGGAGTACTCCATTTTTTGAAAATCGGCAACAAAACCATGTTCTTTCAGGTAATTAATTTCATATTCGCGGGTTAACACCATGTCTCGCGTTGGAGTCAGAATTTTGATGTTGGGTGCTAATACATCAAAAGTCAGGTCGAAACGCACTTGATCGTTTCCGGCTCCGGTACTGCCGTGAGCCACATACTGCGCATCAATTTCTTTGGCGTAATTGATAATGGCAATAGCCTGAAAAATACGTTCCGAACTTACCGAAATAGGATAAGTTCCGTTGCGGAGCACATTGCCGAAAACCATATATTTAATGCTTTTTTCGTAATACTCCTGAGTAACATCTATAGCCACATGACTAACTGCACCTAATCTGAATGCTTTATCTTCAATTATTTTTAATTCTTCGGTACTGAAACCTCCTGTATTGGCTACAGCTGTATGCACTTCGTAACCTTTTTCCTGCGCCAGATACATGGCACAAAACGAAGTATCCAACCCTCCGCTAAACGCTAAAACTACTTTTTCTTTCATATTTTTAAATGACTATCGGGTTTTGCACCCAATGAAATAAATTTAACTCAAATATATATGATTTAATATTCTTGACGACAATTAAATCATTTTGGTTCTATTTTTAAAAAAGCACCTAATACTTCCTTATTAATGAGAATAG
>JAURYY010000176.1 GCA_030653695.1 Paludibacter sp. | reverse complement strand
TACCCCGTAGGATTAAAGTAATTAAAAAGCCGATTACGAAGATAAATTTTGCCATTACCTGACTTCAAATACTTTTCCCTTCTGGTTGCATCTTGTTGATTTAAACAGCCTTCATAGTAAATTAATCTAACGGGTAATCTTGTCTTAGTTGAATAAACCTTTCCTTCAGTGTGTTCTTGCAATCTCCGTTTGATGTCAGATGTATAACCTGTATAGAAATTACCATCTTTCTCACTTAAAAGTACATAAACATAATAGTACATAGTTCTTATTTTTAAAATCCAACGGGGTGAATGGCATTAATGCTATCAACAACGTTGTGAAACTTGACAAGTAATCATTAATAAAATCAACATTTAGATCGGCAAAATTTAATTTTTCCCTGAAACGTTTCAATTTTTAAGTGTGATCTCATATTTTTCAAACGTTGAAGCTGAGAAATCCCCTTTTCGCTTTTTTAATTCCACTTCGTAAAAAGTATAAAAAGAAGTCTGATCATCGGGTAACTCATACTTTTTCATTAATAATTCAGCGGTCAACTTTTTATTTTGTAACCTGTAACGAACTGCAATTTCAGTAATCCGCCTTTTTACATTATTGATAAAAAGGTTTTTATCTTTATTCTCAACGGTTCTACTTTTTACCATTCCGGATGATTTATCAAATTCACCGGGATAAACATCTACACCCGCATCAACCCTGCATCGCACCCGATCTACATAACAAACCACCCCTCGCTGCCGCACATACAGGAACTTGCATCCTGTCAGCTTAATACCATGCCCGACATACCAAAAACTCCCTTGTATCGTTTGATACAAGGGAGTTTTCAGAATTATATTTCAGCTGATTATTTTACAGAGTCCATGTGTGCAATCAAATCGAGCACTTTGCACGAATAACCCCACTCATTGTCGTACCAGCTAACCAATTTAACGAAGTTTCCGTTCAGCGCGATACCGGCGCCTGCATCGAATACCGAAGTACGTTCTTCGTGAATAAAGTCGGTAGAAACAACTGAATCTTCAGTATATCCCAAAACACCTTTCATTGTAGTTTCGGAAGCTAATTTCATGGCGGCTTTTATCTCATCGTAACTTGCAGCTTTTTCGAGGCGTACAGTTAAGTCAACCACCGAAACATTAACAGTAGGAACGCGGAAAGCCATACCGGTCAATTTTCCGTTCAAAGCAGGGATTACTTTACCAACAGCTTTGGCAGCACCTGTAGAAGAAGGAATAATATTGCCTAAGATAGAACGACCACCTCTCCAGTCTTTGCTCGATGGAGCATCTACTGTTTTTTGTGTATTGGTGGCAGCGTGAACTGTTGTCATCAATCCTTCAACAATTCCGAAGTTATCATTTATTACTTTGGCAATCGGAGCCAGACAGTTTGTGGTACATGATGCATTCGATACGATATCCATATCGTTAGTATAAGCATCTAAGTTTACACCGCAAACAAACATAGGAGCATCGTTCGATGGAGCAGAAATAATTACTTTTTTAGCACCTCCGGCAATGTGTGCTTTTGCTTTGTCGATGGTAGTGAAAACACCTGTCGATTCTACTACATAATCAGCACCGGCTTCGCCCCATTTAATAGCAGCAGGATCTTTTTCGGCATAGAAATGAATTTCTTTTCCGTTGATAACTAATTTGCCATCTTTGTGTTCGGCTGTGCCTTGAAATCTTCCATGAACCGTGTCGTATTTCAACATGTAGATCATGTAATCAATATCCATAAACGGATCGTTAACTGCAACGATTTGTACATCGTTTCTTTCTTGAGCTGCACGGAAAACCAAGCGTCCGATGCGGCCAAAACCATTGATACCTACTTTAATCATTTTATTTATTTTTTAAAATTAAGTTTTCTGTAATTTCCCGCAAAATTACAATATTCTATCCATTTGACAAAATTCAGGTTTTATTAATTGCATTTTTTTTTGAAGTTATTTATTATTGGCATAATATGAATAAATTTGATAAAAACGTTTGATGATAATTCTTCGATATTTTTAACCAATAAGCCATTGATTCATTTACCATTGTTTCATTTAAAATTTAACATTAAACATTAACCATTAACCATTGATTCATTATCCATTAACCATTAACCATTAACCATTAACCATTAACCATTAACCATTAACCATTAATCATTAACCATTAACCATTTACCATTAACCATTAATCATTAACTATTTACCATCCAATCCCATAATCTTCGCCATGATTACTTGAGCCGCCCCAGAAACTGCCGTTTTTCCAGTCGAAATAGATGGCGTTAATGGGTCCGCTGGTCCGCTCCCGAAATAGAAGTTGATAACCCATGTTTGATAAATCTTTTCGTATCCATGCCGGCATAAGGTTGTTTAAAATAAGTGAACCCGGCTGTATTGTATGTTCGCCAAAACTCGAGTACATTTGATTGGTGATAAAACTCGGTGCTTCGCAGGCTTCCTGAACTGTCATATTAAATTCTACAATATTCAGAAAAAACTGGATAAGTAGCTGGTCTTGTTCATCGCCGGCTTGTTTTGCAAATGCCAGAAAAGGGTTGCCATCTTTCAGTGCCAGCGTGGGTGTTAAAGTAACGCGCGGACGTTTACCCGGCTCAACCACATTGAAAGGGTTTTCTTTTTCGTCCAATACAAAACTTTGCATACGCTGGCTCATGCCAATGCCCGTATTGCCGGCAATGCATGCGGGAACCCAACCGCCGCTCGGCGTTATCGACACCACCCAGCCTTCGGCATCGGCTGCTTCGATGGATGTGGTGCCCGCTGCGAAATCCTGAAAATATTTTTCATCAAGTGAAGACTGACTCAGTTTATTTTCATTGTTTTTCAGAAAGTGCAGATACGGATTGGTTTTTCCTTCGTAAGGATAAGGATTGCCCGGACCTGTTAACGGATTGTTACGTTCCGGATTTATCAGTTTTATTCTTTCTTTGGCATATTCTTTCGAAAGCAAGCCTTGCATAGGTTCGGCTGGAGGGAAAGCCGGATCGCCATAATAAAAATCGCGGTCGGCAAATGCCAAATTCATGGTTTGATACAGCGTGTGAATGTAACGCGTTGAATTATAGCCCATACTTTTCAAATCGAAATTTTCGAGCATGTTCAGCGTTTGCAACATCACTGGTCCTTGTGTCCATTGTTGAAGTTTGTAAACATCGATGCCTTTGTATGTGGTCGAAAGTGGTTCTTCAATTTTCACTTGCCAGTTTGCCAAATCGTTCGTTGTAATAAGTCCGCCTTGTTCCTGACAGCCGCGCACAAATTCGCGGGCTATGTCGCCTTTATAAAACCGGTTGTAGGCAGCATAAATGGCTTCTTTTCGCGTTTTTCCCTTTTTAAGTGCCTGTTGCTCTGAATCAACTAATTTTTTGAGCATTTCCGATAAGTCCCGTTGCACAAAAATTTCACCTGCGCGGGGTGCTTCACGGTCTTCACTTTCGTGGGTCAGAAAAACTTTTCGGGAATAAGTCCATTCTTTTATCCTTTTTTTTTCGCGTTCAATGGCATCGGCTGTTTGTGCTTCTATCGGATAGCCCTCGGCCATTTGCATTGCGGGTGCAAGCACTTCTTTTAAACTCAGGGTGCCATATTCGGCCAACATAACCATCAATCCGCCCGGCGTTCCGGGTGTTACAGCAGCCAAAGCTCCGTATTGTGGTGGATATTTCATTCCTTTACTTTTGAAAAATTCGGCAGTGGCACCCGTTGGTGCAACTCCCAACGCATTGATGGCAATTACTTTTTTAGTTTTTGGATGATAAATGAGTGCTTGTGTTTCGCCGCCCCAGCTCAATACATCCCACATGGTACAAGTGGCGGCAAGCATGGCGCACGAAGCATCCACAGCATTTCCGCCTTTGGTAAATATCATGACACCCGCTGTGGCTGCCAAGGGTTTACCGGTGATTGCCATCCAATGCTTGCCGTGCAGTGGTGGCTTTTGTGTCGTTACCGGAAATATATTAAACGATTGTCCGTAAACCGTTAGTCCGACAATAAACAAATACAGGGCTGTCAATAATATTTTTTTCATATTTAAACGCTATTTTTCGATTTCTGATAATTTGCCGAAAGTTTACAGATTGTTGTGCTTTTCATTGAAAGTTGTGAAAACTTGACAAAAACCAATGAACCGAATAAACCATTATCAGCTATTTTTTACATTTTGAATCCTGTTTTATAACCGAAAGCTTATTTTTGTCACTCCTTGTTCTTTCTTTCTTCATTTCTTTAATTTCCGCAACACTTCTTATATTTTTTACCGCTACCACAAATACATGGTTCGTTACGCCCTATTTTTGGTTGCGCCTTTATAGGTTCAGTATTACTGTAAAAATCAGATGTTGAAATGTTGAAAAAATCGTTAGCAATTTCTTGATGATTTATTTTCTCTTCCTTAGTATCTCGAAGGATAACATCTAAAAGTTCGCCTATATTTTTCAATTCATCTTTAATTTCTTTTTTATTTTTTTCAAAATCATTCTTTTTGATTGAAAGACTTTTTTGAAAAATTTTTGCTTCTTCAATAAATTCAATGTCAGAAATTCCATCCGGTTTTTTCCATTGATGCACAAAATTAGAATTCCACAATTTGGTAGTAAATATTGCAATTACTTTTCCTTTTAAAGTATTAGAAGTTGTTTTAAAACCATTGTAAGTTGCTTGATTTATTAAACCAATGGATACTAAGAAATCGTAAATATAAACACTACCCCAAAGCACTGCGATCATTTCAGATGTGTTAGAGTAAAATAAATTACCTGTCAATTCACTGAGATGTCTTTCGAAATATTCTGTTTTAACAAAAAAATAAGTGTCAGGTTTATGTTTACCATTGTTGGCTTGTACTTCCCAATATTCCAACATTTTGTCCCATATACGACCACTAAGTGCAAACCCAAAGTCTTTAGCTTTCATATATACCAAAAATTGGCTTTGAATGGTCAATAAAGCATTGTGTCGGTTTTTAGTGAACTCATCAATTAAAGTTTTACTTTCTAAATCGGAATTTATCAACCCTTTTGTAATGTAAGCAAATGTATTACCTTTAAGATAAAAATCGAATGGCAAAATCGATTCTTCAAACTTAATTTTATCCAATGTTTTGTTACTTCGGGTATTGAAAAAATATTCTAAATTGAAGTAGAACTTTAATATAGCCAAATCACTTTCAGCTCCTTCTATTAATTTCTCCGAATGTTTAATTACTTCATAGCTATTGGTTACCGTTCGGTTTACTAAATCGTAATGCTGATAATACAGCAACTTATTTAACGAATTTAAAAAATAATCAAAGACCTGATCGGGATTGTCGCAGAAATTAGAGAATGACTTCTCGGCCTCTTCTCTGTTGTTGTGAAACGAATGATAATCGATCAGAAAAGCATCAAAATACTGAAATAACTTTTTGTACAAACCGGGATGTTTGCGTTGGATCAATTCAGTAAATTTGAGAACACAATCAAAGTTTTTGGCTGTTTCATTATGTTCTTTTGTGTCGAGAATAACTTCTTCTACATCAAGTTTATCACAGAAATCTTCGGGTAAATCGTTCGAAAAAAAATCGTAAACGAAGTCGAAGTATTTTACTACACCGTTTTTGGCAGTGTAAATTTTCATGAATTCTTTTGTTGTCATTTGGCGAGGCAAATAATTTTAAATTGTTGAATATTTAATCTATTTTCAAACTTATTTCGGGGTATCTATTTTTGTAAAAATGACCTTTGTATTTATGCAGTAAAAACGAAGTGCAATTCACATCGTTGTTTATTACAAAAGCACTTGCTATGGATTTTTCGCCATAATCGGCAATCATTCGCAGTACAAAATTGGGACTTATTGCAGACGAAAAGATAAACTGTTGAATTGCTGATTTTTCATTTTTGGTCAAATTTACTCCTTTTTTTCGAAATCCATTAGTAATATCATCAAAATCCATCATTATTTCCGTCCCTTCATTGGGGTTGAAAAACACACCTAATCCATTTTTGGCTTGTAATAGATCCTTTGAAAGATGCATGTTGGGGAATGGATTTTTCAGGTTGTGTTTTTTCATAACCTCTTTTAAATCTTCTTTTGATAATGCATCATATTTTTGTTTATCTTTATTTTGCAAGGCTGCTGCCATCGAAATACCGTCTTTAAAATATACTAAATCGGTATTGAAATAACTTTTAAAGTCGGCATAATGCACTTTTATCGATTCTAATGCTCTATTTAATAGTTTTTTATCATACCGGTAAACTATTCTTGTGCTTTTTAGTACAAAATCATTTTTCAAATTGGTTATTGTTTTACTATCCATCTTTCCCAAATCTCGCTGAACACCCGACCAGTAATAATATTCGCCATAAGGAACAAGCCCTCCCAAAACGAAATGGTTTTTCTTGAAAACAATCGCCTCTTTAAATGATTGAACTTTGTAAATTTGTTCGTTAATAATATTTTCTAATTCAAAAATATCGTTTTTGAATGAAATTACTCTATATATCGAAACCAATCGTTCATTCCAACTCAGTACATCTTGTTGTAATTTTTCGGGCAATTCCAATGCTTTAGCCACGATATCAACCACCGTCAGTCCCGACCAAACGCTGCTTTCCTGACAAATAAAATCATCCACAGTTTCGATATCCATGTTGCTTAAATTCTTTTTTACAGCATAACTATAACAACTGCTTCGAAAAAGGTATGAACCCAAACTTGCCCACACTAATTTGCTTTTGAAATCCCATCCATACTCGTCCTTTTGATGAAGGAAAAGTTTAACGCCCGATTCTTTGGGAACTGCTTTAAATTTAACTTCTAAAAATTGCGAGACTCCTCTTGCCAGTATTTCTAAATCTTTGTGTTGTGGCGACAAGATAACATTCTCATCGAATTCAACTATGATATTGTAAATGAAAAATTTTATTCTGTTTTTATCAAAGCATTCTTGTATTTCAGTATTTTCATCTACAAATAATGGCAATGGAGTGTTGAACAAGGTTTTATTATATTGTTCAATGCTTTTCCATAAACCAATATCATTGTGCAAATCTTCGGCTAATTCTATTAGTAAATTTGCCATAATGAAATTTTGATTGGCATCAAACTTCAATGTATTATAATAATAACGCTTCTCCAATCGGATTATTAATTTCGATAATTCATTGATCAGTGCAAACAAATGTTTGTCGCCGCTTCCGGTAAATTCTTTTGGTCTGAATAGTTCAAATTGTTCTTTCATGTTTTACTTTATATATATTTATGTTAATCTCTTTATATCAAATTTCTTGGTAAACCAAGCAGCAAAGCCGAGCGGTAATCGGATTCCGTTTCTTGCGGATTATAAATCCATTGCAAAGAGGGGACTGATCAATTCAAAATAACGAAAGTTGTTTTTATTTTGGTGCAAGTGCCTTAAAATTATTCCGAAAATATCTCAAATAGTCCTCATTATGTGCAGTATGCTTCATTGCTTTTTGGCTGCGGACTTTTCTGAAACTGAATACCAAAGGTAATATAAACTTTAAATTATTCATTGACAATCTTCTGTTTTCAGACTGATAGATTGCTTTAATAAACAATTCCATTGTGTACTGAACAATATCTCTGATTTTTTCTGACTTATAGTTTTTCCAGATTTTTACTACTAAAAGTAAGTTCTTTATATCGGGTAATAAGCTACATTCCCGTGAGTTTTTAATAATTTCAAGTTTTTGTTCCAAAACATTACTATAGCTAATCTCCAAAAAACAAAAAATTGATAATGCTTCTTGTTTTGATAATTTTATTGCTTCTTTTGTTTCCATTTCACGTCAAATTCTTCTTAATTTCTTCTAGTACCTGCATAGGATAATTAAATACATCCACATTCTCGAATCGTATAACCTTGACACCTAATGAGTTTAAGTATTCAGTTCGCATAGCATCGTATTCTCGACCTTCCGTGGTGAAATGTCCTGCACCATCAAGCTCAATAGCAAGTTTATACTTAGTACAATAAAAATCTACAATAAAATGACCTACGCTAAATTGTCGTAGAAATCGTTCACCATTTAGCTGTTTGTTTTTTATCAATATCCAAAGTGCAACTTCTGCGGCTGTCATGTTTTTACGCAGTTTTCGCCGGAAAGGTTTCATCTCTGGTAGGGTGTTAATGTATTCGGGCATGGAATTATTTTTTTTATTTTGAATTAAACATAAGAAACCCCTCCGCTTCGCTCGTCCCCTTAAAAAGGGGACATCTTTTAAGTTCGAGATTTTTTAGTTTTAATAATCTGATTCAATATCACAAAACTTCGATTTCAGAGGATCTTCCCTTTTTAAGGGAAGTACCCGAAGGGGGAAGGGTTTTTAAATTTACTTTCCCTCCACTATCCGTATCTCCTCCTCCGTCAACCCATACAGCTGATAAACCAATTGGTCGATTTCGGTTTCGAGCGAGGTAATATCGGCGGAAGGATTAGATTGCTTTTCTGTAATTATCTTAGAAATGATATTTTCAATTTCTTCTTTCTGAAATTCAGTTGCTTTTGGAATTGGTATACTATCAAAATAATCTCCAAACCATTTAATTCCATCTTTCCCCCAGATAACAGATCCTAATTTAAAATAAAAGAAAACTACTTTTGAATTTAAAATCGAACAATAGTATTTAAGATTATCTCCTGTTGCAAAAGATGTACTATCAATAGAATATTCATTATTAGTGCTTATTGCAAATGAATTAATATTTGACAATCTTGTCCAAATTAATTTTTCTTTTTCAAAAGATTCATAATATGAACACCTCCTTAGTTCATACCATTTTTTCATACCTTTTTTAGCCTCATATACTTGTTCCAAAACTTTTTGGTGAGTCTGTAAGTAATCAAATACATCTGGGTAATTTTCAATACTAATGCCTGTTTTGGATAGAATAATATAATTATTAAAGTCCTTTACGTAATACCTTTTAATTTCAGCTCCTTTTAAAACGGGTTTCAAAATTTTAGCATTATTTTGATTCTTTTTTATCAATTCATCCCCAATTTTTCTATCAATTAGAAAAATATCATTTGCACTCGTTGTAATGCCTCTATTAATTTTTATATCAGTTGCCTCATTAAGTAATATGCTGTTTTTCTCGATTTTATCTTTTAATTCAAGAATTCTATTCTCATCAAACATCCATTGTTTTTCATTGAAAAATCTTTGTTCAACACTGTCAAGATTATTTAATGCTAATTCTTGAATATTTCGAACATCAGTTTCATTTTTGATTTCAAATACAGTGAATTTCCGATTATAGGTTGGTTGTTCCTTTTCAATTATGGTAATGAGTGTTCCAACATTTGCTTCTTCAAAGACATCAATATCATTCATATTGATAAGTACATCTATGGATAATTTTGATAAAAATGCTCTTATGCTACTTCCATAATTTGTATTGCAAAAACGATTTGAAGTTATAAATGATAATATTCCTTTCTCTTTTAGAACGTTGACTGAATTTTCGAAAAATAATGAAAATATGTCTCCAGTTCTTTCAAAGACTTGAAACTTTTTAAAATAATCTTGAGAACTATAATCTGTGTATTGTAATTGAATATACGGTGGATTCCCAATGACCACATCAAATCCAACAAAATCACCTTCGTCATTCAGGACTTCGGGGAACTCAAAGCGCCATTCAAAGGCATTTTCGTAAATTTTATTATTTTTAATCTCATTCATTTTTTGCGAAATTGTATTTATTTCGACTTCAAGTTTTTTTTGTTCTTCTTTCTTCTTCTTTTCTAATTTGTTATTTTTGCCATAATCCTGCTGGGGTTCGAAAATGAAATTGCCGGTAAATCTGTTATATAGTTCATGACTAAGTTTATCTAATCGGCTCTTTAATGGGTCATTTCGTCGTATTTCAGCAGTAAAATCCTGCTTAATACTTAAAATAAGTTTTTCCATTTCGCGTTTAACCTCTTTGCTTTTTGTATTACGATAAGTTTTTACAGCATCGCGATAATTACCAATTGTCCACTTACTGCTTCGTAACGCTTTCTTTAAATCTGCATCCAAAGCATATCGGCTAATCAAGGAATTTCCGCATTTAATATTGATGTCGATATTGGGGAGTGTTTCCAATTCGCGTATTTCCGGTAGAGACGTGGCATGCCGCGTCTCTGCACGGTAATACGCATTTTTCAATAATTCAATCCACAACCGCAGGCGGCATATTTTTACCGAATTTGGGTTGAGATCCACACCGAAAAGGCAATTTTCGATAATGGTTTGCTTTTCGTGAAACAAGGTTTCTTGTACCCGTTGACTTTCGGGGCTTTTCGGATTGTATTCAAACAGTTTGCCATCCTCATCGGTTACTATCAACTCGTCGTTTTCAACAATTACATTGTACTCTTTTAGCCGTTTATTGTTACGGTCAATCAGAATATGGAGTTCACTTTTAATGGCAATTATCTCGTTGAGAGCCGATACCAAAAAGTGACCCGAACCCACAGCCGGGTCGCACAGTTTCAGACTGTTGATAATGGCGTTGGCTTCAACTATGTCCTCAATTTTATTGTATAAATCATGTAAGTTTTTACAATTCCAACCTTTTGCATCGTTGAATTTTTGTACCATGGCACGCCGTATGGTTTCGCGGCACATATACATGGTAATGAAACCCGGTGTAAAGAACGAACCATCTTTGTAGCCATTTATTTTCTCGAAAATAAGTCCAAGTACGGATGCATTGATCAGCTTTTTGTTGTCCTCCTGAATTTCTTCGCTGCCTTCGCTGGCAAAGTCGTACGCATTCAGAAATTCAAACAGATAATCAACCGTAATCATTTCGCCTGTGCGCTTTTTGCCGGTATTGTCTTTGATTACTGACGTGGAAAGTAAGGGTAGTTTTTCATCTTTCAACTGGCTAATAAACAAACAACTGTGCTCTACCTCGGTTGGTTCAAAAAGTGAACTGTTCAAGTATGGCACATGTTCGAAAAGTGTTTTCACCTTGTCGTTACGTTCATGCGGGCGACGTGCCAATACACTAAAAAACAAATTATTCAAATCGTCGAAGTTTTGGATTTTCTCCATATTCAAAAACGAATATCGCTTGTCGTTTTTATTATATTTAAGCAATTGTGCTTCGAGCAGTTTCAGAAAAAGTATGCGATTAATCCATGTAATTGAAAGTTCCAATGCCACATTGAACAATCGTTCCTGATGGTTTTCGCCGTATTGCATTGGTTTTTCCAAGCGCGAAATTTTATCCAAACTATCAAGCTGAAATATTGCACCTTCGATAAGCGAACCGGCATGGCGTTCGCCCTCTTTTTTTCGTTGAATCAGTTTTTTGCCACCTTCTTTGGTCTCCACAAGTCCAATGATGTGAAGCAATTCGGTATAGAAAGTTTTATCCAGGCTATTGCTATCATTGGCAAAGGGGAGTTTGAGCAAATGCTCCGGCGACAAAAGTTTGAACAATGCAATCAGCACATTATCATCCTTTGCATCAGTATTTCGCAGTGGTTTTTCGTAGTTGCGAATATCGAAATGAGTAAAAGTGATTTCGTGTTTGATAGCTTCGATGGCTGGAGCTGCTATTTCGTTGTAGAAAAAATCTGTTTTATAACCTCCTGA
>JAURYY010000196.1 GCA_030653695.1 Paludibacter sp. | reverse complement strand
TCCTTTTGGTGCGATTAATAGCATAGATTTCTGTGCAATTCAAATTAGTTAAAGCCAATTTCAATTCCTTTTGGTGCGATGAATAGTTTAGCCGCCACGATCGGGACGGCAGGACTTTGTTGTATTTCAATTCCTTTTGGTGCGATTAATAGACTAATATATTAGTTCTCCCCCAGGGTGTAAGCCTTATTTCAATTCCTTTTGGTGCGATTAATAGATTCAAAATCAGGAGCGATATTTAGCTCCTGATTATATTTCAATTCCTTTTGGTGCGATTAATAGATTGAAATTAATAAAAAACATGAAAACATAAAAATAATTTCAATTCCTTTTGGTGCGATTAATAGCTCTTTGGAAACGAAATGTAGTGCTTGCGTATAACGGTATTTCAATTCCTTTTGGTGCGATTAATAGAAGTCGTTACGGAAGCGAAATGCACATCGAAGAATATATTTCAATTCCTTTTGGTGCGATTAATAGTCAAACTATAAAGAAAATGACCAAGTAATTATAGTATTTCAATTCCTTTTGGTGCGATTAATAGTGTTTGTCGATAATATTTCAACCGCTTTTGTTAGGTATTTCAATTCCTTTTGGTGCGATTAATAGGACTGTAACACATTAAGTCAATTTACCGGTTTGAGATTTCAATTCCTTTTGGTGCGATTAATAGCGGCATTTTTGGACACAATAAACCCTCACTGTTTATGATTTCAATTCCTTTTGGTGCGATTAATAGCGAGTTCGATAATAGCTTGCCTTATGGGTTTGCTACATTTCAATTCCTTTTGGTGCGATTAATAGTATAAACATGATATAATTTATCCCTGTCAATTTAAATTTCAATTCCTTTTGGTGCGATTAATAGAAATCTATAAATGGAGTTACTACATGGGTACTTGAATTTCAATTCCTTTTGGTGCGATTAATAGACAGATAATTCGATGTTTCTGTACATAACTATTCCATTTCAATTCCTTTTGGTGCGATTAATAGCGACCCTGTTTGTAAATTGGTAATTTCGGACTTTGATTTCAATTCCTTTTGGTGCGATTAATAGCCGTACTGAACGGCAAAAAATTAAGCTGAAAATCAGCTGTTTAAATTTAATTATTGTTTTGTTTTGATTAGAAAAAGTTGTCGATGGGCAATGATACGAAAAACACCGTACATCGACAATGTATATAATGGTTTGTTTTTCTGAATGTCAAAGAACTTTGGACAAATTATTCTGTGTCTCTTGTCACGAAATTTCACTTATCGACAATATTTAAAGAAAATTATCAATACTACTCTTCTCTTTTCCAATGATTTGTTTATCCAACCATTTTTCGGTTCTTCCTGAAAAGATAATCAAGCTGTCTTCTTCTTTTTTCATAAATATTTCAGCTTTCAAAGTTAGTTCTTTTAGTTTGACTTCCGAAATTTCTCCCTCGAAAACTGAGTTTTGTATCCAGTTCAGGTATTTTCGGCAGAGTTTCAACATTTTCCCCACACGTTTTTCGCCACAGTCGTAAACTAAAATTACATACATATTACCACCACATTTTAAAAGGTTTATATTCTTCCATTCCTAATAAATGTTTGCTGAGTTTATAGCATTCGAGTTTTATCAAATGTCTGTAACTTACCTTCCGGTTTAAGGTACGGTGCTGAATGGTTTCAGTCAAACGTTCTTCAAACGCCTGCACAAAAATTTTTTTACCTGCCTGACTCAATACACATTTGTTCAACTTCTTATCAAAATGCTTTTCCTGAATTTCTTTTTTGTTAAGCACTTTAAAAATTACTCTGTCAACCAATATCGGTTTAAAAATTTCCGACACATCTAACGATAACGAATATCGACGTTCGCCGGGTGTATGCAAATAACTGATGGTCGGGTTAAGTTGTGTCTGATGAATTGCTCTTAAACATTGACTGTAACACATCATATTGCCAAATGAAATCAATGCGTTAACTTCATTTTGGGGCGGTTGTTTGGTGCGTTTTCCCATTTCAAAATCATTCAGAATAATGTCAAAACCTTCGTAATAGGTTTGGCGGATATTGCCTTCTAATCCCATCAGTTCGTCAACCGCTGTTGCCGATGCGATATTGGTGGCGTAATTCTCAATGCGTTGGATAATCTGCGTAAGTTCTTTCCCGCGATTGTCATAGTATTTCAGATTTTTGATCATATTAAATGCAGCACCTTCAATAAACTTGCGGGCTATAACAATGCGTTTCTTTTTATCCTGATAATGCGAAGTTTGTGCCAACAACATTCTGCCCGACAACAAACCATCTTTGGGCATAAATGATCCGGTATAATTTTCGTAATAATCGAAAAAATGAACGGCAATATCATTTTGCCCCAGAAAATTATACAATGCGCTGTTGGCAGTAAGCGAACCAAAGGCGTAAAATTCAGCAATATCTTCCACGGGTAAATATCGGGGCTGTCCGTTATGTTCCACTCCGTTGCCATCTTCCTCTACAGGCGTAAACTTCAATGTATTATCTTTACGCTGCAAAGTGCCGGGATTGAATAAGTAGTATGTCTTTTTCATGCCTTTCTGTTTTTTTTTCTTCCAAACCTGACAGGTTTTTAAAACCTGTCAGGTTTAATTGAAGCAAATGCTATTCTTCACCAATATAACAAAACTCGTAGTAACTGCAATTTTTGCATATTTTCGCGTTGATTACAGGTGGACACATTTCACTCTCAATTATCTGCCTGATATCTTGTTCGATTTCTATAATTTTTATCCGGTCAGCATCTGTAAATACTACTGGTGTTGTATGCCGCAATGCCGGATATTCAAGAACTCCCTTCACATCCTTAATTCCATTCCTTTCAAGTACATAAATGTAGTATTTCACCTGCCACTCGTGTGCTTGCTCCACTTTGTCTGAACGTTTTATTTCATGTATCACTTTATTCCGCGCATCATAGTAATCGATTTTCACTCCATCAATTTCTAATTCTTCGTATCGTTCCGATCGTTGCGGATAACTTGATTCGTGAATTAGTTTGCCATCGTACACCAAATCGGAAGTATGCTCAAACCTAATTTCATTAGCATGAAGCCAAAGTTCACGTTTGCAAACATTGTAAAGATTTATTAATGTGGCGGTTACATGCATGGTTATAAAAAGTTAGAATTCTTAAATGCATCCGCATTAATACCATAATCAAATGAATATAAATTATTTATGTTGTAACCACTTAAATAAAAGAAACCATATTCGGTTTTGCCGTATCCACCTGTTTCAAACTCATTTAAATCTTTACTGTTAGGAAAAATGGAAAAAGTAAATAAAGTCAAAAGACTCTGTAACTTCTTCATTATTATTTTATTCTTTATAAAATCTTCATCCTGGTATTTTATCATTTCTGCATATTTATTCCAGACATCTTTACCACTTAATGTTTCTGAAAACGGTATATTTAGTTCAGATAATGTATTTATTCTATCTTCGATTAAATCGATATTTATATCCAATGGTACAAATATCGAGATGTTTTGCTGATTAATAATATTCAATGAATTATTTACTAATCGGAAGTCAAGAGTTGCCATTGCAGCAAATAATTCATCCAAATTTTCAATGAATTTTGAATTGTTTTTTTTCTTTATCTTCTCAATTATCATTTGGTAAAGTTTATCAAAATCTTTGTTTTCCAAAATTTTTCGATATTCATTCCCCATTTCAATAATTAACTTATAACGATCATCATCACCGTATAGAGTTTTTTCACTATTACAATCAAATAAATATAGTTTACATTTCTGTTTGTTTACATTCCTATTTATACGACCTGCCAACTGTTCCTCGCTATCAATAATTGATTTATCTTTAAAACCCAAATCCATATCAATATCTACTCCAGCTTCAACCACTTGTGTCGTTATAAGTAATACCTTTTGTTTACGAGTTTCCTCTGATTTTAGTTTGCTGATAATTTGCTTACGACGTGGTTCTAATATTGTGCCCGAAAGCAAATAGATTTCATCAAAAAAATCGTTCTGATTCTTAATTAGACTATAAAAATCACTGGCAGTCTTTTTAAATATAAATTCAACAATTGTCAAAACACTATCAGGATATTTTGTGCTTGTCTCTGAATAAATTTTTGACTTTTCAAAAACCGAAACACTTAATTGATTCAAATACTCCGGTATTTCTTCTTTATTAGTGGGTTTAGCCCATTCTAATAATGAGTAGTCGAACTGAACTCGATTACAGAAATTCGGATTTTGAAAGTACTTGTTTTTGTCTGCAATCAGATATACAAATTCATTTACTAACTCTTTTCTGTCGATAATATCACCAATTTTTGGTAATGTTGCAGACATAATAATAAACTTCATATTAAAGTATTTGGCATAATTAACTATGAAATAGATAATTTTATCCCATATTTTTGGAGAATAGGATTGTATTTCGTCTATAATTACTACCGAATTTGCCATTCTATGCAGTAAGTAATTTGTTTCCTTGTGATTTGTTTTTAAAACATCAAAAAAATATATATGTGAAAGTAGCACTATCGGATAATTCATAAATAGATTATCCAAATAATTTATATAATCACTATTTTCCTCTGTCTTTTTTGACAACGCTGCTTTTGAATGTATTTCAGCAATCTCACCGACATCCAAACCCAACGTATCACTTAGAGATTGGTATGTTTGTGTAATCAATGTAGTAAAAGGGAATACATAAAATGCTTTTTGAATAGTTTCATTTCCACGAAGCAATTCAGCTAAAGCTAACATTGAAACATTTGTTTTACCCCCACCAGTAGGTGTTTCAATATAGAATAAACTTTTGTCAACATTTTTTCGAACATTATCAACTACTTCTATTGCAATACATTTACGCAAAGCATTTAAATTGGTATTACTTTGTTTTAAATAACAGTCTGGATTTGCTGTTTCACCATTTTCAAATGCTTTATATACATCGCAATTATAGGATTTTAGATGCTGAGCATTGTAAATAAGTTTAGTTTTAAACGAAGCATCCATTACTCCAAAATCACTTAACAGATTTTTCCAATCATTCATATAATGAGCTGTTGCCAAATAGTCGGAAGCTGTCAATAATGAATAATTGAGTTTGATTAGTGCGTATAATGGAAATGCATTTTCAAGTTTAAAAATGGTGTTGTTGAAATGGTCAAAAAAGAAATTAAAATTGGCATTTGCTAAAAAGCAAGAATGAAATTGTTTTATTTGTTCTTCGCTTAAAATATATTTAAACAGTGATAAATAAGGACTTAATTTAAATAAATCAACGTTATCCCAATTTGTTTCATCTTGTGCCTTATTTATTATAGGACTGTGGTGTTTGAAAATAGGATAGCTCAAATACAGTGCTACATTACAAACGAATAATTGTTCTTCATCTGTAAAATCTTTCTCAATAAAATCTCTAAAAAATAAAGCTAAAAATAAATATACACTTATGATAGAATGTTGATTTTCAAAGGAGTGAATTACCTTCAACATTTCAGCAGAATAGTTTTTCATTCTATTCTTTTGGAAACCCAAGTTGAGCTTCCCCAAATCATGAAAGGCAATTGCTTGCCAAAACAACTGTTCAATTGTTTCGGCAAGCACTTTGTGATTACTTAATTTTATTGGAATTGAATCATGTATCAATTTTTTGATAACTATATTCAGTTTATGAGTTTCAGCAATTGTAGTTGCATATTGCATCACCAATGCTGAATGTTCCGAAAGTAATTCCGGTCTTTTGTCCGATTGCTCCTGTTTTGGCAAATGAGCAAAATACAAATCTGATTTAGGAATAAGCTCTTCAAAAAACTGCTTATTATACATATCTAATTAAAAAAGTTGAATAATATTAAATTCATCAATTTTATAAAACTCACCCGCCTCACTCATATTCATTTCGGCTTTGAAAGTAGCATTCGAAAACACAAAGTCGAAATAAGTGTATTGATAGAGTTTCTTATCAAAATCAATGGGTAGTCTTTCAAAATACAAAAAAGGCATTTCTTTGGATTCAAAAGAAAACATCGACATGGAACGGGCAACGTATTTACTAACAGCCTCTGTTTTTGAAAACAAAGTAGCTATCTTAAAATTATTACTAAAGTAAAATTCTGATATAGTATTATATTCTTTTGCATTTACCCACCAAGCTGAAAACTCATTCTTCCCTAGATAAGGTAAAAACTCAGCTTTGTATGATAAGATATAATCATATAAAGTTTTCTCGTCAGCATTATCAAGATTCAAAAGCAGAAAACAACGAAACGAAGGTTTTAATAATATTTGTTCAGTAATAATTAGATTACCACCGGTTTCGCTACTTGCAAACCCGGTACTATTATTATAACTTACAATTTCTTTGGTGTAATTTCCTTTTTCACTATCGAGTGGTTGAATCCCCATTTTCAAATGATTCAGTCTATTATAGTAATCAGGAAATTCACCATTTTTCTCATATCCTTTCATTCCTGCAATAGCACCGAGTATTCCGAGTAGTGCAGGTTTATGAATCATATTGTAAGTTAAATATATACCATCGTTTATATCGGGCTTTTTCAAAAAACCCATTTCTGCTTTCAAATCAAATGAAATTAATCTTTGATTTGTGTCCATATTATAAATCTTTTTCAGTAGTATTTACAGGCAAATTAACTACTTTAGTTGCTTGTTTATTATAATAAACTTCTATGTTCGCAATTTCTTCACTAATTTTTGATAGCTCATCTTTTAAATTAGAAAAATCAAAAACACATTTTCCTTCTTGTTTATTTTCAACCATTTTTATTAGAGTTGTGAAGTTTGGCAACACAATTTTTGATTTTTCAATTAATTGTATCCAAACTAACATTTCATTCTCGCTACCTGCTTTTGAAGCAGAATCATACCAAGTTACACCACGACGCATTGCTTCTTTAAGTTTAGAAATATCATCAGTAGAGATTGTTTGTGCTCCTTCTCCAGCATTTGCAATTATATCTTTTAAATTAATTGGATTAATGGAATAATGATGTAAGTAATGACCTTCTTCAAGTTTTGACTGGCGACCAATAGTTGTCATTCCTTTTTCAGCATCAGGATCATCTGCTTTGTTACTAAATGGTGATGTGATTTGTTCGGAAAATATATTATTCTCTTTCCAAATATTTACACCATGATTCACTTGTACTGGTCCGTGTATTGAGATATTGGTTTCACCTGCGAATGTTGCACCAAATAATCGTACATCTATACAAGTAAGAAGGTTTTTTGCTACCGCTGTTTTTACAACTTTATCTTTTTCCTTACCAGTTCCCTTTGGGTAATCTTCAAAGTATTTTTTATACGTTTCGTCTAATGAAATAGGATTTAAGTTTGGATTTAATGATTTAAAATAGAAGATTTTTTCTTTATCAAAAAAAACATCTTTCATATAGTTTTTTATAGTGTATTTGAATGCCTTATCTGTTGCATAAACAACACCATTTGGTAACGTACGTGGTTGTCCCGAAAAATCTGCATTATAATTTGAGTTGATAGCCTTTACAATGGCACATCCAAAAACTCTGTTTTTAAATTCTGACATAATTATTATCTCCTATTTTTTAATTGTTATTACTATCTTTTTCTGCTTTCTCATAAATTACACAAGGGCTGAAACAACCTGCTAAAAAGTATTTCAACAATGGTTTCATTTCAGTATTGCAGTCGTCAGTGAGCACTTGTGAGGCAAGTCGTTCAAACTTTCCTTTGTAAACACTAATATCGTGTTTGTAAACAGCTATTGTTTGTGCAATAGCATCTTGCAATTGGTTCGATTTATTCTTTTGCAAGTAAGGTTCAAGTAATGCATAAGTTTTATTACTTGCTGCACTACGGTCGATTAAATATGAAACTATTTGACCTGCACCGAATGCGAATTCTTCGGACGTTTCAAAAGTAGTCTCGCCTTTGGCGACACTACTCATTTTGGAAATTAACTCTGTTACTTTTGCTGCCATATTATTTTCTATTAAATTATTATTGTTGAATAAATTATATAAGCTAAACCAAATATTAATTTTCTTTTTAATTGTATTGTTCCATTCAAACCTACCTTTTATTTCATCTGATTTTATGTTTGAAAGAATAGTATTGTACATTATCTCGTCAAACATTAATTTGTCAATTGCATTAATTTGTGATTTGTAGATATAATTGTAAAATGCTTTACGATATTTCATTATCATTTGATACATCAATTGTCCTCCATTATCATTTCGTGGTTTAATATCTCCAAAATAATTTGTGTAAAATTTATTTTCGCCAATAACAATTAAAGAATTATTGAAAATTTCTCTAACCACAATTCGTTCGAAGTCAAAAATTGATTCAAATTTAATTTTTTGGAATACTTCAAATACTTTATCTTTTGATATTCCAGCTTGAGTTACGTTAAATATTTCATTGTTGTTTTCGAAATTAAATCGAAATAATGGAACGAAATCAATATCATTAAACACTAAGCCAGAGGCTGTGTTTGAATAATTTATTAAGTAATAATTAGGCAAATACTTTTTGTTAGTTTGATTAAAAAGTTTTATCAATAATTCTCTGTATCCAAGTGGTTCTGATTCTGAATTGAATATTTTTACAATTTCTTTATTCAATTCTCTATTGTCAATAACAATTGGTAATGGATTTGGTAAACATTTTGATTTTCTTTTAATTAGCTTTTCGAAATTATTAAGCATTAATGCATCTTCTCTTGTATAACGCTGGTTAACACCATTAATCAATGAGCTTGTTTTGTGTTTTAAAAAAGGTTTTTTATCAGCAAAAGTGGTTTGAAATCCGGTAACACCCAATTCTTTAAATGTCAATTTATCATCATTAAAAATTTCACTTTGCAGATATTTTGAATAATAAGTTTGTTGTTCTTCAAATGGAATAGATTTAAGATAAATTCTCAAATAATCCTTATTTGTTAGATTTTTGAATTCAGGAATTTTTTGGATATAATCTAATATATTTTTACAATTTGAGAAAAATCCATTCAAATATATAGTATAAATATCTTTGTCTCCAAAAAACATTTTCACTGCATTTTTTTTATAATCAAGAACTCTTGTCAAAATAATTTCAATGCGCTTTTCACGAATTAAATTTTCATTTGACAATTTTTCTTCATCAGTAGGTTTTTCTCCTTTTTTCCAATTTTTTATTCCATATTCTTTCTTGTCATCATCATTGAAATTAAAATTGAAAGCAATAGAAAATGGAGAACAAGAATGAATCTTTTGTTTTGGATCAAATTTCTGCACCTTATTCATTGTAATATAGTCTGTAACTCCTTGATAATTAATACAGGCATACCACAATAAAATGTTTTGATTTTTCCCATCGTAATAATCATAATCTATCCCTTTTTCAAGATTTTTATTTGTCCATTGACCATTTTCGTCAATCTCAATAAATACATGTAATCCTTTACTTGGCTGTACTTTCCATTGCATAATATCAGGTATATCAGCAATAAGATTTTCTGTAAAATTGATAATTTCTCTTATCATAATATTAATTCTTAATTAAATTGCTACTTTCCTCCCCAATCCTCTCAAGGTTTCCAAAACCTGTCAGGATTTACACACTATTCATACCTTACTTTTACAAAAAACCTGTCAGGATGATAAACAATCATTTGCATTAAATTTTTAAAAACCTGTCAGGATTCATGCGATTTACAATTTTCATACGATACTATTTGCAAAAGAACAAAATTATTTTGACAACTTTTGACAATAATCATTTTATTTTCAATATTATTATTATTTTTCAAACCTGACAAGTTTTTCAAACCTGTCAGGGTTAAAATTATTACAATTCCAACCATTTTTCTAAAGTCTGAATATCCATCTTTTTATCGTGATACGATATAAAGTTCGCTTCATTATCGAACCAGCCAATAACCTGTTCCCGTTTTAGTTTCGTTGGTTTTATCGATACACAAGTTAGGTAGCTGCTACAGGGGTAATCAACAGGACAATCGGTAAAGCCATGAAGTACAGGATTGTTATGAATGTATAGCAATACGTTTTTTAAATAGGATTTATTTTCAATTAATTTACGTTTAAAAGGACGTTCGAACAAAGCTCCATGCCTGTGAAACCGGATGTTGAATGCTTTACTGTAAGCATTAAACAGGTTCGAAAAATATTGATGAAGCGGTTTAATCTGAACCATATTGGCTGTCTCTTCTTCTAAACCTGACAGGTTTTCAAAACCTGTCAGGTTTGAATATGATGCGGTTGAATTAGATTGTGGGGTTAAAGTAGTTGTGGTTTTTGAAATTTCATCAATTTTTGCAATAGAATTGCGAATTTCTTCTTCGTCTTTTATCCGAACCAACAAATGAAAATGGTTCGGCATCAACACCCATGCGTAAGTATCAGCAATTGCAGAAATATATTTATCGTATAAATGAAGAAAATACTGATAATTTTCGGGTTCATTAAATAAATTACACCCGTTTATTCCACAATTATAAATGTGGTAAAATTTTCCGTATTCTAATTGTTCGGTAGAATATGCATCTTTCGATACCTTCATCATTGGATCGGCGCCTTTCAAACCTGACAGGTTTCCAGAACCTGTCAGGTTTGAAAAGGAAGCAAGTTTTACCATTCCAAACCCGATACTGTTTTTACCGCCAATTCCGCTTTCATACATTATTTTCATTAGTTCCACCGGAGCTGTGAGTTGAAAACGGCAATGAAAACCACGTATCTTGCTTTCTTCCGGTGTATTTGCTTTTATTGTTATAAGCGATGATTTCGGTTTAGTAATAACTTTAAATTCAAACGGAAAATTTTCCGGCGTAAATATTTCACCTGTAAATGCTTTGAATTTATTCAATAGGTTTTGTTTTATCAGTTCAGGTGCAGCAGAATTTTCGGGGTCAATATAATTATATCCTCCATCGTCGCGCTTGAAATTAAGACAAACCGGCGACATACATTCAAACTGCATGGTTTCAGTAAAAACAGGTGAAGGCATTAACTCGATGTTTTGAACCGTAAATCTGACTTTTGCACGTCGGTTGCCCAGTGCAAAGGTTTGTTCCTTAAATAATCCCTGAATAAATTCCTGGGTGCTACGTTCGGGAAGAAAGCTTATTTCCCATTCAACTTTATCGGAAAGTATCTGTAAATAGGCATCCTGAATTTTCCATTGTGCTATTTGTAAGCGGGAGAAAGTAAATAATTTGAATTGCTTTCCATCCATTCGAAAACCATTATCGTGTAACCACCGAGAATATGACTCATTCGATTTGGATAAAATTTTATAAATCACTGCCGAACATTCGTACTGGTAATTTAAGGGTATTCGGTCGCCAAATGCCTTTTTGTCAAGTGTTAACGTGATTTTGAAACGCATAAAATTTCAAATAATTTAAGGTGTAATCAAATTTTGTTAATAACTCTTTTTATCGTCAACTACATAATTGAATGAAGTTTGTTTTAAATGACTATCGGGTTTTGCACCCAATGAAATAAATTTAGCTCAAATATATATGATTTAATATTCTTGCTGACAATTAAATCCTAAATTCAAGTGTTAAACGCAACTTTTAACAGATTGAGATTTTTTCGATTATATATTTTTTAGGAAAAGAGGAAGAAAGATTCCTTCCCCTTTTCACTAATGGAATAAATGTTCGACCTTTGCATCCTCAATCGCCA
>JAURYY010000162.1 GCA_030653695.1 Paludibacter sp. | reverse complement strand
GTCGGGAAGTATGAAATTCTATTAAACGTTTTGAAATTACTTGGCTTCAATCTGGATTGAAAATTGGAAGCAACCTGCCTAACCCTCTCCAATTTTTTATAACTTCATTGCGGAATGCTACAGTCAAATATACAACTTTTTGTTTGTTTTTGAAAGTTGAATAAAATTAACCCTGCTAATATAGGTTTTTACACACTACAAAGTGTGTATAAATTGTCATTATAAGTGTGTGAATTGACTTTTTAACGACAATTAATGAATTATTGACTAATTAAAATAATGATACATATAGCTATAATACAGCACATTATCAGTATTGGCTATTTCCAAGCTGATTTACCGGGAAAGAATGTCCCAAAAAAGGCAGTAATAGTATAAAACGGATAGATCAAAGAAATTATTAATGAATTTTTAAAAACATGTTTTAAATGGAAAAATGAATTCACATAATTTAAAAACAAACAGTCGGTTACAAACTTTGCAACAAGAATAATTAAATACTGAGGAAAGAAATGAATATAAAAAAAGGATAAGAAAAGAAAAAAAACCTGCAAAATACTTATTCCGAAAACAATTGATGCAACGATAATAATCTGCCAATCGGTATAAAACTTTGATTTACCTGCCCACCGGCGTCGCTGTTTGAAAAATGCTTTGAGCGAGAGTGATGGTTGAGTGTACACAAGAGCATTTTGTGTTTTTAGAAACAGAATTTTTCCTTTTCTTTTCTTAATGCTTAGCAATAAAAAAATATCATCGCCCGAATGTTCTTCATAGTGTAAATCCTTTTGGCTTTCGAGCCAGGCTTTTTTTGTAAATGCCAGATTTGCAGCGTTACACATAATTGGCATTCCGGCTCCGGCAGCACCTGCACCCGAGGCGATCAGACTGGTAAATTCAAGTGCCTGCAATTTCGAAAATAGAGATTTGTTTTCGGTTATTTTAACCGGACATATTATCATGTCGGCTTTTGAATTGCCGTAAAAGTTAACTATTGTTTCAATCCATGCTGGTGCGGGAACGCAATCCGCATCAGTGGTTATTATCAGTTCGCCGCAAGCCTTATGAATTCCTTCAGCGATTGCGTTTTTTTTTCCGTATTTTTTCGACTGAATAACACTTATATTCTTAAAAAACGCAAAATTACTTTCTATCATCGCCTGAGTGCCGTCAGTGGAATGATCATTTACGATTATCAATTCGAAGTTGTGGTAAGTCTGAAGTTGAAGTGCGGAAAATAAATTAGGAAGATTTTTTACTTCATTTCGGCAAGCAATGACTACCGAAATTTTGAATGTTGTAATGTTGGTTGCTTTTGAATCAAAATAGGCAATCCTTTTCCATCCGGCATTGAAAACCACAATAAGTCCGATATAAATCAGAGTAGAAATTAGTGTAATATATAGTAAGGTCATATTTGAATAAACTAAACACAATGTTTAATGAGATCAACGGCTTAAAAATGTTGAAATTCGTTCTTAACTAAACTTCACTTATTAAAAATATCCTGTGGTTTGTTATTAAATACATCTTCAGCTTATCGTTCTGTTTGTAGTATTGGGGTCAAAGTTATAAAAAAATCCAAATAAAAAAAGCACACTGTCGAGTGTGCTTAATTATATTCTGAAAATAATTGGTCAGTTACTTTTACATTCGTTACAAATTCCGGTGTATGATATCTCTACTGTATTAATTGTATATTGTGGGTGCTTAGGAATTTCAAAAAGCTCCGGTTTTAAATTAAAAATATCGGACACTTTTCCACAACTTTGACAAATAAAATGTCCGTGTTTTGAAATATCAGCATCGTAGCGGGCATTTTTTTCATCTATCAACAACATTTGAGCAGCTCCTTTCCGTACAAGCAAATCCAACGTATTATAAACTGTAGTTTTTGATAAAGTAGGCATATCAGGGCTCAATGCTAAATATATTTCATCTACTGTAGGATGAACTCTGTTGATCATCAGGTATTCCATTACAGCCGTTCGTTGTACTGAAGGTTTGATATTTTTCTGAATCAAAAATTTGTGGGTTTGCATGTAAGTATTCATAATTTTGAAAAAAATTTAAATAATTTACAAAGGTAAATCATTTGAAAAAGAAAAAATGTTAAATTGCAAAAAATATTTGATTTTTTTTATTACTGAATTTGTTTACAAAAAAAGTCGCTGAATAAAAGAATCGCAACTTTTTTAAATTTTTCAAGGAGTTATAAAGCCTTTATCTCATACAAAACTTTATTGGTTTCGCGAACACTATCAGCACTTTTTGCGAATAAAGCCAGTTCTTCGGCATTCAGTTTATAATCTAATATTTCTTCTACACCGTTTTTGCCGATAAGACATGGCACGCCTATACAAATATCATCTTGTCCGTACTCGCCTTCTAACAAAACACTGCAGGGAATAATTTTCTTTTTGTCGTGAAGAATAGACTGAACAAGCGTGGCTGCTGATACTCCCGGTGCCATCCAGGCAGAAGTACCCAATAATGAAGTAAGGGTTGCGCCGCCTTTCATGGTGTCAACAACTGCTTTATCAAGAGTAGCTGTGTCGAGAATGTCGCCAACATTACGACCTTTGTACGAAGCAAAACGGGTTAAAGGTATCATTGTAGTGTCGCCATGCCCGCCTATTACCATGCAGTGTACTTCGTTTTGGTTTGCATGCATTGCCTTGCTTAAATAATATTTAAAGCGTGCTGTATCTAAAGCACCACCCATGCCAATTACCCTGTTTTTAGGAAGTCCGGTTGCTTTTAAAGTAAGGTAAGTCATGGTATCCATTGGATTGCTTACAATTACAAAAATTGCATCGGGCGAATATTTTAATATATTTTCGACAACTGATTTTACAATTCCTGCATTTACGCTGATTAATTCTTCGCGTGTCATGCCCGGTTTGCGTGGAATTCCCGAAGTAATTACTACTACATCCGAATTTGCTGTGAGCGAATAGTCGTTGGTACTGCCCACAAGTTGAGTGTCGAACCCCGATAAAGCAGCAGTTTGTTGAATGTCCATAGCTTTTCCTTCCGATACACCGGGTATGATATCGAGTATCACAATTTCGTCAGCTATTTCTTTGTATGCCATAACATTAGCGGTTGTAGCACCTACATTTCCGGCACCTACAATAGTTACTTTTTCCATATAAAATTTATTTTTAAAAAATTGAGTGCAAAGGTAACAATAAAACTCCTGAATAAAGAAAAATTTCTTTATTCTTTTTCTTAAATATCCGCATAAAAAAAGATCATTTTAAATTTATCTTTTTCAAATTAAACCTTAAACTATTTTTACAGTCAAATTGTTTTAAGAAATACTAAACATATTGTTTTTTTACATATTTTTTTTACTCTTTTTTTTCAAAAATTATTTTTTTTTCAAAAATTGTGGGGCAACATGAATTGTAAATTCGATTTTACAATGAAAAATAACCATTGAATTTTATATTTTGAAATTTAGCATTTAATTTATACCTTATATCCGCAATTGACAGTTTAAAAAACCGTAAAAATTATTTACAACTATTTAATAATAAATAACATACAAATATTTTGACGGTTGAAAAAAATCACCTATCTTAGTGCAACGAACAAAAAAGAAACAATAATTTTTTTTACGGCATGAAGATACAAAAAAAATCATCAACAGTTAGTCCTTTTTCTGGTATTGCATTTGTTAATAATGAATTTAACAAATCAGGTATGTGTCAACTTATTGATAAAGAGCTTGGTAGAAGACAATCTACCAAAGGCTACACATACA
>JAURYY010000161.1 GCA_030653695.1 Paludibacter sp. | reverse complement strand
AAAGCGGCTGCCGATGCTTCAGCAAAAATTATAAGTTTGCGAAAAATGTATCCGACTGCTTTTACAGCTGGAACTTTTTCGCTTCAAATTGGCCTCAACTATTGGAGTGCAGGTCGCCGAATTGCACTTACACACGCTGATTTAAATTTAATAGTTCTCGGTAATTTTACTTCGTCAACCACAGTTTCGGCTAATCCTAATTTCCCGAAAACAGGCTCGTGGTATAATTTACTGACCGGTGAAATATTCTACGTTGGATATACCACAACGCCCATAAATTTAAAAGCCGGCGAAGTACTGATATTGACCGACCGACCCGTGAATTTTTTAAGTTCAGTTGTTCCGATAAAAGAAAATAATAACTTTAAAGTATATCCCTCTACCACACAAGGTAAAGTGTTTATTTCAACGCCAACATCATTAAATAGTGTAAATGTGTACAATCTGCAAGGTACCAAAGTGATGAGTGGAATAAACAAAGCCGAAATTGATATGTCTCATCTCACCAATGGCATGTATTTGGTCGAAGTTATTTATAATGAAACAAGAAGTACAAATAAAATATCGAAACAATAATTATTTGCATAATTTGTCAATAAAAAAAACACGCATCGATTTTTTTCGGTGCGCGTTTTTTTTATTTGAGATTTTTTACGAAAAAATTCTATAACTTGAAAAATCTCTATTCTTTAATCATTTTGCATTTGTTCTTCAACCACATCTTTTCAATTTCAGAAAGATAAGGCGAAAGGGTTTCAAATACATTTGCATGATAATCATTTATCCACTTTATTTCTTTATAATCAAGCATTTCAATAGCAATCAAATATTGATCAATGGGGAAAAGTGTCAAAGTTTTGAATTTCAGAAATTCACCAAATTCGGTTTTTACAGCCGGAACAACCAATATCAGATTTTCAGTTCTGATACCATATTCGTTGGTGCGATACAATCCGGGTTCGTTCGACATAAACATACCGAGCTGTAAAACAACCGGATTTTCGTCCATGCGAATGTTTTGCGGACCTTCATGCACATTCAGGAAATGACCAACGCCATGACCGGTTCCATGTCCATAATTTATTCCTATATCCCACATGGCTTTTCGAGCCAGAATATCGAGTTGCGAACCGCGTGTATTGACAGGGAAAACAGCAGTACCAATAGCAATATGCCCTTTCAGAACAAGTGTGAAATCTTTTTTTTGCGCTTTAGTTGAATTACCAAGCGTTACAGTACGGGTAATGTCGGTCGTTCCATCTAAATATTGACCACCTGAATCGAGCAGAAAAATGCCTTCTTGTTTCAGGGTCGAAGCCGATTCTTCAGTGGCTTTGTAATGCACAATGGCTCCATGGGCTCCATAACCGGCAATGGTTCCGAAACTCTCACCTATAAAGTTTTCCTGCTGAGTGCGAAATTCATATAATTTTTTGTCAACGGAAACTTCGGTTAGCTTACCAGTTTGAATATTATCTTCAAACCAGATGAAAAATTTTGTCAAAGCTACTCCATCTTTAATCATAGCACGGCGATATCCGGCAATTTCGGTTTCGTTCTTAATGCTTTTCAACTTAAACACCGGCGACATGCTATTGCGAATAGCGCAACCCGAAGGTATTGATTCGTATAAAGACTGATTAAGTTTTGCACCATCAATTAAAACTGCATTTGAAGTAGAAATTTGTTTCAGAGTTTCATAAATGTCAAGATAATCCGAAGTTATTACTCCCTCATTTTTAAGATATTGTTTTGTTTCTGCTGTAAGTTTTTCGGGTGCGATAAACAAGGTTGCTTTTTCTTCGTCAACCAACGCATAAGCAATTACCACCGGGTTGTAATCCACATCGTTTCCCCGAATATTAAACAACCAGGCAATATCGTCTAACGCTGACATAACGAATATATTGGCTTTGGCTTTTTTCATTTCGGCTCGTGTTGCTGCCAGTTTTTCAGCAGCCGATTTTCCTGTATATTTCGTATCAAAAACAAAGAATGGGTTTGTAGGCAACAAAGGTCTGTCAGTCCACACATCGGCCAGCAAGTCAATGGAAACTAACTCAATTCCGGCGATTTTCAAATCCGACTTCATAGAGGCATATCCGTTTACCGAAAACATAAGTGCATTCACTCCTACCCTTTCGCCGGGTTTTAGTTCGGTCGATAGCCACGAAATAATATCGGGAGTTTCGGGCATCCCCTGTTTCATTAGTTCAATTCCGGTGTTATCCAACTGTTCGACAGCCTGCAAAAAATATCGGGAGTCTGTCCATAATCCGGCTTTTTCGGTTGCAATTACTGCTGTACCAGCCGATCCGGTAAATCCTGCTATCCAGATACGCTCTTTCCAGCATTCTGCTATATATTCACTGGCATGCGGATCGGTTCCGGGAATAATGCAAGCCGTAACACCTGCTTTATTCATCGCTTTGCGTAACGATGCTATTCTTTCATTTATTTGTTCCATAAAATTATTTTTTTACAAAGATATAAATTTGATTCATAAAAGAATAAATATTATATTGAAGAATTTCAAAAAACAATGATGATCACCTATAAATTATCTGAATATAGGAAGATAATGATTTATAAATAGAGCTAAAAAAATATTGTTCATAACTTAGCTGTTACATGTTTTGATAAAACCCTCAATTCCACTATTTTTGTAATATTAAACCCTAAGTACATGACAAAAATTGTACTTTGCTAATAATTAAATAATTTCAAGAATAGGAACGCGGATAAGGCGGATAAGGCGGATTATTTTGATTTACGCGGTTGAATCCCGATAGCAATCGGGAACGGATTTAATGAAAGATTTAGACTTCACAAGTGAAGTCAGTTGATTTTCAACTGTAACCATCCCGATAGTTATCGGGATGGTCATTTACGAAGAAAATAAAATCAGCATAAAATCCGTTTCGATGATAATTATCAAAAAATAGCGGGCATCCGTTCAATCCGCCTTATCCGCGTTCCTATTTTTTTTGTCATGTATTAAATATTAAACCAGATATTTCTAAATTAAATATCAGGAAACAACAAATGGCACTCCATGGAAATTTCTTTTCTTAACGATCTTAATGACAGTCAACGGCTTGCGGTTGAGTACACTGATGGACCATCACTTGTAATTGCAGGTGCCGGTTCGGGTAAAACACGTGTGTTAACATATAAAATTGCTTATTTATTAAAAACGGGACTTGCGCCATCTTCGATTCTTGCGTTGACCTTTACCAACAAAGCAGCCCGCGAAATGAAAGGACGGATAGGCGCAATAGTGGGTGAACGCATTGCCCGCTATTTGTGGATGGGAACTTTCCATTCTATTTTTTCACGCATCTTACGCAACGATGCTGACAGAATCGGTTACACAAAAAATTTTACCATTTACGATACTTCCGATTCTAACAGTCTGATAAAAAGCATTGTAAAAGAGTTGAAATTAGACGAAAAGCAATATAAACATGGGTTAGTACACTCGCGCATTTCGTTTGCCAAAAACAATCTGATTACGCCCGAAGCATATCTGGCTAATCACGATATGATGACAGCCGATGTAAATTCACGAGTACCAATGATTTCAGAAATTTATAAAATCTATTGTATTCGCTGTAAAAAGGCTGATGCTATGGATTTTGACGATTTATTACTACATACCAACATCCTGTTTCGCAATCATGTTGATGTTTTGCAAAAATACCAACAGGCTTTCAGCTATATTTTGGTGGATGAATACCAGGACACCAATTTTGCTCAATATCTTATTGTGAAAAAATTAGCAGAACAGCACGAACGAATTTGTGTGGTGGGCGACGATGCACAAAGTATTTACTCCTTTCGGGGGGCAAATATCGACAATATTTTAAAATTTAAAAACGCATATCAACACACCAAAATATTTAAACTCGAACAAAATTATCGGTCAACAAAAACCATTGTTAATGCCGCCAATAGTCTGATTGATAAAAATAAAGCTCAAATACCTAAAACAATTTTTTCGGAAAAAGATACCGGAGAACTTATCAAGGTGTTAAGCGTTTTCAACGACCTGGAAGAAGGGGTTATAGTAGCAAATCATATTTCAGATTTGCGAAATAAAGAAAATTTCAGTTATCAACAAATTGCCATTTTATACCGAACCAATGCACAATCGCGTGTACACGAAGAAGCATTGCGGAAAAAAGGAATTCCGTACCGAATTTATGGTGGATTATCGTTTTACCAGCGCAAAGAAATTAAAGATGTAATAGCCTATTGCCGTTTGATTTGTAATCCGAACGACGAAGAGGCGTTGAAACGGATTATCAATTATCCAACACGCGGCATTGGCGACACCACGGTGAACAAACTCATCGAATGTGCGCAGCTTCATGCCGTAAGCGCATGGGAGGTAATGTCCGATATGTTGCGCTATAATTTAGCTGTGAATGCCGGAACAGCTAACAAATTAGCACAGTTCCGGAACATGGTCAATGTGTTTTCGGAACAGGTAACAACGCAAAATGCTTACGATTTGGTAACCGGCGTTGTGAAAGTTACTGGTGTAATAAGCGATACTTTTGTTGATAAATCGCCCGAAAATATAAGCAAACGCGAAAATGTGGAGGAATTGCTCAAAGCTATTTTCGAATTTTCTGATACCCGTCAGAAAAGCAAAGAACCTACCCTGTTACCCGATTTTCTTTCAGAAGTTTCACTGCTTACCGACCAAGATACCGATAAAGAATCGGATACCGACAAAGTAACCATGATGACAGTTCATGCAGCCAAAGGATTAGAATTTAGAGCAGTTTTTATTGTAGGCATGGAGGAAGACTTGTTTCCATCGCCTTATACAGTAAGTAACGAACGTGAGTTGGAAGAAGAAAGACGTTTGTTTTATGTAGCCATTACCAGGGCTGAAGAACTGTGCTTTATCAGTTATGCCAAATCGCGTTTCCGCAACGGAAAAATTAACTTCTCGAACCCGAGCAGGTTTATTAAAGATATTAATTCTGAATATCTTGATTCGCCTAAAGAAAAAGAATTTGAACCCCGACAAAGTCGCTTTGGAAACTGGGACGAAGATATGGACATGGAACGGAATATTTTTGGACAACAAGATTATTCCAAACCAAAACCCGTAGAACCTTTTGCTCCCAGAATACTAAAAAGATTAGTAAAATTTGAAGGTTCAAATGATGAAAAAACTGTAACTACTAATGGTTCAATACCGGCTGATGCTTTTGTTAAACATGCAACATTTGGTATCGGAAAAGTAGTGAAAACCTATATTGATAACGGTAACGAAAAAGCGGAAATCGATTTTGGCGAAAAAGGTATTAAATCGCTGTTGCTGAAATTTGCAAAACTTGAAGTGATAGAATAGAATAAAAGACATTAGAACCATACCGATTCCCGTCCCGATAGCTATCGGGAATCGGGAATCGGGACGGGAATCAGGACGGGAAAAACGCAGTTATATCAACTATATACATAATTCAAAGTGTATGTTATATTTGTCGTTTATTATAGAAATTTTTTACAGGTAATACTTACATAAACAGCCGGTTGTAAATTTATCAACCGGCTGCTTTATTTGAACATATTACAACTTACTTTGCTAAAACCTATGTTGATATTTTTACTGTGAAGTTACTTTCTGTCAATGAAAAATATTCTTTTTCAAACATTCAATGTGTTGTAATCATTTGTTTTTGACGAATAACGAAGTTACTGGAAGATATTTCAAAAAAAACAATGCCACTTGCAGTTTTGGGCAGGTTTATTTCTGTGTTAGTGGACGACTTGCAACTCAAAATTTGTTTTCCATCTATTGCGTAAATTGCAACTCCTATCGGAATAGTTTCGTCCGACTCAACAGTAAAGCCGGTTACATTGCGTTTTATTGTCAGTAGCGGATTTTCCAAAGGTTGATTGGCTGTTGATACATTCCAGGGAAAATCGGTTGAGTTGCCCCATATATATTCTACCAATTCAGGGTAGTCGATAAAAGGATTTCTGTTACCTTGAATGCTATAAACTTTCTCCATTCTTGAACGTTCTTTTTCACTTACAGTATCCTGACGGTGCCATTGTAACAGCAATTCTTTAGCCCAGGTTTTAAATACCGGATAGGTATTTTTTTCCATCATGTTTTCGGGAGCGGTTATGTTCCATAAATTTACATAATGCTCATAAGCTGTTGCCATGTAAAAGTAGGAGCGTGCAAAATCGCCTTTGTACTGGTCGGCAGGCTCAAAAACATTTCCAACGTATCCATTATATGCTCCGGGTCCCGATTTGCTTAGTCCGTTGTCTTTTGTAGGTGTGCCTGTTACTACCCCCAAAGGGTTATTACTCTTTGATAGATTCATACTGCCATCGGCAGGATATAAATGGTGTAAATCTTTGTATGCAGCCCATTCGTAACTTCCCCACCACGATTTTGGCAAACTGTGTTCAATATGCAATTCCTGTCCAAAACCAGGATAATTTAAACCTACATAGTCAGTTGAATAATATCGAAGTGTGTTCGAATACATATCAACAACAAGGTTATTCGCTGTATTTCGGTCGGTTGCATAAAACCCCTGCCACGTGCGGTTGAATCCCGAACCATAAGACAGGTATCGGGTTGTATCCTTCATAAGAATTTTGTGCAATTCTGTTTTCAGAGCTGCAGTTTGTTTGCCATTTAGAGTAGTGTAGTAACCGAAAGGGATGGTGGCGGAAACAAAAAATGAAAAAATGAACAGAAAGAAAAAGATAGAAATATGTTTCATGAAAAATAATCAATTTTTTTTAGAGGGGCAAAGATAATGATTTTTTAAATGCAATTTCATTAAAACGAGTTTTTATACTAAAATTTTTCAATTTCAACACATCCATAACGTTATAAATTCAACATCAGAACTTGTCTATTTCAATTATATGTTGCTGTTTTACAGAGACATGTCTTTTGCTACTTTGACTGGTTTGTGAAGGTTAAATTACGATTTTTGCATCTAAGAAACTGTTTAAAAAATAATGTTAAAGTCTATTTAGCATCAGTTTAATCATTGCTAAGCGTTAAGCGTATCATATTCTCGCTTGTGTCAGTAAGAAACTCGAAATCTTTAGAAAGTCTTCGATAACTTTCAAACCATG
>JAURYY010000136.1 GCA_030653695.1 Paludibacter sp. | reverse complement strand
CCACCAACTCATTACGGAACTATTGGTGTCCGTATTTGCTCCGTGCATGACAGGGCATTTACCTTTTTTTGAATTGTCCATAATATTTGTTTTTAAATTTAAAATCTAAAGTTAATCGTTTCTGCCTTGGTTTGCAACCTTGCTGCTAACGGTTGGCAGCTTGCCGAAGGTGGCGATTTTTAGCACAAACTTTCATACGAAGCACTAAAGTTTATATACCCACAAAACTGTCCTACGAAGCACGAAACCGCCACTTTTGGCAAGGTGCTGTTAGTGGCTGTGCTTCTTCGGTTTCTTCGGTGTATTTTTCTTTTGGTTCTTCTACAAAAAATAATGTTGGGGCGTTTTCTATTAGTCTAACTCGTTTTCTTGCAATGTCGCAATATTCGTGGCTTATGTCTACGCCAATGTATTGTCTGCCCATTTCTGCCGCAACTCTTGCAACTGTTCCACTTCCGCTCATTGGGTCAAATACTATGTCGCCTTGATTTGTCCACGATTTTATATGGTCTCTTACCAATTCACAAGGAAAAGGTGCTGGGTGTCCTTTTGCTTCTTGGTCTTCTTGTTTTTTACCTACTACATATTCCCAAATATTCCCTTTAATTTTCTTGTCTTTAACTGGCTTTGCCATCTTCACTCTTGTCTGTTCATTCTTTGAGAAGTTTTTATATGTAGTTCCATTAAGTTCTAAACCTGCGTGCAAACAGTCAACCATTAAAGGATTATGTGTCTTTACAGTTCCTTTGCTGAAAACAAACATAAATTCAAATTCATTATTGTATCGTTTGCGATAAATTTGAGGTATTGGATTTGTCTTACGAAAAATCATAGTATCGTGAAGATTGAAGCCTATTTCTCTGAAATATAAAGCCTGTTGAAAACTTGTTCCCGTCTCACTTCCTTCAATTGTCGCATCATTAACTACCCATACAACTACACCGCCTTGTTTAGTAACTCTAAATAATTCTTTGGCAATATCTTCAAATGGAAATACAAATCCCTTGTAATTTCTTAAATTGTCGTAAGGCGGTGAAGTAACAGTTAAATCAATAACTTCATCATTAAATTTTCTCATTACTTCAACACAGTTGCCTTCAATGATTTGGTTTATATAATTATCTATTTTCATTTCTTTTATTTTATTTTAGTGTGAATAGACCGTTATCAGAAATTGCATTAATTGTTTTAATTCTACTTTCAATTTTATGAACTTTGATTAGTTCTTTCAATGCTTCTTTATGGTTCATTCTCATAATTTTTTCTCTTTCCTGTGCTAAAAATGTCAATGCTTCATATTTTGCAACTGCAATACTTTCAGTTGCTACACCTTTTTCTATGTCCCAAAGTGGTTGGATTTTCTTTGAAAAGGAAAGAATTGATTTGTTGATTGCTAACCAATAATCGGTTGCATTTTTTGAAGGATTGAGTGCTTGAATTGTCTCAAATATTTTCTTCAAAAGTTGTTGGGCTTTTGCTTGTCCTTCAACTTCTGAATATGAAAGAAGTAATGCCAAATGTGAATATGTAAATACACACACATTTTGCGTTGTTGCTTGCTGGTAAATCTGGCTCGAAGAAGTTGGTAGTTGATAAATCGGGCAAACAACCATTGCGTATGGTTTGCCACGTTTCCACCCGTGCATTGCTTGAACCTTAAAATCTTTCTGATTTTTTGCAGTTCGGCTTAATCTAAATGCTTTTGCGTCTGCTACAAAACTGTAATCTTTCGCAAATGCTTCTACGTCTGCTGCATCTGCCCTCTCTTTTAGAACCAAACTTTTAAGTCCTAATGCTGTGTAAGCCAATGAAAGTAGACAGTCTGTATATTTTGAATATAACTTTTCTTCGCTTGTGTCGTGTCCATAGCTTTCTGGAATATTTCCACAAAGTCGCAAATGGTCAATAAGAGAAGAAATACCATTTTTCTTAATTTCTGCCTCTAATTCCTTTTCTAATTTTTCTGTGTCGTTGCCAAAGTGTCCGCTAAGTTTACGGATTTCTTTAACCCAATAATCTCGTCTTTTTATTGCTATGTCTGATATTATTTTACTCATTTATTGTTTGTCAAATTATTGGTTTCAAAGATACTCAAATTGTTAGTAAAGTCAGTTAAAATTGTCGTCAAATTGTCAACCGTAAATGCTCGAACGTGGTGTTTTTTTAGCATTGCCACTAACGGTTTGCGGCTACCCGAAGGGCGGGACTTTTACCACAAAACTTGATTTGAAAAACTAATCTTTGATTAACCACAAAACTGTCTTTGGAACACGAAACCCCGCCTTTTGGGTAGGTGCTGTTAGCACCAGTTTTTCTATCTTTCATTGTATAGTCGTTCAAGTTTATCAGGTAAATTTATTGTCACTTGTTGGTTGTCGTGATACTCTTTTTTGAATAAGTAAAATTGTCCTTGATAGAACCAATAAAAGTCAAGCGATATATTTCCTTGGTCTTCGTGGTAAAATTTCTCAATTTCTGGGTGAAGTATCTCTGTCAAGTCCAAGACTTCTTTTGTTTCTATCGGGTGCATAAAAACTGTTCCTTTTGTCGGGATTGCAAGCATAGTTCCATATGTTCCGATTGAAAACTCCAAATACTTGTCAATAAGCAATGTAAAAGGAGCAGAAAAGTCACCGCTGAATAATATGTAAACTTTAAACCTGTCTCCAAATGTATACTCTTTTGCTTCTATTTCTTCGTTTCCAAGATTATCTAATGCAATTTCAAACAAGTCTTGCTCGTCAACTTGCCATTCAGAGGCGTTGTCGTTCTTTATGTAGTGGAATTGTTCTTCAAAGTCAAAAACCAAAAACGTTACTAAATTTGGAAAGTCGAGCCTATGGACAAACTCGCCATAGTTTTCGAGCATTTCTATTGGCTTAATTACAACTTTTAAAAACTGTTTTGCATAGTCGAAGTCCTTAAAGAAGTAATTATATGCGTCTGATTTGTCCTGTAATTTTTCAAAATGACGCTTAACTTCTTCGTCTCGCTCATTAATTGGTAACTGAATATATTTTCTAAGAATATTGTCCAAGTAATAATGAGCTTCTTCACCGTCTTTATTTTCGTATACAATGTCGCCATTGTCTGAACTGATTACTTTCAAGTTAAGTCCTTTTAAAACTGTCAAACAACTATTCAAGAAAGTTGCATAGTCCTTTTCGTTTATCAAGTCCTTGTAATCGTCAGGTAGTTTTACTTTATTTTTTTTAAGGAAGTCAAACATTTTTCTTCGGTGTCGTCTTTTTTAAAATTGGTGCTAACTCTTTTATATATACGGAAAATCCGTATAATATATCCCAAATTGGATGGCTTTGTACGGTTTTTCCCATTTTTATTTTTTTACAAATATACAAT
>JAURYY010000134.1 GCA_030653695.1 Paludibacter sp. | reverse complement strand
GAAAATAGCAGCATCGAGTCCTACTACATTTTCGTTGAGCAGCACCATGCTGTCCCACCAGTATTTTTTGATATTATTTTTCAGTTCAACACCATTTTGACCGTAGTCGTAAACGGCACCCAAACCGTCATAAATTTCGCTCGATGGGAATACAAAACCGTATTCCTTGCAGTGCGCAATCAGTTTTTTAAAAACATCTTCTTGTGAAGCCATATCTATATTATTATTTATTTGCGTTTAATAAAAAAAATCAATAAAGGTGTTCTGTTTTTTGAGCTACAGTATGTCCATATTGCTTCGCGGATTCATAAACTACAGAAAAACCAGCCATTTTTAACTCATCTTGTACTTCTTGAAAAGTGAAGTAATGCCCTGAATGCATTGTTATTCTATCCCCTTTTTCTATAGGTTTTGTGAAAAATATTTTGCAAAAAAAACGATTTACTATTTCTATTTTTTTACAATACAAATCAACATTCTGATTAGACCACCAATACGAAAGTAAAACATGTGAACCAATTTCTAAATGTGTATTTATCTCTTTTAACAAATTAATTCGCATAACTCTGCCTTTAACATGATTATATAGCCCCCAACCTAAAATAATGCCATCGTAAATTTTGTTATTATCCGGACAATGATTAGGTTCAACATAAGCAATTGAGGAAGTTAAACCTTCTTTTTTAATGAAATTTTGCGAATGAGCAACTAATGTTTTATTGCATTCGAATCCTTCAACTTCGTAATCTTTTTTTGATAATGCATAAATTTCTCTTCCTCCACCGGAACCAAGCACCATAATTTTTTTGCTGTTAAGAAAAAACTTATTTATCATTTCTTCTTCCCATTCAAATAACGAAGATCGGTTAAGATTTTCATCAATATACTTAATTGAATTATTATAAAACCTTTCGTTAATACTTAAAATTGATTTTTCTGACAATACAGCTAACCAAAATCCTTCTCTGATTATTTGAGAATAATTTAAAATTTTATAAAACAGATTATTGAATTTTGTTTGTACTTTATATATAATTAGATATAAACTAATTAAAGGTAAAAACTTATTTTTTTTCATCTGTTTATAATTTATTTTTTAGTTGTCAGATGGAGCCTGTCTGCTGAAGGCAGGCTCACAAAACAAATTTTAATCATGCCCCGGTTGGTCAAAATTGATTAAAATTTGTCATGCTCGATTCATAAAAAAATATAATAATTATCACATCTTATTATATTTGTTAAATCAGAGGTATTAAAACTTAAAGGTTACAAATTTTTAACTTAAAGGTTAATGCTTTAAGAAAAAAAGAAAACTCAAAATTAATGTGTCTTGATCTTATTATTGAGGTGCAAAGTTACTATTTTTTTTGTATTTTTGTCGATTGAAATTGAAAAATAGTGTGGCAATATAAGGTTTCTAAGAAATATAAGAGTTGATTATTATCATTCTATAAGCTTTATACTTGTAACTTTTAACTAATATCATGTAACTAATCAATGAGTACAGACGAAATAATTGAAGCGGAAAACGAAGAAAACGAAATAACCGATGCCGCCGAAGAAATAGTACCCGCCGAAGAAACTGCTGCGCATTCTACCTATAAAGTACCAAAAATTACCGACGATGCTGTGCGGCATCACTTGTCGGGCATGTACCAGAGCTGGTTTTTAGATTATGCTTCGTATGTAATTCTGGAACGTGCCGTGCCCGATATTTACGATGGGCTGAAACCGGTTCAGCGTCGTATTTTGCATTCGATGAAACGATTAGATGATGGCAGGTACAACAAAGTGGCGAATATTGTAGGTCACACTATGCAGTTTCATCCGCATGGCGATGCTTCAATTGGTGATGCTTTGGTACAACTCGGTCAAAAAGATTTATTGATTGATTGTCAGGGAAACTGGGGAAATATACTTACCGGCGATGGTGCTGCTGCTCCGCGTTATATCGAGGCACGTTTGTCGAAATTTGCACTCGAAACCGTTTTCAATCTAAAAACCACCGAATGGAAATCGTCGTATGATGGTCGTAACAAAGAACCGGTTGCATTACCCGTAAAATTCCCTTTGTTGTTGGCGCAAGGTGTGGAAGGTATTGCCGTAGGGTTGAATTCCAAAATTCTGCCTCATAATTTCAATGAATTACTCGATGCTTGTGTGGCTTACCTGCGCGGTGAGGATTTTGTACTTTTCCCCGACTTTCAGACAGGAGGTTCAATCGATGTAAGCCGCTACAACGATGGCGAACGTGGAGGTGCCGTAAAAATCCGTGCTAAAATTGGAAAGGTTGACAACAAAACACTCTCAATCACCGAAATTCCTTTTGGTTCAAACACTTCCAAACTGATTGAATCCATTATCAGAGCCAGCGATAAAGGCAAAATAAAAATCCGCAAGGTAGACGATAACACATCTGCCAACGTGGAGATTTTGGTGCATTTACTGCCCGGTTCATCTTCCGATAAAACGATTGATGCACTATACGCTTTTACTGATTGTGAACTGAGCATTTCGCCAAACTGTTGTGTGATACACAACAACAGACCACGTTTTTGTGGTATTAGCGAAATGCTGCACATCAGTTGCGAACACACCAAAGACTTACTGCAACTTGAACTTGAAATTCAGAAAAGAGAATTGCAGGAGCAATTATTTTTCACTTCGCTCGAAAAGATATTTATCGAAAACCGCATTTACAAAGACAAAGAATTTGAAGACAGCACTACACAGGATGAAGTGATTGCGCATATCGATAAAAGATTAGAACCTTTCAAAAAAGATTTTGTACGTGAAATTATTCGCGAAGATTTTTTAAAATTGCTCGACATCAAAATGATGCGGATTACAAAATTCGATACCGAAAAAGCTAACGATACGCTGTTATCCATTCAGAAAAAAATTGAAGAAGTGGATTATCAGCTTGCTCACCTTATTGAATACACTATTTTCTGGTACGAAGGACTAAAAACAAAATACGGTAAAGATTATCCGCGTCGTACCGAGATTCGTAATTTTGAGACAATTGTCGCATCCAAAGTGGTGGAGGCAAACGAAAAACTTTACGTGAATCGAGAGGAGGGATTTATCGGAACTGCACTTCGCAAAGATGAATTTCTAAGCAATTGTTCCGATATCGACGATATTATTATTTTTTTCAAAGACGGAAAATACAAAATTGTAAAAGTAGCTGAAAAGCTGTTTGTCGGAAAAAATATACTTCACTTAGATGTGTTTAAAAAGAACGACAAACGTACCGTTTACAACACAGTGTACCGCGATGGCAAAACGGGACCTTATTACATCAAACGCTTTGCCGTAAACGGAATAACACGTGATAAAGAATATGATATCACACAGGGAACAGCTGCATCAAAAGTTGTTTATTTTACCTCGAACCCCAATGCCGAAGCCGAAGTAATCAGGGTTATACTGAAACCAAAACTGCGCCTGACTAAGTTGGTTTTCGAAAAGGATTTCAGCGATATTGCTATCAAAGGCAGGCAGTCATTGGGTAATATACTCACTAAAAACGATATTCATAAAATTACCCTGAAGCAAAAAGGAGGATCAACCCTTGGAGGTCGGCAGGTTTGGTTCGATCGCGATGTGTTGAGGCTCAATTATGACAATCGTGGCGAATATCTGGGCGAATTTTTGAGCGAAGATCTGATTCTGATTATTTCATCGAAAGGCGATTATTACACAACTAATTTTGATTTAAACAATCACTTCGAAAAAGATATAATGATTATCGAAAAATTCGATTCAAATAAAATTTGGTCTGTAACACTTTTCGATGCTGATCAGAACTATTATTATCTGAAACGTTTTCAGTTGGAACCTTCGCAGAAGCTGCAGAGTTTTTTAGGCGATAATCCTGAAACACGCCTTATGTTGATGTCGGATGTGGACTATCCCCGCTTCGAGGTTGTATTTGGAGGAAACGATGCTTACCGTGAAGCTTTAGTGATAGATGCCGATGAATTTATCGGGGTGAAAAGTTGTAAAGCCAAAGGCAAGCGTATCACTACATATCAGGTCGAAGCCATTAATGAACTTGAACCCATACGCACTAAAACTTCATCAGATATTCCTCAAAATAATGGAGATGAATCAGATGAAAATGAAATATCTGAAAATGGCGGAAGTTTGGAAGAAAATGAATCAGAGATAATTGAGAACTTGGAAAATATTGAAAATGCTGAAATATTTGAAATTCTCGAAATTGCTAAAGACAAAAAAGTGAAGAAACTTAAGCAAGTAAAGGAGGGCGTTGGTGAAGTTAGGGGCGTTGGTGAAGTTACAGAAGTTACAGAAGTGATTTCAACCGAACAGTTGGGAGAGGCGCAGAAAAAGCCTGCAAAACCATCGAAAGAAAAAACGATTAAACAAGTAGTAAACGATTCGGTTTTGCCCGACGACATGGTGGATAATAAACGAATTATCGATGAGATAACAGGACAAATGTCCTTATTTTGATATTGAAATTCAAACCCCTTGAATTTTGATATTCAAGGGGTTTTATTCATTGATTTTTTTATTTTAGTCCCTGCATAAAGTCTTCGTCCATTGCCTGTACCCCACTACCGACATGATAGTATAAACCACAAATAAAACAGCAGTTGGATACAATTCTTTATAAATAAACAACCCAATTGCCAACCCATCGGCAACGATCCATACTAACCAGTTTTCGATGTATTTGCGGGCAAGCATCCAGGTAGCAACAACACTTAGCGCTCCGATCATTGAATCGAATTTCGGGACAGTTGAATCTGTATAATAATTAAGAATTACAAAATAACCTACGTAAATCAGCAATGCTGCCACGATAAGTTTTGCTATCATTTTTTTATTCAAACGTTTTATGGGCAGTTCATGGCCTTTTTCATCTTTGCCAAATTTCCAGTTAATCCAGCCATAAATACTTATAACCACGTAATAAAACTGCAAACTCATATCGGCATAGAGTTTACTTTGCATAAATACCACCACATAAAGAACAGAACTGATGAATCCGAAAATCCATAAACTTACTTTTTGATGAATGGATAAATACAGGTAAATTAAACTTAAAATTGCGCCTGCTATTTCGATCCAGTTGTTGTGAATGTAATTCAGCATCTTTTCTTTGCAAACATGCTACAATTGAAGCATTTTTTCGTAAGCTCCTTTTGTTCTCAAAATTTCAACTGCTTTCTGAAGCGATTCGTTTTCGACATCAAAAATCCGGTAATACTCGTTCATATCCCAAAGATCACGGGCTATAAGCGCTCTCAGTTGGAGTTTAATCAATCCTATTGAAGTGTTAAACTGAGTTTCATCGAAAACAATTTTTTCCTTTTCTCCTGCTGCTTTCAATTCGCTTATTAACTGGTCGCTGACTTCAAAGGTCTTATTGTATTTTTCGAAGTTAGGAAAATCTTTTTTTAGCTGAACACGATTCCTGTTTACATACAAT
>JAURYY010000128.1 GCA_030653695.1 Paludibacter sp. | reverse complement strand
AATAAAACATTTATGTTTTATTTCTTAGTGATCTATATTTGGGTTTAATTCACTTAGTGTATCTTAGTGCAATTAAGTGTTCTTAGTGTTAAACTTCTTATATTTAATTACATAGAAATCTAATCCATATAAAGTCTAATGGACATGCGCCCCCCGATAGCTATCGGAATAACCACTTGAAAAAAGATAAATAAAAAAAGCGACAGCCCCGATAGCTATCGGGGGTCGCTTGTCCCTAACTTGTCTCTTGTATATTAATTTTTCTTATACTGTTTTCAACTTCCTCGGTATTCACATTCACTAAACTATCAGGTAGGATAGGAGTTTTATTTTCTTAACAATCTAAATAACATAAGTTTCAACTGTATAAAAATTTTTCAACACCAATTTCCCCGGCTTCTTCAATTTTGGTAATACGGTAGCAATCGAAGTGATAATTTGTTTTTCATCATTTAAAATTTTAACCGCAATACCAACTGTTTCACGAAATAATAAATAATAAAATTTAGCTTAAAATATTTCATTTACCGAAATAAATAATTATATTTCGGGCACTAAATTATGTTTTTGAGCAATATTGATAAAATAAGTCAATATTTACCCAAAATTGCTATCTCGACATAACATTTTCAACAATAATTCAGTACTTTTGCATCGATTTTCATCACTTCGTCAATCAAATTTACATATCGAAAGATACTACACAAAAAATATATTACAAATGAACTTATTAGATAAAATAATGGAGCGTGCCAAGGCAAACCCACAACGGATTGTATTGCCCGAAGGTTCTGAAATACGTACACTCAAGGCTGCCGATATTATATTGAAAGAAAAAGCAGCGAAGTTGATATTGATTGGCGATGAAAAAGAAATTATCAAATTAGCAAAAGAAAACAACCTGAACAACATTCATGAAGCCACCATTTTAGATCCGGAAACAAATCCGAAAATGAGTGAATATGCAAATTTACTTTTCGCAATTCGCAAAAGTAAAGGAATGACTCAGGAGGAAGCGCACAAATTAGCTAAAGATCCGCTGTATTTAGGTTGTTTGCTTATTAAAAACGGCGATGCTGATGGTGAACTTGCCGGTGCAAGAAATACAACCGAAAATGTACTGCGTCCGGCTTTTCAGATTATCAAAACACTTCCCGGAATAAGTATTGTATCAGGGGCATTATTTATGTTCACACCAACCCCACAATATGGCGAAAACGGGCTATTGGTTTTTGCCGACTGTGCTGTAAATCCAAATCCAACAGCTGAAGAACTTGCCCAGATTGCAGTTTGTACAGCCAATACAACAAGGGCAATTGCCGGCTTTGAACCAATTGTTGCCATGCTCAGTTTCTCAACAAAAGGAAGTGCCAAACACGAATTAGTGGATAAAGTGGTCGAAGCAACAAGACTTGCACACCTTATGGATACCAAACTGTTGATTGATGGAGAGTTGCAAGCCGATGCTGCTCTTGTACCCGAAATAGGACAAAGCAAAGCACCCGGAAGTAAAATTGCCGGTCGTGCTAATGTGTTGGTTTTCCCGGATTTACAGTCGGGGAATATAGGATATAAAATGGTTGAACGCTTTTCGGGAGCGCAGGCAGTAGGACCTGTGTTACAAGGAATGGCTGCTCCGATTAATGACCTCTCGCGAGGATGTTCGGTGGATGACATTGTAAAGATGATCACTATTACGGCAAATCAGGCAATGAAAAAATAATTCATAATTCATAATTCAGTGAGTTATGTTTATAAAGATTGAATTATAAATTATGAATTATGCATTAAATAACAATTATGGCAGAATTGATAAAAGAACCCATTGAAAGGTACGGATTAAGTAAACGCAATAGAAAACGCACATTATTTTCAAAAATAGGTGTAGTTGGTTGTGGAAAAGAAGGCAGTGTAATCGCTACAACAGCCGCATTGAACGGTATGGAAGTAATTTTTTATGAACCCGATGAGGAGAATATAGAAAACGCTTTCATCAGAATTGAAATGAAATTAGATAAGAAAATTCAAAACTGGGGTTTAACGCTTAACGAAAAGAAAACCATTTTAACTCGGATTAGTGGAACTTCAAGTTACGAAGATTTCAAAGATTGCGATTTTGTAATTGAAGCTGTCAGGTACGATAACAATACAGGAGAACGTCGGGTTGCTCAACGGAAAGAAGTGTTTTTGAATCTTGAAAAAGTATTGTCTCCTACCGCAGTCATTGCGTCAAATGTTTCCACAGTAGTCGTTACTGAACTGGCTTCTGAGTTAGTGCATCAGGATAGATGTATTGGGTTACATTTTTTGTCGAACATTCCGGGTTCACAAATTATCGAAATTGTTCCGGGCTTGAATACTTCGACTCAAACTTATGATAAGGTTTGTCATTTTGTCCGTTTGCTCAATCACGAATATGTACCCGTAGTCGAATCTTCAGGATTAGTAAGTATCCGATTGTTTCTGATTCAGTTAAACGAAGCCTGCTCAGTAGTTATGGAAGGAATTGCAACTGTTGAAGATATTGACCGTGTGCTGACAGTAGGTTTTGGTCACCGTCAGGGCGTTTTTCGTACTGCCGACCAAATGGGAATAGAAAAAATTGTAAGATTACTTGAAAATCTTTATGATGAATACGGTAACATTAAATACAAGCCTTCGCCTCTATTGTTGCGTCTTTTCAGGGCAAAAAACTTTGGAGTTAGTAAAGGAAAAGGTTTTTACAACTACGATGAATTGGGTAATATAATTAAATAACGGAGGAAAAAGAAGATGAAAATATTAGTTTTAAATTGTGGAAGTTCTTCTGTCAAATATAAGTTGCTCGATATGGAAGCCAATGCTGAACTTGGTTCGGGTGCAGTTGAAAAAATCGGGATGAAAGGTTCATTTTTGAAACACAAACGGAAAGATGGACAAAAAGTTCTACTTGAAGGCGAAATACTTGAACATCAGGTTGCTGTCGAATATATTCTGGGAGTATTAACAAGCGAAAAACATGGTTCAATTCAATCGTTGAATGAAATAAATGCTGTGGGGCATCGTGTTGTTCATGGCGGAGAAAAATTCAATTCGAGTGTGTTAATCGATGAAGAAGTAATAAAGAGGATTACAGAATGTATTGATATTGCACCCTTGCATAATCCTCCTAATTTAGCAGGTATCAGGGCGATCAATGAGTTATTGCCCGAAGTGCATCAGGTGGCAGTTTTCGACACTGCATTTCACCAGTCAATGCCCGATTATGCTTACATGTATGGAATTCCTTATTCGTTATACAAAAAATATGGCATTCGCAGGTATGGATTTCACGGAACAAGTCACCGGTATGTTTCGCATCGCGCTTGTGAGTTTCTGGGGTTAGATTACAATAAAACCAAAATGATTACCGCCCACATTGGTAACGGAGCATCAATTGCAGCCATCGAAAACGGCAAATCTGTCGATACTTCAATGGGTTTCACACCTATCGAAGGATTGATGATGGGTACCCGTTCGGGAGATGTTGACCTTGGTGTTGTTACCTATATCATGGAAAAAGAAATGATTAGTCCCTCGGTAGCATCTACTCTTTTCAACAAACATAGCGGCGTACTGGGTGTTTCGGGTATTTCGTCGGATATGCGCGATATCGAAAGTGCAATTAACGAAGGAAACGAACGAGCACAACTTGCATGGAATATGTACGAATACAGAATTAAAAAATATATCGGTTCGTATATAGCAGCACTGAATGGGGTTGATGTATTGGTGTTTACCGGTGGAGTAGGCGAAAATCAAACCAGCACACGTGAATATGTTTGCAATGGGTTGGCTTTTATGGGTTTGAAAATTGATAACGACCTGAATGCTCAAACTTACGGTACTGAAGTATTACTAAGTATACCCGAATCTACTGTAAAAGTAGTGGTTATTCCTACCGACGAAGAGTATATGATTGCTTCGGACACGCTTACCATTATAAATGGGTTGGAAAAAAACATAGTTTTTAAGTAAGAAATTATAGGTTGGCTGTTTGCTTTTGATTGAATAACTGATGAATGAAAATGTAAAATCATAAGCGATGTTTAATAATTGAATATGAATTTTATTTCCTTCATTCACCACAGAAATAATGTTTTTAAATATATATTTTTTGGATGTAATGTTCTAAATTTGTTTGTGTACTTTTGCAACACAAAAAAACGCAACAAGTTAAAGTCTTACAAAGGTGTGTCAAAGTATAAAACTCTTTTAAAATGAAAATATTAGAAAAACAGATAGCTCAAAAATTACTGAAAATTAAAGCTGTAAAATTACAACCCAACAATCCGTTTACATGGGCTTCGGGTTGGAAGTCTCCTATTTATTGTGATAACAGGAAAACATTATCGTATCCAACTATCAGATCATACATCAAAATTCAAATATCGCGACTGATACTTGAGCAATATCCCGATGTGCAGGTAATTGCAGGAGTGGCAACCGGAGCCATCGCTCAGGGAGCATTAGTGGCTGATGCGCTTGGATTGCCCTTTATTTATATCCGCCCCACACCAAAGGATCATGGATTAGAAAATCTTATTGAAGGTGATTTGAAACCGGGACAAAAAGTAGTCGTAATTGAAGATCTTATTTCGACCGGTGGCAGCAGTTTGAAGGCTGTTGAAGCCATCAGAAAAGATGGTTCTGAAGTGTTGGGAATGATTGCTATTTTTACATACAATTTTCCGCAGGCTGAACAGAAATTCAAGAATGCAAGGGTCAAACTTACTGCATTGTGCGATTACGAAGCTGTTTTGAACGAGGCATTAGCAATTAATTATATCTCGCAAGATGATATTGCTACCCTCCAGGAATGGAGAAATAGTCCTTCGGAATGGAGAAAAGACCTTAAATAAAATTTACCATTTTACTTTAAAATAGTAAATAGTAAATGTTTAAATAGTAAATAAATTTATATGACAAC
>JAURYY010000111.1 GCA_030653695.1 Paludibacter sp. | reverse complement strand
AAAAAAAGCTTGCGTATTCATTTACTTCATATAAAAAACGTTTACAAATTCAAAAAATCAAAAATAATAAACAGTTAAATTAGTTGTAACAACTTAGCTTAACTTCTGGTTTTATTGGTCTTACAAATGGGTAGTACAATATACATTACTCACCCGAAACATTATAGAACCTAAAGTTTAGAACAGAATGTAGTTAGATTTTTGTATCGAAAAATGACTAGTATTTTGTTTTTGGGGTAAAAATAAAAAAGAGAAACCTGATATACCTGATTTCTCTTTAGAATACTTTTTTGATTGGTGTGATTAAACGCGTCTTTCTTTAATTCTGGCTTTTTTGCCGGTAAGTGCACGCAGATAATACAATTTAGCTCGGCGAACTTTACCGCGTTTGTTTATTGTAATGCTATCGATAAACGGCGAATCAAGCGGGAAAATACGCTCAACACCTATGTTGCCGGAAATTTTACGAACGGTAAAACGTTTTTTTCCTTCGTGTCCCGAAATTTTGATAACATCTCCGCGGAATTCCTGAATACGTTCTTTGTTACCTTCTTTAATGCGATATGCTACGGTAATGGTGTCACCGCTTTTGAATTCAGGATGATTGGTTTCAACAAGAAATGCTTGTTCTGCAACTTTAATTAAGTCCATTTTGTTCTGTTTTAGTAAATTAATGCGCAATATTCACAGACTTCTCTTTATTCTGTCAGAGATTACGCTAAAATTGGACTGCAAAATTAGTTCTTTTTTTTGATACTGCAATATTGTTCAACAATAATTTAGTTGATTATTTGAAGTCTGAAATAATTCTACTTCCTTAGCTTAGTTTTTTTCATTACCTTTGCACCCGAAAATAAAGATTGTGTTACATGCAGAAAATCAGAAACATTGCTATAATTGCTCACGTTGACCACGGCAAAACAACATTGGTTGACAAAATGCTCATTGCCGGACACTTGTTCCGCGATAATGAAATCGCGGGTGAGTTAATCATGGATAATAATGACCTCGAACGTGAAAGAGGTATTACTATTTTGGCTAAAAACGTATCCATTAATTATAATGGGTACAAAATAAATATCATTGACACTCCCGGTCATGCTGACTTTGGAGGAGAAGTAGAGCGGGTTTTGAATATGGCAGATGGCGTTTTGCTTTTAGTGGACGCTTTCGAAGGTCCCATGCCACAAACCCGTTTTGTTTTACAAAAAGCCTTACAAATAGGACTAAAGCCAATAGTTGTTGTTAACAAAGTTGACAAACCAAATTGCCGTCCCGATGAAGTTCACGAAATGGTTTTCGACCTGATGTACAATTTAGATGCTACCGAAGATCAATTAGATTTTCATACTATTTATGGTTCGGCAAAAAACAGCTGGATGTCCGAAGATTGGAAAAACCAAACAACTGATATTACACCTTTGTTAGATGCAATTATTGATCATATTCCCGAACCAAAATGTTTGGAAGGCACACCTCAAATGCTTATCACCTCATTGGATTATTCATCTTATGTAGGGCGAATTGCGGTTGGGCGTGTACATAGAGGCGTTTTGCGCGAAGGTATGGATGTAAGTTTAGTAAAGCGCGATGGAAGAAGTATTAAATGTCGCATCAAAGAATTACACACATTTACAGGACTTGGTCGTACGCGCGACACCGAAGTGAAATCGGGTGATATATGTGCTTTAGTAGGAATTGAAGGTTTTGAAATTGGCGATTCAATATGTGATTTACAAAACCCGGAACCATTAACGCCTATTGCAATAGATGAGCCAACCATGAGTATGGTATTCACCATCAATAATTCTCCATTTTTTGGAAAAGATGGTAAATATGTAACTTCGCGCCACATACACGACAGACTTATAAAAGAATTAGATAAAAACTTGGCATTAAGAGTTGAAAAAAATCTTGATTCAGATATTTGGAATGTTTACGGTCGAGGAGTTCTTCACTTGTCTGTACTTATCGAAACCATGCGTCGCGAAGGGTACGAGTTACAAGTAGGTCAACCACAAGTGATTTTTAAAGAAATTGACGGAAAACGTTGCGAACCGATAGAACAATTATCGATTAATTTACCCGAATATTGTTCAGGAAAAATCATTGAAATGGTTGCAATTCGCAAAGGCGAAATGCTCAGTATGGACGTGATGAACGACCGCATCCAACTTGAATTCCTTATTCCTTCAAGAGGAATAATTGGACTGAGAAACAGCGTATTAACAGCTTCTGCAGGCGAAGCAATTATGTCGCACCGTTTTTTTGAATACCAACCATACAAAGGAAATATTGAAAAACGGAACTATGGATCAATTATTGCTATGGAAAGTGGCACTGCTTTTGCATACTCGTTGGATAAACTACAAGACAGAGGCAGGTTTTTCGTATTTCCACAAGATGAGATATATGCCGGTCAGGTAGTGGGCGAAAGTGCAAAAGAAGGCGATATGGTTGTGAATGTAACCAAACCCAAAAAACTGACTAACATGCGTGCTTCAGGCGCCGATGATAAAACACGACTTATTCCACCTATTGTGTTTAGCTTGGAAGAAGCGTTAGAATATATTAAGGAAGATGAATATGTGGAAATTACACCTGCAAACATCAGGTTGCGCAAAATCTATCTGGATGAAAATGACAGAAAACGAATGACAAAAAAATAACGGTTTCGTGTCTCACGTTCCGGGTTTCACGCTGAAAGCGGGTAACACGTTAAATGTGCACGTTCAGCGTTTATATGTGGTTGGTAGTACAAGGGGCATGCCCCTTGTACTTTCACATTTCTTTGCTCTTTGCTCTTTGCTCTTTTGTCTGTTTATTGTATTCAATACCGGTTATAATAAAGAAGTAAATTTTCATACCTTTAAAGTTTATGGTTCGAAAATTGTTTTGTTTGTTGCTCTTAGCTTTTGCTCTTAACTCAATTGCTTTTGCTCAGTTGGGTATAAGGGCTGGTGTTAATATGGCCAATCACATCAAGTCTTTCAGAAAACAAGATATTATTGCAGGATTTAAAACCGAAAATTTAACCGGATATCAAATTGGGTTAACGTATCAAATTTTTTCGCAAAGATCACCCATGAGCTTAGGAAGCGATGTTGGAATTTTTGTCTCTCAAAAAGGTTTTGCATACGCCGATAGTACAAAACTTGTCGATATTGTAACTTTGGGGTATAAAGAAATAAATTATCTCGAATTGCCCGTTAACCTGCGTTTTCGCTTCAGCCATAAATTAATAGGCGCTTATGCTACCAGCGGTTTTTATGCCGGTTACGTGATGAACGGAAAATCGGTCAATGAAACCAACGATTTAACTGAAAATTTGTCGTTTTCAAGTGTTATCGACCGGTTCGATTACGGATATTGTATAGGGGCAGGTATCGAATTTTTCAAAAAAATTAACGTTGGATTGTCATGGACACAAGGATTAAAAAACTTGATGAACCAGAAAAGTGTAAATTTACCAACTGAAAATGATAAAGACAACAGAGTGTTTTCTGTGAACTTGACTTATATAATTAAGTAGAAATTTCGGACATTTACTATTTTACTAAATTAAAAATTTTAACCACATAAGTTTACTTTCAAATTTTCTAAATTGTCTCCATCATTAAGCTTAATTCCTGTTCTTTCCTCAAAAAAATTCATATAAGTTACTCTTCCTTAATTTTTTTCTTATATGAATTCAATGTGGTGAAATTTTTATTTTTTATCTATTGTGGTAAACTAAAGTAAAATAATTATTATTTTTATCAAAGCAAATCTAACGGACTTTTAATTTTTGATTTTGCCGGAGTGGTTACGTGGGTATAAATCTCCGTTGTTTTAAGTTGTTATGCCCGAGTAATTCCTGAATCATACGAATATCCGTTCCTGTTTCCAATAAATGAGTAGCGTAACTATGACGCAGTCCGTGTATGCCAATGCGTTTGTTGATGCCCGATTTTTGCATTGCCGACTTGAAAACCGCCTGTACGCTCCGAATAGAATACTGCCCACCGGTTTGACCTTCGAACAAATACACTTTCGGTCGATAATCCAGATAATACGCTCGGAACTCGTAGAGAACCGATTGCGGGAGTACCACTACGCGGTCTTTTTTTCCTTTAGCCTGCTCAATGCGTACCAACATCGAAACACTGTCGATATCTGTCAATTTTAATCCCACCACTTCGCTTACCCGAAGCCCCATGCCGTAGCACAGTTTTAACATAAGGCGATGCTTTTTATTTTCGAGCGCCTCCATTATTTTCGCAATTTCCTTTCGGTTGAGCATTTTGGGCAATGTCATGGGTTTTTTTGGACGAGGAATATCGAAAAACATTTTGTCGCGGTGCAACACCTGTTCGTAATAAAACTTGATGGCATTGATGCGACTGTGTATTTCGTTTTCCGAAAGTTTAAGTTTTTGATGACAATACAAAAAATAACTACGTAGCCGTTCTGGCGTCAAACTTTCCACCGGATGCGATTTAAGGATATATAGCAGTTGAGCAAATTCGATGGTATAAGTACGCAAGGTATTTTCGCTATATCCTTTTAGTTTTATGTGCTCCTGAAAACGCTGAAAAGCAGGTAAGTTGACTATATGAATTTTATGAATAACCTCCATGCCAACCACCGTTTGTTCCATGCCAAAAAGTGCACGATGGTGCCGATTGTCCGAAACATACCAAGCCTTTGCCGTAGCCGACCACCAGGCTTTGGTTTGTGAGCGAAGAAAAGCGATTAGTTCCTGATTTTTTTCGAACCGAATCCAAATTACTTTCTTCCCGTCGTGTTCGCCGGCAGCAAAACTATAACGTTTATCCGTAAAATCCATCGTGCGTTTTATTAATATCCAACAATTGAGAAATTCCTTCGCCTGTAATGAAAATAATTGATATTACGCAACAAAGATAATTTATATTTATTTATGACAATCAGTTGTTTGTGTTTTTTTTGAAGTTTTTTTATTCAAATTTTGTGATTTCTTAAAACATTCGTATATTTGTGCGATAGCGTTCATTGTAAAAAAAACAAAACAGACGACAGAATGACAAAGGAATTTTTTGCTGCATAAAAACAGAAATAAAAAATGAAAGACAGCCACCCCTTCGCAAAATTAAAAGAGGTGTTTTGCCAATGCACAAGACGACACAAAAACACCACATTTAATTTTGCCCGACCGCTCCCAAGCCCACCCACCACCCATAGACAAAATTTAATTGCATTTTAGAGTGATAAAACGAATGGAAAAAGTAATTTTGCAAAAACAAAAATAACAGATGAATATATACCAGAAACTTGAGGCATTTGTAGTTAAGACCTTCAAAACAACTTTAGAGATATTTTTAGAAGCTCTCCGAATGAGCCCCAATGCACAAGGATATGTCAGTGGTTCAATCAGCGAACTAATTTTAAAGAATAATTTACAAGATTTAGGATTTGAAGTAAAGCGGATACGGGAAAAATGGGAAGGGAAAAAACATTCACAACATCTCGGAGACTTTTATTTCAGAAAAAATACTCAAAACCCTTGGTTTGTTTTAGAATCAAAGGGAGTAAAATCCAACACTGAACATTGGAATAAACTTTAGAATTATCCGAAGTTAAAAAAAATTCTTTTTTGACTACAATGAATTAATCCATTGGATTGATAATGACAACGACATTGAACCACAAATTGAAAAATGGATTGCGGAAAATCTTCCAGAGATGGTTAATTCCCCTACACTTTATTCGTATGAAGAAATACAAGAGTATTTAAAAACACCACCCGTAAAAGAAGCTGATAAGTTGCGTGCAATGAAAGAACTTGCGAATTTTACGAGGGATGAAATAGATAAGATGATTAAAGATAGATTGATTTATTTAATGAGCAAAGTTAGAGTTCTTGACACTCACTTTGTATCAGGTGCTGGAGGAGGCGAAAGAACACATTCTGCCCCGCTCAAAATTTTGTATCGGGGGACAGGAAATCGCCCGCAATTCCTTACTGCATATAGCCTCGAACGTTTCCGCCAAGCATAAGAAAAGAGACAGCGACATAAAAATTGTCAATACGACAAACAAAGACTGAAAAGGAAGACAAACCGGAATGACTGCCTACCATACCAGCCGACCGTTAAATTTTTATTTTTTCCCACGCACATTTTTTGTTTTTTTTAAGAGCCGCCACACCTTGGCAAGTATCACAAGCCGATACACAGACCAAAACTTGCCAAAGAGTGCAATACCCAACTTATAGAAAAATAAATTTGATACAACAAATAACTAACTTTAGCGTTATCTTTGTAAATATTTTTTTGAAATGATTAAAAGAGGAACAGCAATATTTTTTATTCTATTAGCCAATATAATTTTGTTGGCTCATGCTGTTGTTCCGCATCATCATCATAATGAACAGATTTGCATTATAAATTTACACTGCCAAACAGACAGCGAAGTACATCAACACGATACCACTGAACACAACCACGAACACGATGGTAATAAAAACTCAGATTGTTGCGTTTTAAAACAAGCTGTTGTAATTCCTGCAAATTCTGTAAAGCAAGATTGTAAATGTTTAGTTTGTAATGATAATCATTCACCATTTATTGATTTTCAAGCTGTTTTATTTAATAATGAATTAAAAGCATTTGTCCCAATTTTCGTCACAAATGCTCATGTCCCTTTAAAAACCTCCTCTTATACATTTTTCATAAATACTTCATTAGGTTTACGAGCACCACCCACTGTTTAAGTTTTTTTAACGAATGCTTGCGGTAATTGGATTATCGCATATATACTACTTATGTGCATTCATTCATTCAATCAATCATTATTTTAAAATTTAAACAATATTTTCAATGAAAAAAAAGATATTTTTTATTGCAACACTTGCATTAATAATTACAAGTTGCAAAAATTCGCATGACCATACTAATGATAGTCATGCAGTGGAAACAGAAAAAGTTAAAATCACAGCATATAATCCGGATTTCGAACTTTTCGCAGAAGCCGACCCTTTTGTAGTTGGTGATAGCTCTAATGTATTGACACATTTTTCACACCTGCCTTCTTTTAAAGCTCTTGAAAGCGGAAGTATAACTATTCGTTTGATTGTCGGAAGTAAAGAAATAAGCCAAACGCTTGAAAAGCCAACACGCAAAGGGATATTCAGTTTCAACCTGAAATCAGAAACAGCTGGCTCAGGTAAAATAATTTTCGACATAAAAACCTCTAAAGGTACTTTTCAACTTATCACTCCAGAAATAACTGTATATTCAGATAAAAACAAAGCCATTGATGCTGCACAGAAACAAGTTCCTTCAAGAACAAACGCTATTGTATTTACAAAAGAGCAAGCATGGAAAATTGAATATGCAACAGAATTTCCGCTGATTGAACCCTTTGGGCAAGTAATAAAGACTTCTGCACAAGTTCAATCAGCACAGGGAGACGAAGTAATTGTTTCGGCCAAAACAAATGGCATAATAATATTTACAAGTAACAATATTTTAGAGGGTAAAAATGTTAAAAACAGTCAAGCATTATTTACAATATCAGGTAGCACAATGGCTGAAAACAACTCCACAGTTCGATATGCAGAGGCACAAAATAATTATGAGCTAACAAAATCAGATTATGAAAGGAAAAAGGAATTAGCAAAAGACAAAATCGTATCTGAAAAGGATTTTTTAAAGTCCAAAAATGATTTTGAAAATGCCAAAACAATTTACGATAATTTAAGTAAAAATTTCAGTACAGCAGGACAATCTGTTTCAAGCCCGATGAATGGCTTTGTTAAACAATTATTTGTAAAAAACGGACAATATGTTGAAGCTGGTCAGTCAATAGTAAGCATTTCACAAAATCTAACTCTCTTACTAAAAGCCGATGTACAGCAAAAATACGCTCCCTTTTTAGGTTCGATAAATTCAGCGACGATTAAAACAATTCATGATGCTAAAACATATTCCTTAGAGCAGCTAAACGGTAAAATTTTATCGTATGGACGCACAGCAAATGATGATAATTATTTAATCCCTGTTAGTTTGCAAATTGACAATAAAGGTAGTTTTATTCCAGGTGGATATGTTGAAATATTATTAAAAATTATTTCGAATACCAACGCATTGACTGTACCAAATTCTGCACTAATTGAAGAGCAAGGGTACTTTTTTGTTTTTGTTCAAATAAATCCCGAATTATTTGAGAAACGAGAAATAAAGATAGGTGCAACAGATGGTTTAAAAACTGAAGTTATAAGCGGTATCAATAAAAATGAAAGGGTAGTTACAAAAGGTGCAATACTCATCAAACTTGCACAAGCTACCGGAACTTTAGATCCTCATTCAGGGCACAATCATTAATGGAATGTTAAATGTTGAATTATAAATGATGAATTAAATACTATAACAATGAAAAAAGAAAATATAATACTTGATAAAGCTTTTGTTTTTGCTTTAAGCATTATTGAGTTATATAAACAAATGATAGAACAAAAAGAATATGTTTTATCCAAGCAAATACTTCGAAGCGGAACAAATATTGGAGCCAATGTGGAAGAAGCTACTGCTGCTATTTCCAAAAAAGATTTTACTGCTAAAATGTCTATCGCATCAAAAGAAGCAAGAGAAACAAGATACTGGCTTCAATTACTTGACAAAAGCCAAGTTGTAAATATTGATTTCAAAAAACATATTGATGAAATAGAAAACATTGTCAATATACTTACAGCCATTGTGAAAACATCTCAAGGAAATGATGAATGTTAAATGAAAAAAATAAATGAGTTCATGCACATTCAAAATTTTAAACACATTCAACATTTAAAACTCAACATTTAAAATTTCTTAAATGCTAAATAATATAATTAAATTCTCATTAAACAACAAGTATTTTATCTTGTTGTGCTCGTTTGTGCTGATAATTGTCGGCATGCGAACGGCAAGCAATATGGACGTGGATGTATTCCCCGACCTTACAGCTCCTACCGTTGTAGTTATGACGGATGCACATGGAATGGCTTCGGAAGAGGTAGAACGATTAGTAACTTTTCCAATAGAGACAGCTGTTAACGGTGCAACTGATGTGCGTAGAGTGCGTTCATCATCGGCTCAGGGTTTCTCATTTGTTTGGGTTGAGTTTGATTGGGGTACAGACATATTTAAAGCCCGTCAGATTGTAAGTGAAAAACTGATTACAATTTCTTCTCAAATGCCTTTGGGCGTTGGTCAACCTACGCTTGCACCTCAATCAAGTGTTATGGGCGAAATGTTTTTTATTGGAATTCAGGCTGACAGTACCAGTTTAATGGATTTACGGACAATTGCAGACTGGAACATAAAGCCACTACTTCTTGCAACCGGCGGCGTATCACAGGTTACAATAATTGGGGGCGACTACAAACAATACCAAATTTTGGCAAATCCACATAAGATGAAATATTACAATGTTTCGATGAGTGAACTTGCCGAAGTATGTAAAAGTGTAAGCCAAAATTCATCAGGCGGGGTAGTTCGTCAATATGGCAACGAATATGTTGTACGTGGAATAGCCCGTACTTCTAATCTTGAAGTCCTGAGCAGTTCATATATAAAATCAAACAAAGGAAAACCGGTAAGGATTTATGATGTTGCAGAGGTTATAATTGGTAGTGGCATTAAAATGGGCTATGCTTCCGAAAATGCAAAACCTGCGGTTATTCTTTCCATCTCAAAACAGCCTAATGCAAACACGGTTGATTTAACAAAGCGTATTGAAGAAAATCTTGCAGCACTTCAAAAAACATTGCCACCAGATGTTAAGTTAGATACTAAAATATTCCGTCAGGCAGATTTTATTGAAACCTCTGTGAACAATGTGAAAAATGCACTGCTTGAAGGTTCTGTATTTGTTATCATTATTCTTTTCCTGTTTTTGGGTAACATTCGTACTACCGCCATTTCGTTGTTAGCAATTCCTATATCATTGTTAGGTGCTATAATTGTAATGAAACTTTTAGGATTAAATATTAATACAATGAGCTTAGGCGGAATGGCTATTGCTGTTGGTTCTTTGGTTGATGATGCTATTATTGATGTGGAAAATGTATATAAACGGCTAAGGCAGAATAGGTTAAAATCATTGGCAGAAAGACAATCAGCTTTTACTGTTGTTTTTGAAGCATCAAAAGAAATAAGAGCATCCATTCTTAATGCTACACTTATAATCATTGCAGCTTTTATTCCTTTGTTTTTTCTTTCTGGTATGGAAGGGCGTATGTTAATTCCTTTGGGAATTGCATTTGTTGTATCATTATTTATTTCCCTTATCGTTGCAATGACACTTACGCCATTATTGTGTAAAATGTTACTTTCAGATGAAAAATACCTTGCTAAAAACGAAAAGGATAAATGGCTTACGCGAAAACTTACATACTATTATCAAAAGTCACTTGAATGGACGTTAAGGCATAAGCGTGTTGTCTTATTTTCTTCACTAAGTTTATTTGTTGTTTCTCTGTTTTTATATTCAACTATGGGACGTAGTTTCCTTCCTGAATTTAACGAAGGCTCTTTAACTTTGTCTGTAGTTTGTACGCCGGGAACTTCATTGGAAGAAAGTAGTAGCTTAGGAAATATTGTTGAAACTGAATTACTGTCAATTCCGGAAGTAACAAGCACAGCACGGAGAACAGGGCGTGGTGAACTTGATGAGCATTCGCAAACAGTAAACAGTGCGGAAATAGATGTCAATTTCGATCTCAAGGAACGCAGCCGTGATGATTTTATGGCTGATGTACGAAATAAAATTGCAAGCATTCCGGGCATTGCAGCAACAGTTGGTCAACCTCTCGGACACAGAATAGACCACATGCTTTCGGGTACAAGGGCTAATATTGCTATTAAGGTGTTTGGTACTGACCTTAACAAAATGTTTACTATTGGAAATGAAATAAAGTCTGTAATTGTCGATATTGAAGGATTGGTAGATGTAAATGTTGACCAGCAAGTTGAAATACCGCAAATACTAATTCGTGCGAATAGGGAAATGTTGGCTCAATATGGAATTACAATTGAAAAGTTCAATGAGTTTATTGATATCTCCTTTGGTGGTGAAAAATTATCCGATATTTACGAAGGACAACGAAGATTCGACCTTGTTTTGCGTTTGAATAAAGATTATACTGAAACTATAGAGGGTATCGGTTCGGCATTAATTGATACTTATGACGGTAAAAAAGTTCCTTTGGAACAAGTTGCCGAAATTGTTTCAGTTTCAGGTCCAAGTAAGATAAGTAGAGAAAATGTACAGCGTAAAGTTGTTGTATCTGCAAATGTTTCAGGCAGAGACTTGCGAAGTGTAGTAGAGGAAATTCAAAAAAACGTAAAAGATAAAATTGTATTATCGGAAGGCTATCGTGTTGAATATGGTGGTCAATTTGAAAGCGAAGCAAGTGCATCAAGAACATTGCTTATTACCTCAATTTTAGCATTTCTGATTATTTTCTTTTTACTTTTTCAGGAATTTAAAAACTTCAAATTAGCAGGTATTATTTTACTTAATTTACCGTTGGCGTTGATTGGCGGAGTTTTTTCAATTTATTTCACATCTGGTATTTTAAGCATCCCTGCAATTATAGGTTTTATCACACTTTTTGGCATTGCCACACGCAATGGAATTCTTCTGATTTCGAATTACCAAAAGTTGCAAAGTCAGGGTATGTCGCAGCATGATACAGTAGTTGCTGGTTCTTCAGACCGATTGAATGCTATTTTAATGACAGCTTTAACAGCAGTTCTTGCACTTATTCCGTTAGCACTCAGAGGCGATTTGTCGGGCAATGAAATTCAAAGTCCAATGGCAAAAGTAATTTTGGGTGGTTTGCTTACATCAACATTGCTCAATATTTACATTGTACCAATAGTTTACAGCATTTTAAATAATCGAGGAATCATTAAAAATGAAAAGATATGAAATATTTAATTTTTGTAATAATCAATATAATAGCGTTTAGTAACCATTTTTTCTCTCAGAATAATATTGACAAGATACTAACTGAGATAGATAAAAATAATACAACGCTATCAGCATTGCAAAAAAATGCAGATGCTCAGAAAATAGGAAATAAAACAGATATTTATCTGCAAAACCCCGAAGTGGAATTCAACTATTTATGGGGAAACTCCTCTGCAATTGCGAATCGTACAGATGTTAGTATTAAACAAACATTCGATTTTCCGACAGCTTACGGGTATAAAAATCAGATTTCTAATTTGAAAAATGAACAAGTCGAGTTTGAATATCAAAAGCAACGAAAGTCGCTGTTAAAGCATGCTCGCTTAGTTTGCATTGATTTAGTTTATGCAAATGCATTAAAATCTGAATTATCAAAAAGGGTAGTCCATGCTCAAAGTATTGCAAACTCTTATAAATCCAAATTTGAAATTGGAGAAACAAACATTTTTGAATACAACAAAGCACAATTGAACTCATTAAACATTAGCAAGGAGTTGGAATCAATAGAGATTGAAAGAATAGCATTATTATCGGAATTAGCTCGTTTAAATGGGGGGCAATTTATTAATTTCAATGATAGCGTATTTCAAGCACCTGTTATACCTGTTGATTTTGAACAATGGTATGTTTTAGCAGAGCAAAACAATCCTGTATTACGTTGGTTAAAACAGGAGATTGAGATTAGTCAAAAGCAGGCAAAGTTGAATCTTGCAATGAGTTTACCAAAGATTCAAGCCGGGTACATGAGCGAGAAAGTTATAGGGCAACAATTTCAAGGTGTAACAGTAGGTTTGTCAATTCCATTGTGGGAAAACAAAAATAAAGTAAAATTTTCTAAAGCAAATACCATTGCTTTAGAAAGTATCGTTACTGACAATAAATTACAGTTTTACAATCAACTAAAAACTATACACACAAAAGCTGTTGGTTTACAAAAGACTGTAAATAATTATCGTTTAAGTTTACTTTCTTATGATAATTCAGAATTATTAAAAAAAACATTGGATAAAGGTGAAATATCTTTAATTAACTACATTGTTGAACTTTCAATATATTATGAAAGCGTAAATAAATTACTTGAATTAGAAAGTGAAATGAACAAAACATTGGCAGAGCTGAATCAATATTTGTAATATATAGAGCCAAAGAATCATCCCGATAGACTTCGGCGTGAGCTCAGTCGAACACTCACGCCGAAGTCTCACGGGATGGTTCTTTTGTCTTTTATTATATTTTCTGTTTTAGCAGAGTTCGATTATTATTATTAAATTATTACCTGAAATAAACAGAATATGATTAAAAATTTTTGTAACTTTGCAGCCCGAATTTTACCCTTAGTCCGATTGTGTTTTCAAGTTGTAAGTCATTAGAAATTAAGTCAGATATATATGTAATCTTCGATTTGGCAATAATGTAAAATTTTAAAAAAAAGAAATATAATAAATCATGAACATCGTCAGAAAAGACACCGACCAAAACAATGTAGTGTTAACATTGCAGATTGAAAACTCGGATTATGCCGAAAAAGTTGAAAAAACCTTACGTGAATATCGTAAAAAAGCAAAAGTACCGGGGTTTCGTCCCGGAATGGTTCCTGTAGGTTTAATAAAAAAAATGTATGGCAAAGCAGTGGCAGCCGAAGAAATTAACAAATTTCTTTCGGATGAACTTTACAAATATATTCGCGAAAACGATGTGAAAATTTTGGGCGAACCATTACCAAGAGAGGAAGATCAACAATTTATTGATTTCAGCACAGAGGAATCATACCAGTTTTCGTTCGATTTGGGACTTGCTCCCCTGTTTGAAGTGGAACTGAGCAAAAAAGACAAAGTTAACTCATACAATATTGATGTTAGCAATGAAATGATCGAAAATCAACTGAAATCCTTCACCGGTCGCTTCGGTAAATATATTCAGGAAGAAATTGTTGAAGCAAAAGACATGGTAAAGGGCGAATTGATTGAACTTGCCGATGGAGAGATAAATGAGAACGGGATAAAAGTAACTGATGCAACTTTAACTCCCGAATATATGAAAGATGAACTTCAGAAGGCTTTATTTGTAGGAGCTAAAATCGGCGATGCGATTCAATTCAACCCTGTTCAGGCTTTCGAGAATGAAACCGAAATAGCTTCATTATTAAAAATCAAAAAAGAAGATGTTAAAAGTGCAAGCACTGATTTTCGGTTTGTAATCGAAGGAATTACACGTTACCATGCATCTGAAATAAATCAGGAATTGTTCGATAAAGTTTATGGAGAAGGTGTTGTAAACTCTGAAGCGGAATTTCGTGCTAACATAGAGGCAAATATTAAAGAAGCTCTCATTCAGGACGCTAACTATAAATTAGGTGTTGATGTACGTGAAATGTTGTTGAAAAAATATGAGGAATTAACTTTTCCGGATGCATTTCTCAAGCGCTGGTTGCTGATGTCAAATAAAGAGCTGACACAGGAATCGTTGGATGCAGATTATTCGAAAATGATTGCCGACCTGAAATGGCAACTTATAAAAGATAAAATAGCGAAAATGCACGAAATTACCGTTGAAACCCCCGAAATAATGGAGTATTCAAAAAATATTGCTAAAGCGCAGTTTGCACAGTACGGAATGCTTAGTTTGGACGATGAAATTCTTGCAAACTATACCAAAGATATGCTCAAAAAAGAAGATACGGTAAAAAGTATTTACGAAAAAATTTTGGAAAATAAAGTAATTGGGATTGTCAAAAGCAAAGTTAAACTCGATGTTAAGGAAGTTTCGGTTGAAGAATTCAATAAAATATTTGAAAACTAATCTGAGTTTTTCAGAGTTTGAAATGTTCATACAGTCAATAAGCAATTATTCAACACATAAGCAGTCTGAATAACTATGTTATTTCGCTAAAGTTATTAAGTATAAAGTCATTTTAATTTTTTAAAAAAATAAAGATATGAATACCGATTTTCGTAAATATGCTACTAAACATTTGGGTATGAATGGTCTGGCTTTAGACCGTTATGCCGAAATAACCAGCAATTATCTTTCACCATCAATCTTGGAAGAACGACAATTGAATGTTACCCAAATGGATGTATTTTCGCGTCTGATGATGGACCGGATTATTTTTCTGGGTACACAAGTGGACGATTATGCAGCTAATGTTATTCAAGCACAATTGCTTTATCTTGACTCGGCTGATCCCGGTAAAGATATTTCTATTTATCTGAATACACCCGGAGGTTCGGTTTATGCCGGATTGGGTATTTATGACACCATGCAGTTTATCGGTTCCGATGTAGCCACTATTTGTACAGGAATGGCGGCTTCAATGGGGGCAGTTTTATTAGTTGCAGGTACCAAAGGGAAGCGCTCGGCGTTAAAACATTCGCGTATCATGATGCATCAACCCATGGGTGGTGCTCAGGGGCAGGCATCCGACATCGAAATTACTGCACGCGAAATACAAAAATTAAAAAAAGAACTTTACATCATTATAGCCGACCATTCAGGAAATCCTTTCGAAAGGATAGAAAAAGATTCGGACCGTGATTTCTGGATGACTTCACAGGAAGCCGTTGAATACGGAATGATTGACAAAGTGCTGATCAACGAGAAGAAAAAATAATTTTTTAATCGTAAAGACAGGGCATGCCCTGTCTTTACTACGCAATATATATTATGGCTAAAACATTTAAAAATTGCAGTTTTTGCGGACGCACGGAATCGAAGGTCGATTTTTTTATAATGGGTCAAAATGGTGCTCATATATGTAACGAATGTGCGTTGCAAGCTGCCGAAATTGTGAAGGAAAATAGCATCAGTAAATCAAAATTGCTGAATGTAAAAAAAGAAGATGTTCCAAAGCCTGTCGAAATTAAAGAATTTCTCGATCAATATGTAATTGGGCAGGAAGAGGCAAAGAAATATCTTTCGGTAGCCGTTTATAATCATTACAAGCGATTGATGCAGGAAAACACCAACGATGATGTAGAAATTGAAAAATCGAATATTATCATGGTGGGTTACACCGGAACAGGGAAAACATTGCTTGCCCGAACCATTGCCAAGAAGTTACATGTGCCTTTTGCAATTGTTGACGCTACAGTACTTACCGAAGCAGGTTATGTGGGCGAAGATATTGAAAGTATTTTGACAAGGCTTTTGCAGGTTGCCGATTACGATGTAAAAGCAGCCGAACGCGGTATCGTTTTTATCGACGAAATTGATAAAATAGCCCGAAAAGGCGATAATCCGAGTATTACACGCGATGTGAGCGGCGAGGGAGTACAACAGGGTCTTCTCAAATTACTCGAAGGATCGGTAGTGCTTGTGCCACCTCAGGGAGGACGGAAACACCCGGATCAGAAGATGATTGCAGTAAATACTCAAAATATACTCTTTATTTGTGGCGGAGCATTTGATGGTATCGAGAAAAAAATTGCATCACGCCTCAATACAAGGGTTGTAGGTTATAATTCGATACTTGATAACGAACAAGTGGATAAAAATAATATGTTGCAATATATAGCGCCTCAGGATTTAAAAGCATTCGGACTGATACCCGAAATTATCGGTCGGTTGCCAATTCTTACCTACCTTGAACCGCTCGATCATTCTGCGTTGCGTCGTATCCTCACCGAACCGAAAAATTCGATAGTAAAACAATATATAAAATTGTTCGGAATGGATCAGATCGAATTAGTTTTCGAAGATGATGTTTTAAATTATATTGTTGATAAAGCAATGGAGTTTAAACTCGGTGCGCGCGGTTTACGCTCCATAACCGAAACGATAATCATGGATAAAATGTATGAAATGCCAACAAAAAAGGAGAAAAAACTGATTGTTGACTTGGAATATGCCAAAAGTAAAATTGAAAAAACCAATTTTAACAGATTGAAAATCGCTTAAAAAAATTATCTCTGCCTTTAAATCAGCACATTACATATTTAAATTGGATAAAAATAAAATTATTTTGTTTTTATCCAATTTTTTTTTAAAAACAACTTGTATATTTGAAATCTGTTTATAATTTTGTTATAGCTATCAGTACCCTTAAAATTCACTTCAATCGGATTTAGTTTAATCAAATTTAACCTTTATAAAAGCGAAAATTCAACAACCACTATCAAATTAATTTTTGATAAAAGTTACAAATATGATAACACATTCTGAATTGACAGAACAGTTAAAAAAGCATTTTGGATTTGATATATTCAAAGGTAATCAGGAGGCAATCATACAAAACGTACTCAATGGAAGAGATACCTTTGTGTTGATGCCGACAGGTGGCGGTAAATCATTGTGCTATCAGCTTCCTTCATTAATTATGGCTGGTACCGGAATTGTCATCTCTCCTTTGATTGCATTGATGAAAAATCAGGTGGATGCCATGCGTAATTTCAGCGAAGAAGATGGTATTGCTCATTTTTTAAATTCATCGCTGACCCGACAGGCAAGCGATGCGGTAAAAGGAGATATTCTTTCGGGTAAAACTAAATTACTTTATGTGGCTCCGGAGTCACTCACAAAAGAAGAAAATATTGATTTTCTCAAACAATTAAATATCTCATTTTACGCGATCGATGAAGCGCATTGCATATCGGAATGGGGACACGATTTCAGACCGGAATATCGGAGAATACGCCCGATAATTAATGAAATCAGTGTTGCTCCTTTGATTGCACTTACAGCGACTGCTACTCCCAAAGTACAACATGATATTCAGAAAAATCTCGGAATGCTGGGAGCTGAAGTTTTTAAGTCGTCATTCAATCGTGCAAATTTATATTACGAAGTACGCCCCAAAACAAACAGTGTAGATAAGGATATTATCAAATTTATCAAATCTCAGGGCGAAAAAACGGGTATTATCTACTGCCTGAGCCGGAAAAAAGTGGAAGAACTGGCCGAAACATTAAGTATGAACGGCGTTTCGTGCCTTCCTTACCATGCAGGCATGGATTCGGCAGTACGAACAGAAAATCAGGATAAGTTTCTGATGGAAAAGGTACAGATTATTGTAGCCACCATTGCATTCGGCATGGGAATTGACAAACCGGATGTTCGGTTTGTGTTACATTATGATATGCCTAAAAGTTTAGAAGGTTATTATCAAGAAACCGGTCGCGGTGGTCGTGACGGTGGCGAAGGGCAATGTATAGCGTATTATGCTTACAAAGATTTGGATAAACTTCGTAAGTTTATGCAGGGAAAACCCGTAGCCGAACAAGAAATCGGAAATCAATTATTATTAGAAACGCAAGCTTATGCCGAATCTTCTATTTGTCGCAGGAAACTCTTATTACATTATTTTGGAGAAGAATACACAAAAGATAATTGCGGCAGTTGTGACAATTGTATGAAACCACGTAAATTTATTGAAGGACAAGAATTATTGTCCCTGGTTTTGGAAACCATTTTGGAGGTTCGCGAAAAATTTAAAGCCGAACACATCGTTGACATTCTGAAAGGTAATGCAACATCCGACATAAAATCGTATCAACACGATGAATTAGATAATTTCGGATCAGCTACCGATGAGGATGAGAAACTCTTACATGCCGTTATTCGTCAGGCAATGATTGCCGGTTTTCTATCGAAAGATATTGAAAACTATGGTTTGCTCAAAATAACGCCCGGCGGAAAAGCATACTTAGAGAAACCTCAGCCATTCCCGATTGTAAAGGACAATGAGTTTGAAGATGATGATGACGATGCTTCGGCAAAAACAAGTGGTGGAACTTGTGCAGCCGATGATGTTCTTTTCTCCATGCTGAAAGATTTGCGAAAGAAACTTTCAAAAAAACTTGAAGTTCCCCCATTTGTCATTTTTCAGGATCCTTCGCTCGAAGCTATGGCTACAAGTTATCCTATAACTATGGACGAGCTCCAAAATATACCCGGAGTAGGGGCAGGGAAAGCCAAACGGTACGGGGAGGAATTTCTTAAAGTTATTAAAGAACATGTTCGTGAAAATGAGATCATTCGTCCCGAAGATTTACGTGTACGAACGGTGCCTAATAAATCAAAACTCAAAGTTTCAATCATTCAGTCTATCGACCGTAAAATTGCACTCGACGATATTGCTATGGCTAAAGGATTAGAAATAGGAGAACTGCTTGACGAAATAGAAGCCATAGTTTACTCGGGAACAAAAATTAATATCGACTATTTTCTGCAAGAAGTGATGGACACCGATCGGGTAGATGAGATTTTTTATTATTTCAATACTGCCGAAACCGATAAAATTGAACCAGCTTTGAATGAATTAGGAGATGATGATTTCAGCGAAACAGAAATACGTTTAGTGCGCATAAAATTTCTATCCGAAATTGGTAATTAAAAATCGTATAGTTCAATATATTGAGAAACCCCGTGAGTAAAAAACACTTCCGGTGTTTTTTTTGAGCTTTTATTTGAAAATAATTTCAAAAATGTACTGATTATACAAAATATTAATTATTTTTGTAATTATGATTAACCTTTTAGCAGTAATAAATCGTGAAAAAATCCAATATTTTCAATAAATTGTATATATTTTACAGGGACGGATTCAGTAATATGACTGTCGGGAAAACGCTGTGGCTCATTGTAATTATCAAACTTTTTATTATGTTTGCCATATTAAAGGTTTTTTTCTTTCCCAATCTTTTAAATAGCACATACGATACAAAAGAAGAGAAATCGGAGCATGTTCGTCATGAATTAATCAACAAAGCAAAATAACCGGTTATTAATTTAAAATTACTTTTATGGAATTATTAGATGTTACCTTAGTCAATTGGTCAAGGGCTCAATTTGCACTTACCGCTATGTATCACTGGATATTTGTACCCCTGACACTTGGAGTAGGAATTATTATGGCCATAATGGAAACGATTTATTACAAAACAGGAGATGAAAAATGGAAAACTGCAACCAAATTCTGGATGACTATTTTCGGAATTAATTTTGCAATGGGTGTAGCCACCGGCATTATCTTAGAGTTTCAGTTTGGCACTAACTGGTCGAATTACAGCTGGTTTGTGGGCGATATTTTTGGAGCTCCATTAGCTATCGAAGGTATTTTTGCCTTTTTTATGGAAGCAACTTTTATTTCTATCATGTTTTTTGGATGGAAAAAAGTGAGTAAGCGATTTCACATGATTTCAACATGGCTTGTCATGGTGGGTGCAACTCTTTCGGCTCTGTGGATTTTGGTTGCCAATGCCTGGATGCAATATCCTATCGGCATGGAGTTTAATCCCGACACTGTACGCAACGAAATGGTTGACTTTTGGGCTATATTGTTATCGCCTATTGCTATAAATAAATTTTTCCACACCGTTTTATCGGGCTGGGTGTTAGGCGGTTTGTTTGTTGTAGGCGTAAGTTCATGGTTTTTGTTGAAAAGGCGGGATGTTGATTTTGCTTTAAAAAGCATAAAAGTCGGTGCTATCTTCGGATTGGTTTCCACGCTTTTAATTATTTGGACCGGCGATGGTTCGGCATATCATGTGTCACAAAAACAACCCATGAAATTGGCTGTTATGGAAGGACTTTACGAGGGTTCGGAGCAAGCCAATTTAATTGCACTTGGCGTGCTGAATCCGGCTAAAAAATCGTACAACGATACAATTAATCCTTTTCTGTTTAAATTAGATGTTCCTATTCCGGGATTATTGTCATTTTTGGGGTATCGCGATTTTAATGCATTTGTACCGGGCATTAAAGATATTGTTGATGGCGGCTACAAATCACCTGAAGGCATTGCGATGTCGTTTGCCGAAAAACAAACCCGTGGGAAGAAAGCAATACAGGCACTATCCGATTATAGAACTGCAAAAGTAAATAATGACACAATAAATGCGTCATTATATAAAGCGGAACTTGTGGATAATTATTCGCACTTTGGTTATGGTTATCTCGAAAAACCTGAAGATCTTATTCCCAATGTTCCTTTGGTGTTTTATTCATTTCATATCATGGTTATGTTGGGCATGTATTTTTTAGCAATATTTGCATTGGTGCTATTTTTATTGTACCGCAAAAAAATTGAGAACAGCCGATTGGTTTTATGGGTTGCACTTCTGTCAATTCCCTTGGGGTATATCGCCGGACAAGTAGGCTGGATTGTGGCAGAAGTTGGTCGTCAACCTTGGGCAATCCAGGATATTTTACCCGTTCAGGCTGCCATTTCAAGCATTTCAGCCGACTCGGTGAAACTCACATTCTTCTTGTTCTTGTTTTTATTTACAGCTTTATTGTTTGCCGAAATACGTATTATGGTTAAACAAATTAAAAAAGGGCCAGAAGCAGAATAAAGTTGAGTGGTTAATGGTTAATGAATAATGGTTAATGAAGGTTGAAAAAAAGACAACTTAATAAAGAAATTTTCAAACGTTCAATCCCGTTTACTTTCGGGGCAAACTCTTAAACATCAAACTCTCAATCCCGATTGCTATCGGGACATACTCTAAAACATCAAACAAATAAAATCATGATAACATATTCATTTCTTCAGCATTATTGGTGGTTAATTATTTCACTTTTGGGTGGAATTTTAGCCTTTTTGTTGTTTGTACAAGGCGGACAATCGATGTTGTTTTCGCTATCGAAAACCGAAGACGAAAAAAGATTGTTAGTTAATGTACTTGGGCGTAAATGGGAATATACATTTACCACCTTGGTCACTTTTGGCGGGGCTTTTTTTGCATCGTTTCCACTGTTTTACTCTACCAGTTTTGGCGGAGCTTACTGGGTTTGGATGATTATTTTGTTTTGCTTTGTATTGCAGGCAGTTTCGTTCGAGTTTCAATCGAAACCCGGTAATACATTCGGTAAAACCACTTATCGGTCTTTTCTTTTTATCAATGGATTGTTAGGAACATTTTTAATAGGAGCAGCCATCGCCACTTTTTTCACAGGTTCCGATTTTACGGTAAACAAAGGCAATATTACACAACAAATGGCACCTGTAATAAGTCGCTGGGGCAACGAATGGCATGGATTAGAAGCATTGCTCAATTTGCGTAACTGGGCGTTGGGGTTAGCCGTATTTTTTTTAGCACGTACCAATGCTGTATTATACTTTATTAATAGACTGAACGATAAAGTGTTAGAAAAACGTTCACGCAAATATTTGTGGTACAACGCTATTCCGTTTGTTGTATTTTTTCTGACATTTGTAATTTGGACCTTATTAGCCAAAGGATATGCCGTACACCCCGAAACAGGAATAGTATCGCTCGAACAATACAAGTATTTTACAAACTTCATCGAAATGCCCATCGTGTTAGTACTCTTTTTGTTGGGAGTAGTTTCGGTTTTATGGGGTATTATTGGGTCTTTGTTGTCGGAGAAGAATAAAAAGGGAATTTGGTTCTCGGGCGGCGGCACGATTGTAACTGTTTGTAGTTTGCTGCTGGTAGCGGGTTATAACAATACAGCCTTTTATCCATCGCACGATTTGCAAAGTTCGTTGACAATTTTCAATTCCTCATCGAGCGAATTTACACTTACGGTAATGTCTTACGTGTCGTTGATGATTCCATTTGTGGCGGCATACATTATACATGCCTGGCGCGCACTCGAAAAGAACCGAACTGACATTGAAGATGTGAATAGCGACCATCATGCTTATTAGTTTTATCAACAAATTGATTTTTCAGTATTGATTCATAAAAGTGGTTTTAATTTAAGACATTAAATTAAAACCACTTTTTTTAATGACATTTTGGGACAATAACGGCTCTTTGATACAATTTTTCTATCTTTGTGGTGTAAATAATGATATAATTTTTTAAATGCGTATGGCTGGATTTGGTAAATGGATAGGCGGAGGGCTCGGATGGGCATTTGGCGGTCCAATCGGAGCTTTAATAGGTTTTACAATCGGTTCATTATTTGATAAGCCCGGAAGCACAGTAAATCAACAGACTATGCAGGCCGGAAGAACAACCGAAGCAGACTTTAAAATGAGTTTGCTCGTTATGATGGCTTGTATCATGAAGGCTGATGGCAAGGTTCATAAATCGGAACTAAGCGTGGTTAAACGTTTTCTTGTTTCCAATTTTGGCGAAGATGGAGCTTTGGAAGCCCTGCAAATGCTGAAAAATCTGATTGATCAACCTATCAACGAAACAGAAGTAGCCATGCAAATCAATCAGTTTATGAATTATTCTGCCAAATTGCAGTTAATCCGTTTGTTGTTCGATATTGCTTATGCCGATGGTGAAGTGAACAACAATGAACTGATTATTATTGAACGCATCAGCGATATATTCAGAATAACTCACCTTGATTTTGAATCGCTGAAAGCTCCATTTGTAAAAAATATTGACAAAAACTGGGTGTACAAAGCACTCGAAATTGAGCCAGCGGCAACGGATGAAGAAGTTAAAAAAGCATACCGCCGCATGGCAATGAAATATCACCCCGATAAAGTGAATAACTTGGGTGAGGATGTGAAAAAATCGGCAACCGAAAAATTCAGATCGATTAACGAGGCTTACGAAACACTTAAAAATCAACGCGGATTTATTTGATAAACGTTTTAAATTATTTATCCGATGAATGAGTTGGTTACAATCAGAACTTTCAGCAGTTCAATTGATTTTGAAATGGTCAGGTCATATCTCGAATCGATGGGTGTTGCGTGTTTTGGTTTAGATGAAGTGATGAACCGTGCTTATATTGCCAATGTTAACGGAGGCGTGAAACTTCAGGTGCGTAAAGCACAAGTTGAAGAGGCAATTACATTGCTTATCGATGGCGGTTATCTGAAACAGGAAGATGTTGAACCTTCGTACGAAATGAAATGGATAGATAGAATTATCAGCAAATTCAGAACAAACGAAGAATGAATTTTTTAGGATAAGGACTATATGGCCGAAAAACAAATGAAAAAACTGGCGAAGGAAACCGCCATTTACGGTGTCAGCAGTATTTTGGGCAAATTCCTGAACTGGCTTTTGGTGCCGCTTTATACTTTCATGCTTGAGAAATCGTCCGACTATGGAATAGTTGTAAACCTCTATGCGTGGACAGCACTTTTGTTAGTTGTTCTGACTTATGGAATGGAAACCGGTTTTTTCCGCTTTGCTAACAAACAAAAGGAAATAGCCGATAAAGTGTATGGAAATACCTTGATGTCGGTAGGTTTCACTTCGTTTATTTTTGCTGTATGTTGCATAGTTTTTGCGCAGCCCATAGCCGATGCAATGGGCTACTCGGCGTATCCCGAGTTTATAGCCATGCTTGGTGCTGTGGTAGCCATGGATGCTTTAGGCGCCATTCCTTTTGCGTACTTGCGTTTCAAAAACCGTCCGATAAAATTTGCTGCACTGAAACTGTTGATGATTTTCACCAACATATTTTTCAACATATTCTTTTTGGTTATTTGTCCGTGGATACATCTTAAAGCACCGGAGTTAATCAGTTGGTTTTACGATCCGCATTATGGCGTAGGATATGTTTTTGTTGCCAATGTAATACAAACTGTGGTAGTTACTATTGCTCTTTTGCCTGATATATTGAAAGCTAAATTTGAATTTGACTGGTCGTTAACAAAAAAAGTGCTTCGATATTCGCTTCCGCTTCTTGTGCTTGGGGTTGCCGGCATTATGAACCAGACGCTCGATAAAATTATTTTTCCGTATTTGATTGCTGACCCGCTGATGGCAAAATCGGAACTTGGAATTTACGGAGCCTGTTTCAAAATTTCGATGGTGATGATGATGTTCACGCAAGCTTTCAGGTATGCTTACGAGCCTTTTATTTTTTCGCAAAACAAAGATAAAGACAGCAAGGTAGCGTATGCCCAAGCCATGAAACTCTTTATTATTACTTCCTTATTGATTTTCCTCGGGATGGTATTTTATCTCGACATTATCAAACACCTTATCAGAAGTGATTATTGGGGCGGATTACGGGTTATTCCCATTGTGTTGTTTTCTTATATTTTTCAGGGTGTTTTCTTCAACTTGTCGCTTTGGTACAAACTTATTGATAAAACTATGTATGGCGCTTGGTTTTCGGTTGTGGGGTTTATAATTACACTTGCAATCAATGTTGTTTTTGTGCCGGTTTTTAGTTATATGGCTTCGGCGTGGGCGGCATTTGTTTGTTATTTCGTGATGATGATAATCTCGTATTTTTATGGACAGAAACACATGCCCATCCGCTACGACTTAAAAAGCATTGGACTTTATACCGCTGTAACAGTCATTCTCTTCGTAGTCAGTTTGTATATTAATACGCCATATTTATGGCTGAATGTTATGTTGAAAACAGTTTTGCTGATTGCCTTTTTAGTATTATTGGTGAAGCGAGATTTTCCGTTGAAAAATATTCCGTATTTAAATAGACTTATTAAATAAATATTCAATGCTTCAACTTCACATTATTACTCCTGTAAAAGATTCGATAAATACAACTATACAAACCATCGACAGTGTTTTACAATCGGAAATGACAGTTGAACTGAATTACACTGTTTATAACGATTTCAGTAACGAAGAAAATACTGCTGAACTTGAAAAAATTGCCGGCGATGGTCACATACAATTAGTAAATTTAAAGGATCTGACTTCACATCCTTCCCCCAATTATTTATTAGTATTACAAATGGCTCAGAAGAATGCGCTGAGTGAAGGTGCTCACTTATTAATCATTGAATCAGATGTTGTAGTTAATAGAAATACTGTGCAAACCTTATTTGATCTGTCATCGATGCTTCATAAACCGGCATTAATTGCAGCCGTTACCACAGACGATTATGGCTCAATAAATTTTCCGTATTTGTTTGCCATGAAATTTGAAAAGGGCGTTGTTAACACACGAAAAAGATTGAGTTTTTGCTGTACATTAATCACCAATGATTTTCTGAAATCATTTTCGTTTACCCAACTGAATCCCGAAAAATCGTGGTACGATGTATTTATTTCGCACAAAGCAACCGAACTTGGATTTAATAACTATTTGATAACCCATTTGCCCGTGCTTCATCAGCCACACAGTAGCCGCCCATGGAAACTTTTGAAATATGTAAATCCGCTTAAATATTATTGGTTAAAAGCAATAAAAAAACGCGATAAAATTTAAACTGAATGGACTTGCCTTTGGTTTCGGTGATAATTCCGGTGTATAACATGGAACAATTTCTGGAGGAAACTCTTCAGTCGGTTCTGGCATCGATATATACGAATTTTGAAATCGTTGTTGTTGATGATGGGTCAACTGACAAGTCAACAGAGATTGCGGAAAAATATACTGTGCAATATCCTCGAGTCAAACTTTTTTCTCAGAAAAACAAAGGAGTGTCTGCTGCCCGTAACTATGCAATTTCAATGTCGAAAGGTGAGTTTATTTTACCTGTAGATGCAGATAACCTTATTTCAAAAGACTTTATTTCCAACGCAGTTGACGTGCTTCATCAACGACCATTAGTTAAAGTTGTAGTTCCTAATGCAGAATTTTTTGGAGATAAAACAGGGGAATGGAAGCTGCAACCATTTTCGTTGAAGTTGCTTGCTCGCAAAAACATGATGGATACATGTGCGATGTATCGAAAAAGCGACTGGGAAAGAATAGGAGGATATTGTGAAGATATTATAGCCCGTGAAGACTGGGATTTCTGGATTTCGATGTTAAAAAATGGTGGTGAAGTCCTTCGTTTGGATGAAGTAGGATTGTATTACCGGATCCGCAAAAACTCCAAAAGAATAAACGACCGAGAACTAAAAAAGCACGTAATAGAGGTGTTAAACAGTCGTCATAAATTATTTTTCAAACAGCAATTGGGCGGGAAGTTGCATTATAATCGTTCATGGTCAAGATTTTTTAATTTCATTATTCGTTTGATCAATCATGAGTCGGTCATAGTAACTGCTTCGTTTTCGGATTTGGAAGAATTTATATATTCGTTGCCCGAAAAATTTAAAACTGAAGGCAGTTTAATGCATTCCGGAAGAAATACATTGAAGGTTTTTTGTGTAAATAACAAAAGTTTTGTTGTCAAGTCATTTAAAATTCCAAACGCAATTAATCGGATTATATATGGGTTTTTACGTAAATCAAAAGCCAAACGGTCATTTTTATATGCTCAAAAATTAATCACACTTGGCATTTCAACTCCTGAACCCGTTGGATTTTATGAAAAAATAAAATTTTTCCTTTTTCGCGAAAGTTATTATGCGTGTCTACAATCGGAATGCAATCATGATTTCAGAGATTTAATTACTAATTCCGATTTTCCTGACCGTATAGTAGTATTAAAATCAATCGCACGTTTCACTGCAAATCTGCATGAAAAAAGAATTATTCATGCCGATTACTCAGCAGGAAATATTCTTTTCGGGAAAAACAAAAATAATGAAATTGATGTTCAGTTGGTTGATTTAAACCGGTTAAAATTCACGAAAGTAAATATGAAAGCAGGTTGTAAGAATTTCGAGCGTTTGAATATAGATAATGACGCCCTGAAAGTGTTAGCTTTTGAATATGCGAAAGCAAGAAACTTCGATGAAGAAGTATGTGTAAATATTGTATTGAAAAATCGTTGGAGAAAGCACAAAATCAAATAAATATAGGTATCATTTTTAAATATCATAATAATGCTCAATAAAATTTCTGTCGGAAACCGTTTTGCTTTAGGGACAATAGCTGGTTTCATTATATTTGTCTATCTTACATCCATTATGCAATATAAAATAATGGATTTAACAAACGAACAGAACATGCCCACACTCAAGAAAGTGGCAGCTTTGTTTTTTTTCGTTCAAACTATTTTATATCTGATTATATTCAGAAAAGAAATTTTTACAATAAAATTTTCGATAAAAGGCTTACTGTTGTTTACGTTGTTGTTAATGTTAATATTTACTGTTTTAAATATTAAATTTTCAATTTATATTACCGCCTTTTTTGTGTTGATTTCAGTAATTTATGGCATAATTAATAAGCAGTTTAAACCTCATCCGCTGTTTTATTTCATAGCAGGTTATTATATTTTTCAACTCATCGGACTGCTGTGGTCTATCGATTTCATTCTTGGGTTTAAATTTGTGGGCAAAGGATTGTCATTTTTATTGATACCACTTGCATTTAGTTGCTTTATCGTAACCATCGAAGATAGGAATAAGCTTCTGAAAATATTTTTCAGGTTTTTAATAGTATATGTTTTTATGGGAATGATTGCTTATCTATATCAGGTTTTTTTTCACGAAACAAGCTTATTGGTCGGATTTGTATTCGACAAACATTATTTTCATACTCCCGTATTTAATGGAGCAAATTATTACATATTGATGGGGTGGGGTGGATACACCCATCCAACTTTTATATCGTTCATACTTAGCTTAATGTATGGCGTTGGATTTTATTTATGGAAAGCTGAAAAAGGAACAAATTACCGCATATCAACTTTCGAAATGATATTTTATACTTTTTCGGCAGCAGTTATGATTTTTTTATTGCAAAGTCGTATTGGAATGATACTTCTCCCTTTCAGCATATTCTTATCGATTCTTTTGAGCATACGAAAGAAGAAGAAACTGTTGACATCATTGGTGAGTTTTTGGGTTATTGCAGTGATAATAATTTCTGTCCTTGCAATAAAAACATATCCGGAGTATTTTTCAGATCCAAAAAGAGAGTACCAAACTGACATAGTAGTTTCATATATTCAAGATCATTTTTGGACAGGAACCGGTACAGGTGGTATGAAAGTATTTATTCCTGAATTCCCTACAGCTCATAATCAATTCATCGGGGAAATTTATCATTTGGGAATAGGAGGTTTTTTAGTGTTTTTTGCACTTGTTGCTGCTTCGTTTTATTTTGCTGTAAAGAATAAAAATTTTGTGTTGCTTTATTTTTCTATTTTATTTTTTTTACTGATGCAAATCGACATGCCGTTGAATGTACAAAAAGGAATTACTTATTTTACACTGTTCACGGGCTTATTTATTCGTCCCGAATTTGACAATAAACGCATTTGAAAAGTCCGAAAGTGAATGTAGCAAAGAGAAAAGTGAAGAATATGAGGAATGAAAGTGTAAAAGTGAACCCGAACAAAACAAAGAAAAATGTAACATGTTTGGGTACATTCAACCTGTCTTAATTGTTTGAATTTGAATGGTTAGTTTGTTGTTGAGTAACATAGCAGAACCAAAGTTTATAGCAATAAAATGAAGACAAAAAACCCGCAAAAGTATGTAAATACTATGCGGGTTTCTTATTTGCTTTGATTTTCAATTGATTAAAAATCAATTGGTGACCGCAGCAGGATTCAAACCTGCAACCCCCACATCCGTAGTGTGGTACTCTATTCAGTTGAGCTATGCAGCCATTGATTTTGCGAGTGCAAAGATAAGGCTATTTTTGAGTATTGCAATGAATTATCGAAAAAAGTTTGATTATTTGCAAGAATGTTTTTTATGTGTTTGAAAATTAACGAATTGAAGCATGGGTTATTCCTCACGTTCAAACAAGCACAAAGTCTAGTTGTTTTTTATCAAGATTAGCCCTGGCAACTTTTACGGTTAATTCATCTCCCAACTGGTACTTACGCTGATGCCGCCGGCCTACTAAGCAATAATTTTTCACATCGAACATATAATAATCATCATCCAAATCGCGAATCGAAATCATCCCTTCGCATTTGTTGGCAATCAGCTCCACATAAATTCCCCATTCGGTA
>JAURYY010000106.1 GCA_030653695.1 Paludibacter sp. | reverse complement strand
TTTGTCGACGTAGTTGGAACTTCGAAAGGTAAAGGATTCCAGGGAGTTGTAAAACGACATGGATTTGGTGGAGTAGGTCAAGCTACGCATGGTCAGCACAATCGTTTACGTGCACCGGGTTCGTTAGGAGCTTCTTCATATCCTTCGCGCGTATTCAAAGGTATGCGTATGGGTGGCCGTATGGGTGGCGATCAGGTTACCATTCAAAACTTACAGATATTAAAAGTTATTCCTGAACACAACCTGATTCTTATCAAAGGTTCGGTTCCGGGAGCTAAAGGTTCAATCGTAATCATTAATAAATAATCATGGAACTTAGCGTAAAAAACATTCAAGGAGAAGACACGGGAAATAAAGTATCGCTGAACGATGCAATTTTCGGTATTGAGCCAAACGACCATGCTATTTATTTAGATGTGAAGCATTATTTGGCAAACCAGCGTCAGGGAACTCACTCTTCAAAAGGCAGAAGTCAATTGTCTGGAAGTACACGTAAATTGGGTAAACAAAAAGGTGGAGGCGGTGCACGTCCGGGAGATATTAAATCAGGTGTCCGCGTAGGTGGAGGCCGTATGTTTGGTCCTACACCCCGCGACTATAACTTCAAACTCAATAAAAAGGTAAAACAACTTGCACGTAAATCAGCACTTTCGTATAAAGCTCAAAATGACCTTATTACGGTAGTAGATTCGCTGAACTTTGATGTTCCTAAAACGAAGGAATTCGTGCTTATGACAAAAAGTTTACAAGTTGCCGATAAAAAACCGTTATTTATTTTATCAGATGCAAATAAAAACGTATATTTGTCGGCTCGTAATTTACCCAAGGTAGATGTCGTAACAGTTTCGGAATTAAACACTTATATAGTGCTTAATGCGAAGTGTCTTGTATTTACAGTTGATGCAGTTGCTGCAGTAGAACAAATATTTAAAGCATAAGGAGGTACAGAAATGGCAATAATAGTAAAACCTATCGTTACTGAGAAGATGACAAAGCTCGGTGAAAAACTGAACCGCTATGGCTTTAGAGTTCAAAAAGATGCAAACAAGATTCAAATCAAGCAAGCGGTCGAAGCAATGTACAATATAACTGTAACAGATGTAAATACGTTTATCGTAGCACCCAAGAAAAAGAGCCGTTTTACAAAAAGCGGTGTAATCAGCGGTAAAGCATCGGCTTATAAAAAAGCCATTGTTACAGTGAAAGATGGAGAACAAATAGATTTTTATAGCAATATCTAAAAACATTTACCATTTACAATGATTGAAAAATGGGGGAAATGGTAAATAGTAAATAGATAAATAGTAAATAAATAAATAAATGGCTGTACGTAAATTAAGGCCCATAACACCGGGGCAAAGACACAAGATTATTGGCACATTCGACACAATTACTGCGAGTGTACCAGAGAAATCTCTTGTAATAGGCGGAAAAAAATCCGGCGGTCGTAACCATGATGGTAAAATGACCATGCGCTACCTTGGTGGCGGACACAAGAGAAAATACAGAGTAATTGACTTTAAACGTAACAAAGACGGTGTTCCCGCTACAGTAAAAACGATTGAATATGATCCGAATCGTTCGGCACGTATTGCTTTATTGTTTTATGCTGATGGGGAAAAAAGATATATTCTAGCACCAAACGGTTTGAAAGTTGGACAGATAATTCTTTCAGGAGAGAATGCTGCTCCCGAAGTAGGTAATACATTGCCTTTGCAAAATATACCATTAGGAACCATCATTCATAATGTTGAATTACGCCCGGGTCAGGGAGCCGCGATGGTTCGCTCAGCCGGAACATTTGCACAGTTGACTTCACGCGAAGATAAATATGCAATTGTGAAACTACCTTCGGGTGAAGTTCGCAAAATACTTGCCACTTGTAAAGCAACAATCGGTACAGTTGGAAATTCTGACCATGCACTTGAAAGATCAGGTAAAGCAGGTCGCTCACGTTGGCTTGGACGTCGTCCACGTGTACGTGGTGTAGCCATGAATCCGGTTGATCACCCCATGGGTGGTGGTGAAGGCCGCGCTTCTGGAGGACATCCACGTTCTCGCAAAGGCTTGTTAGCTAAAGGGTACAAAACACGTTCCCCTAAAAAACAATCGAGCCAGTATATTATTGAAAGTAAGAAAAAATAATCAGAAAAAGTAAGTAAATAATATGAGCCGTTCATTAAAAAAAGGACCTTTTATCAATCTGAAGCTCGAGAAGAAAGTTTTAGCCATGAATGAAGCCGGTAAAAAAACCGTCGTGAAAACATGGTCTCGTGCTACAATGATTTCACCTGATTTTGTAGGTCACACAATAGCCGTTCACAATGGAAATAAATTTATTCCCGTGTATATTACCGAAAATATGGTAGGACACAAGTTAGGCGAATTTTCTCCTACTCGTATCTTCCGCGGTCATGGAGGAAAGAAAAAATAATCCATTGAATTCATAAACAGAAAAAATATAAATTTCGAACAAATGGGTGCAAGAAAAAAAATATCAGCCGACGCAAGGAAAGAAGCAAGCAAAACGCTTTACTTTGCAAGGTTAGTAGGTGTTCCTACTTCACCACGTAAAATGCGCCTTGTGGCAGATATGATACGCGGTATGGAAGTAAACAAAGCGTTGAGTGTACTGAAGTTTTCATCCAAAGAAGCTTCAGGAAGATTAGAAAAATTACTGAAATCAGCTGTTGCCAACTGGGAAGCCAAAACGGAACAAAAAGCTGATAATGCTAATTTATATATAAGTAATATTTATGTTGATTCGGCCACCATGCTGAAACGTTTACGCACTGCTCCACAGGGACGCGGGTATCGCGTTCGCAAACGTTCGAATCACGTAACATTATTTGTCGATACAAAAATTACTAACGATAACGAAAATTAATTGCTCGATGGGACAAAAAATTAATCCGATAAGTAACCGCTTAGGAATCATTCGTGGATGGGATTCAAACTGGTATGGTGGAAACAATTATGCTGAAACTATACTTGAAGACCACAAAATCAGAAAATATCTGAATGCCCGTTTGGCAAAAGCAAGCGTATCGCGTATTGTTATCGAACGTACGTTGAAATTAGTAACTATTACTGTATGTACTGCACGCCCCGGAATCATTATCGGAAAAGGCGGACAGGAAGTGGATAAACTGAAAGAAGAATTGAAAAAAGTAACCGATAAGGATATTCAAATCAATATATTCGAAATTAAACGTCCTGAATTAGACGCTGTTATCGTTGCAAACAACGTGGCACGTCAGGTTGAAGGTAAAATTGCTTACCGTCGCGCTACCAAGATGGCTATTGCCTCTACCATGCGCATGGGAGCAGAAGGTATCAAAATCCAATGTTCAGGTCGTTTGAATGGAGCCGAGATGGCTCGTTCTGAAATGTATAAAGAAGGACGTACTCCTTTGCATACTTTCAGGGCTGATATCGATTATGCACACGCCGAAGCATTGACTAAGGTTGGTATTATCGGCATAAAAGTCTGGATTTGTCGTGGAGAAATCTACGGGAAAAAAGATTTGGCTCCAAACTTCACCGTTTCTAAAGACTTTACGCCACGTGGTGGCGAACGGTACAATGATCGCGGAAACGACCGTGGAGGTAAAGGTTTTAAAAAGAGAAAAAAATAACTGTTATTAATGAATTTGATTTAAGGAAATTATGTTACAACCGAAAAAAACAAAGTTCAGGAGACAACAGAAAGGGCGCATGAAAGGAAATGCCCAAAGAGGTAATCAGTTGGCGTTCGGATCTTTTGGAATAAAATCTTTAGAGTCTAAATGGTTAACTGGTCGTCAAATTGAAGCTGCCCGTATTGCTGTAACCCGTTATATGCAACGCCAGGGACAAATCTGGATTCGTATATTCCCGGATAAACCCATTACCAAAAAACCTGCAGAGGTTCGTATGGGTAAGGGTAAAGGCGCTCCCGAAGGTTTTGTTGCCCCTGTTACTCCAGGAAGAATAATATTCGAAGTAGAAGGCGTTACCTTCGAAATAGCGAAAGAAGCACTGCGTTTAGCAGCACAAAAACTACCCGTAACCACAAAATTTGTAGTACGACGTGATTATGATTCAACACAAAATGCGTAAGGAAAATGAAAACAAGAGAAATTAAAGAATTAACAACAAAGGAGGTTCAGGAACGCAGAGATGCCGAAATTGAACACTTGACTCGATTAAAATTGACTCATGCCATTTCTCCGCTTGACAATCCATCGCAAATAAAAGTGGTACGTAGAACCATAGCTCGTTTTGCGACTGAGTTACGTCAGCGTGAAATTAATCAACAAAAAAATTAAACTCTGATGGAAAGAAATTTAAGAAAAGAAAGAATGGGTGTCGTTTTCAGCAACAAAATGGATAAAACCATTACTGTAGCCGTAAAATGGAAAGAAAAACACCCTATTTATGGTAAATTCGTTAATAAAACGAAGAAATATCATGCACATGACGAAAAAAACGATTGCAACATTGGCGACACTGTACGCATTATGGAAACTCGTCCGCTGAGTAAATTAAAAAGATGGAGATTAACTGACATTATCGAAAGAGTTAAGTAATTATGATACAACAAGAATCAAGACTCATAGTAGCTGATAACAGCGGAGCAAAAACATGCCTCTGTATCCGCGTATTAGGAGGAACAAGCAAGCGTTACGCTACACTTGGCGATATCATCGTTGTTGCCGTGAAAAGTGTTATTCCTTCGGCCGACATCAAAAAGGGTATCGTTTCAAAAGCGGTTATAGTTCGTACCAAAAAAGAAGTACGTCGTCCCGATGGTTCATATATTCGTTTCGACGATAATGCCTGTGTATTGTTAAACAATGCCGGTGAAATCCGCGGAAGCCGTATCTTCGGCCCTGTAGCCCGTGAATTGCGTGCTACCAATATGAAAATCATTTCACTTGCACCTGAAGTGCTTTAAACTTTGTAAAACAAATTAGTGATGAGTAAATTACATATAAAAAAGGGTGATACCGTTTACATTAATACCGGTAAAAATAAAGGCAAAACCGGTCGCGTGTTAGTTGTTAATATAAAAGAACAAACCGCAATTGTAGAAGGTTGGAACATGGTCTCAAAGAGTACCAAACCTAACGCGAAAAGTCCTCAAGGTGGAATTAACAAAATGGAAGCACCAATTCATATTTCAAATTTGAATCCTGTAGAAAAGGGTAAACCTGTTCGGGTAGGGCGTAAATTGAATGCTGAAGGTAAATTGGTACGTATTTCAAAAAAATCAGGAGAAGAAATTTAAGCATGAAAACAGCAAATTTAAAACAAGATTACAAAGAACGAATCGTTCCGATTTTGATGAAAGAGTTTGGATACAGTTCTGTTATGCAGGTTCCCAAACTTCAGAAAATCGTTTTGAACCAGGGTTTGGGTATCGCTGTTGCCGATAAAAAAATTATCGAAGTTGCTATCAATGAAATGACTACAATAACAGGTCAAAAAGCTGTTTCAACCATTTCGAAGAAAGATATTTCGAACTTCAAACTTCGTAAAAAAATGCCGATTGGTGTACGTGTAACATTACGCGGTGAACGAATGTATGAATTTTTGGAACGTTTTATTAAAGCGGCTCTTCCACGTGTACGTGACTTCAAAGGAATAGAAAACAAACTTGATGGTCGTGGAAATTATACACTTGGTATTACCGAGCAGATTATTTTCCCTGAAATCAATATCGACAACATCAGCCGTTTGTTGGGCATGAACATTACATTTGTAACTTCAGCTGAAACCGACGAAGAAGGTTTTGCTTTGTTGAAAGAATTCGGATTACCATTTAAGAAAAACTAATAAGAAGAAACAATGGCAAAAGAATCAATGAAAGCCCGCGAGGTGAAAAGAGCCAAGCTGGTTGCAAAATATGCTGCAAAACGCGAACAAATGCTGAAGGAAGGCAATTACGATGCACTTCAGACGCTTCCACGTAATTCGTCGCCCATCCGTTTGCACAACCGCTGTAGTATTACAGGTCGTCCAAAAGGATATATGCGTCAGTTCGGTTTATCTCGTATTCAGTTCCGCGAAATGGCTTCAAAAGGACTTATTCCCGGAATTAAGAAAGCAAGCTGGTAAACCGATTTACCATTTACCATTTTACCATTCGTATTTACGGAAGTTGGGGAAATAGTAAATTGTAAATGAAACAATAGTAAATAAATATTGTCCCGGGAGACGGGATCAATTTAAAAACAATAATATGACAGATCCAATTGCAGATTATTTAACCCGATTGCGGAATGCTATCAAAGCTAACCACCGAGTGGTGGAAATCCCCGCATCGAATTTAAAAAAGGAAATTACCCGCATTTTACGCGAAAAAGGGTATATCCTTAACTACAAATTTGTAGAAGAAGGACCACAGGGCACTATAAAAATTGCCTTGAAATATGATCCTGTAAACAAAGTGAATTCAATTAAAAAATTGATTCGTATTTCAACACCCGGTCTCCGTCAGTATGTGGGATACAAAGAAATGCCACGTGTGTTAAACGGATTGGGAATTGCCATTCTTTCTACTTCGAAAGGTGTGATGACAAATAAAGAAGCCCAAAATTTAAAACTGGGTGGTGAAGTATTGTGTTATGTTTATTAATCAGAGGAGGAAAAAAGAATGTCAAGAATAGGAAAACAGCCCATTAACATTCCTGCGGGAGTAACTGTAACAGTAAAAGATAACACTGTTACCGTATCCGGCCCGAAAGGATCTTTAAGTCAGGATATTAATCCGAATATCGAAGTTAAAGCAAAAGACGGGATCATTTTTGTTTCTCGTCCGGACGACGAAAAACAAAATCGTGCTATGCACGGTTTATACCGGTCTTTAATTCAGAATATGGTAACAGGCGTATCGGAAGGATACAAAAAAACACTCGAATTAGTTGGTGTAGGTTACCGTGTTTCCATTCAGGGAAATGTATTAGAATTTGCTTTAGGTTACACACACAATATATTCCTGAGTTTACCTTCGGAAATTAAAGTTGAAACCAAAAGTGAACGTAATCAGAATCCGATAGTAAATTTGGAAAGTTGCGACAAACAGCTCATTGGTCAGGTTTGTGCAAAAATCCGTTCGTTCCGCAAGCCGGAACCATACAAAGGTAAAGGTGTTAAATTTGCGGGTGAAGTAATCCGTCGGAAAGCAGGTAAATCTGCAGGTAAAAAGTAATTTACGTAAACTTGTGAAATTATGACAGGAAAATTAGACAGAAGAACAAGAATAAAAGCACATATCCGTCACAAAGTGTCGGGAACTGCTCAAAAACCCCGTCTGACCGTATTCAGAAGCAATGTTCAGATTTACGCTCAGGTGATTGACGATGTGAACGGCAAAACGCTTGCTTCAGCTTCATCGCTGGGTTTAAAAGATAAGGTCGCCAAAACAGAACAAGCTGCTAAAGTAGGTGCTTTAGTTGCAAAAGCTGCTCAGGAAGCCGGTATTAAAGAAGTGATATTCGACCGCAACGGTTATTTGTATCACGGTAGAGTTAAACAATTGGCTGAGGCTGCCCGCGAAGCCGGTCTTAAATTTTAATTGAGTAAGGCAACGAATATGAATAAAGTAAAAACAACCAATGATTTGGAATTGAAAGACAGATTGGTAGCTGTAAATCGTGTTACCAAAGTTACCAAAGGAGGACGTACTTTCAGCTTTTCGGCTATTGTTGTAGTTGGGAACGAAGATGGTATCGTTGGATGGGGACTTGGTAAAGCAGGTGAAGTTACAGCAGCCATCGCCAAAGGAACCGAAGCAGCCAAGAAAAACCTGATTAAAGTACCCGTGTTGAACGGTACTATACCTCACGAACAACTTGCCAAGTTTGGCGGAGCACAAGTTTTTCTACATCCTGCTTCGCATGGTACCGGTGTAAAAGCCGGTGGTGCTATGCGCGCCGTTTTGGAAAGTGTTGGTATCACCGATGTGCTTGCAAAATCAAAAGGATCATCGAACCCGCACAACTTAGTAAAAGCTACTATTGTGGCATTAGGTGAATTACGCGATGCGCATACAGTAGCTCAAAATCGCGGTGTGTCACTCGATGTAGTATTTAACGGTTAAATCGTAAAAATTATGGCAACAATAAAAATTAAACAGGTTCGTAGTAAAATCAATTTTCCAAAAACTCAGAAACGGACATTGGAAGCATTGGGTTTGAAAAAGATGAATGCCGTAGTTGAACACGAAGCTACTCCCCAAATTTTGGGAATGGTAGATAAAGTGAAACACTTGGTAGAAGTGATTAAATAAAAAATTAATTCTTTGAATTTTAATAAAATAAAATATGAATTTAAGTAATTTAACCCCTGCAGTAGGTTCGGTACAAACCCGTAAACGCATAGGACGCGGTCAAGGTTCAGGTTTAGGCGGAACTTCTACAAAAGGACACAAAGGGCAGAAATCTCGCTCGGGTTATTCCAAGAAAATTGGTTTCGAAGGTGGTCAGATGCCTATACAAAGGCGTTTGCCGAAATTCGGTTTCAAGAATGTGAATCGTGTTGAATACAAAGCTATCAATTTAGATACTATCGAGACTTTAGCTCAAAATACAAAACTTACCAAAATTGGATTAAATGAATTAAGAGCAGCCGGTTTTCTTTCGAAAACAGCGCTTGCCAAGATTTTAGGTAAAGGAACTTTGACACTCAAACTCGAAGTAGAAGCAAATGCCTTTTCAAAATCGGCTCAGGATGCAATAGTAGCCGCAGGTGGAACCACAGTAAAATTATAATCACAGATGAAGAAACTCATAGAGACTATCAAAAATATCTGGAAAATCGAAGACCTTCGGACTAGATTATTAACAACAATATTATTTGTATTGATCTACCGTTTCGGTTCTTTTATTGTACTTCCTGGTATTGACCCTACTGCTTTAACAGCGTTGAAAGCGCAAACAAGCGGTGGTTTACTTGCTTTATTGAATATGTTCTCTGGTGGTGCGTTTGCTAATGCTTCGGTATTTGCCTTGGGTATTATGCCTTACATTTCAGCATCAATTGTAATTCAGCTACTGACAATGGCGGTACCTCATTTCCAAAAAATGCAACGTGAGGGTGAGAGTGGACGACGGAAAATGAATCAATATACACGTTATCTGACTGTTATTATTTTAATTTTGCAAGGACCAACTTACCTGATCAATTTAAGCGTTCAGTTAGCACAAGCAGGATCGGCTCTTCCGAGTGGTTTCTGGTTCAGCTTAACGTCTACACTTATTTTGTGCGGGGGCAGTATGTTTGTAATGTGGTTAGGCGAAAGAATTACTGACAAAGGAATCGGAAACGGTATTTCTTTCATAATTCTTGTCGGTATTATTGCCCGCTTTCCAGGTGCTATTATCAAAGAATTTGCTTCACGCCTTGGCGATGCAGGCGGAGGTTTGGTCATGTTTTTAGGTGAAATAATATTCTTATTGATTGTTATTGCTGCTTCGATCATGTTAGTTCAAGGGACACGCAAAATTCCGGTTCAATATGCCAAACGAGTAGTAGGAAACAAACAATATGGTGGAGTTCGTCAGTATATCCCTTTAAAGATAAATGCTGCAGGTGTAATGCCCATCATTTTTGCTCAGGCAATTATGTTTATCCCATTAACTTTGGCCGGATTTTCACAATCCGAATCTTTAAACAGCTTTGTCGGGGTATTTATGAATAACAACGGCTTTTGGTATAATTTTGTGTTTGGATTATTAATAGTTGCATTTACGTATTTCTATACAGCAATTACTATTAATCCAACACAAATGGCCGATGATATGAAAAGGAATAATGGATTCATACCCGGTGTAAAACCCGGAAAGAAAACTGCGGAATATCTTGATGAAATCATGTCGCGTATAACTTTGCCGGGTTCAATATTTCTTGCAATAGTAGCTGTGATGCCTGCATTTGCTTCATTACTTGGTATCAATCAGGAATTTGCTCAATTCTTTGGAGGAACATCATTGCTGATTTTAGTAGGTGTGGTACTTGATACTTTGCAACAAATTGAAAGTCATTTGTTAATGCGTCATTACGATGGTTTGTTGAAATCAGGCAAAATTAAAGGACGTTCGAGTGGTGCATCAGCCTATTAATTCCGAGTTCAATGATTTTTTTAAAATCCGACGAAGAAATAGAACTGCTGCGAATCAGTAATCAAATAGTTGCTAAGACTTTATCCGAACTTGCAAAAATTATTGCACCAGGAGTAAGTACTGAACAATTAAACAAAGTTGCAGATGAATTTATCAGAGACAACCACGCTGTACCCGGATTTTTTGGTTACAATGGTTTTCCTAAATCGATTTGTACTTCAGTAAACGAGCAGGTTGTTCATGGTATTCCTTCGCCAAATGTAATATTACAAGAAGGAGATATTATTTCTGTCGATTGTGGTGTATATAAAAATGGGTTTCACGGTGATTCAGCTTATACTTTTTGTGTAGGTAATGTAAAACCAGAAATTATTCATTTGTTACGTACCACTAAAAATGCTCTTTACAAAGGTATTGAGGTGGCAGTGGAAGGGAAAAGACTTGGCGATATCGGTTATGCTGTACAAAGTTATTGCGAGGATCATGGCTTTTCAGTAGTTCGCGAAATGATTGGACATGGGGTAGGGAGGCAACTGCACGAAGCACCCGAAGTTCCTAATTATGGACGCAAAGGAAACGGCATTATGCTAAAAACGGGAATGACCATTGCTATTGAACCCATGATAAATATGGGGAAAAGACAATTAGTTTTCGAAAAGGATGGATGGACGACCAGAACAATTGATCGGTTACCTTCTGCACATTTTGAGCATTCAGTTGCTATAAGGCGTGGAAAAGCCGATATTTTATCAAGTTTTGAATATATTGAACAAGTTTTAGGCAACCAAGCAATTTAAATAAAATACAAATTACGAGCTTCAAGCAATTATTAAAATAATTGAGAGAGAAAAAAATCGTAAATCGCATATCGTAAATCGTAAATCGTAAATTAAGAAATGGCCAAACAGCATGCTATTGAACAGGATGGTACAATTATCGAAGCATTATCGAATGCTATGTTCCGTGTTGAACTTGAAAATGGTCACGTTATAACTGCTCATATTTCGGGTAAAATGCGTATGCATTATATCAAAATATTACCTGGCGATAAAGTTAAAGTTGAAATGTCGCCTTACGATTTATCGAAAGGCAGAATATCGTTCCGTTACAAGTAAACGAGGATACAAGTAAACAAGTTTAAAGGAAAAGTAATTAAAATAAACAAATATTTTCCCATGAAAGTAAGAGCATCAGTAAAAAAGCGTACCGACGATTGCAAAATCGTTCGCCGAAAAGGTCGCTTATATGTTATTAACAAAAAAAATCCCAAGTACAAACAACGTCAGGGATAAGTAAATTTAATAAGAAAAATAAATTAAGTTTATGGCTATAAGAATAGTAGGAGTAGATTTACCCCAGAACAAACGCGGGGAAGTCGGATTGACTTATATCTACGGAATAGGTCGCAGTAATGCAAAAAAGATTTTGGAAGATGCTGGTGTTGATATCAACATCAAAGTAAAAGACTGGACTGACGACCAAGCAGCTAAAATCCGCGAAATCATTGGCGCCGGATTCAAAGTGGAAGGCGATCTTCGTTCGGAAGTGCAATTAAACATCAAGCGATTGATGGATATAGGTTGCTACCGTGGAGTGCGTCACCGTATCGGTCTCCCATTGAGAGGGCAAAGTACAAAAAACAATGCCCGTACACGTAAAGGTAAAAAGAAAACGGTTGCTAACAAGAAAAAAGCAACTAAATAAGGTTTAACTGTTAGCGAATTTTAGAAAAGCTAAAAAAATTATCAGAATAATATGGCAAAGAAAACAGTTGCAGCCAAAAAACGAATCGTAAAAGTTGATGGTGTAGGTCAATTACATGTACACTCTTCTTTCAATAACATCATTGTTACACTTACTAACGGCGACGGTCAGGTGATTTCCTGGTCATCGGCAGGTAAGATGGGATTCCGTGGCTCAAAGAAAAATACACCTTATGCTGCACAAATGGCAGCTCAGGATTGTTCGAAAGTCGCATTTGATTTGGGCTTACGTAAAGTGAAAGCTTATGTAAAAGGACCGGGTAATGGACGTGAATCAGCTATTCGTACCATTCATGGTGCAGGTATTGAAGTAACCGAAATTGTAGATGTTACCCCTCTTCCACACAATGGTTGTCGTCCTCCGAAACGAAGAAGAGTATAATTTAGTTTGAAAGTTTGAAAGTTTGAAAGGGAATTTTTCCACAACAAATTAACATTTTGAGCTTAAAATATTTGAATATTAAATAACTGGTAAGTAACTCGGCTAAACGGTTTGAATTAGAATTGCAGAAACAAAACCTCTCAGCAATCGCGGCAATTTCACAAGTTTACCTATGCGTACCAAAACATAAATAAAACAAAAAAAAGTAAAATGGCAAGATATATTGGACCAAAAACAAGAATTGCCCGTAAGTTTGGAGAACCGATTTTCGGACCTGACAAAGTATTGTCAAAGAAGAATTATCCTCCCGGACAACACGGTCAAGGTCGTCGTAAAAAAACATCAGAATACGGTATTCAATTACGCGAAAAACAAAAAGCAAAATACACTTACGGCGTTTTGGAGAAACAATTCCGTAATTTGTACGAAAAAGCCCAACGTACCAAAGGCGTTACCGGGGTTGTATTATTGCAATTTCTGGAGTCGCGTCTCGATAACTTAGTGTATCGGTTAGGATTTGCTCCTACACGTTCAGGCGCCCGTCAGTTGGTTAGTCACAAGCACATTACCGTGGATGGCAAAGTGGTTAATATTGCTTCTTATCACGTTCGCCCGGGACAGGTTATAGCTGTGCGCGAAAAGGATAAATCGATGGAGGTAATTTCTACATCATTAAATGGATTCAATCACACTAAATATCCGTGGATTGAATTTAATGCTTCAGCTTTATCAGGTACTTTTTTACACATTCCTGAACGCGAAGATATTCCTGAAAATATCAAAGAACAATTAATCGTTGAGTTATACTCTAAATAATAAGTGAAGTCATGGCTATATTAGCATTTCAAAAACCTGAAAAGGTAATCATGTTGGAAGCTGACGCATTTCAAGGTAAATTTGAATTTCGTCCGTTGGAACCTGGTTACGGTATTACCATCGGTAATGCTTTGCGCCGCATTCTTTTATCTTCACTCGAAGGTTTTGCAATTACTTCAATAAAAATTGAAGGCATTGATCACGAATATTCTACAATTCCAGGCGTAATTGATGACGTGACAAATATTGTACTGAATCTGAAACAGGTTCGGTTCAAGCAAATTGTAGAAGATTTCGATAATGAAAAAGTTACCATCAATGTTTCGGGTTATTCGGTATTTAAAGCCGGAGATATCGGTAAGTATTTTACCGGTTTCGAGGTATTAAATCCTCAACTCGTTATTTGCGAACTTGATCCTTCGGCGAGTTTTCAAATTGATATTGCTGTTAATAAGGGTAGGGGATACGTTCCATCTGAAGAAAATAAATTGAACAACGCCGAAGTGGGTGTAATTCCTATCGATGCAATTTTCACACCCATTCGTAACGTAAAATATTCGATTGAAAACTACCGTGTGGAACAGGTAACCGATTATGAAAAATTAGTGATCGAGATTAGTACAGATGGTTCTATTCATCCTAAGGAAGCATTAAAAGAAGCTGCCAAAATTCTTATTCATCACTTTATGCTATTTTCGGACGAAAAAATTTCGTTAGAAGTATCCGAAGGTGAAGGAACAGATGAATTTGACGAAGAAATTCTGCACATGCGTCAGTTGTTGAAAACAAAGTTGACCGACCTTGAACTTTCAGTTCGCGCACTCAACTGTTTAAAAGCTGCTGATGTCGAAACTTTAGGACAATTAGCCGGTTATCACAAACACGATTTATTGAAATTCCGTAATTTTGGTAAAAAATCGCTTACTGAGTTGGATGAAAAACTCGAAAGCCTCAATTTATCTTTCGGAATGGATATTGTAAAGTACAAATTAGATAAAGAGTAACGAGATGAGACATAATAAAAAATTCAATCATTTAGGACGTACATCGTCCCATAGAAAAGCTATGTTGTCGAATATGGCTATTTCTCTTATTCAACATAAGAGGATTGCCACTACGCTGGCTAAAGCAAAGGCACTGAAAGTATATGTTGAACCGCTTATCACCAAAGCTAAGGATGATTCAACGCATTCACGGCGTACTGTATTCAGCAATTTGCAGAATAAAGAAGCAGTAACTGAATTATTTCAGAATATTTCCCAAAAAATTGCCAACCGCCCCGGAGGTTACACCCGTATTTTACGTACAGGTTTCCGGTTGGGTGATAATGCCGAAATGTGTATTATCGAGTTGGTTGATTACAACGAGAATATGTTGAAAGACAAAACTGCCAAAAAAGCTATACGTACTCGCCGTTCGACAGTTAAAAAAACTGCTGAAACAGTTGAAGTAGTAAAAGAAACGGCTGTTGAGATCGAAGCAAAAACAGAAGAAGTAGTATAATATATTCTTTAAAATTCAAAATCATTAAAAGCGAAATCTGTTCAGGTTTCGTTTTTTTTATTTTTTACAACGCCATACAATTTTTTACAACGCCAATCAAGTTCTTATTGTATTCTAAAAAAAAATATCTATATTTGAACTTTCATTCTTAAAAATTCACCTACTTAATGAAAATCTTTTATTGTTCGATATTTATTATACTGATTTTTTTTACACTGACCGGAAAAGCTCAGAACTGTAAGTACAAAGATAAAATATCTTTGATTGATGGTTGGAAATTAGTTTGGAATGAAGAGTTCGATTTTACAGATAAGCCTGATACAGCAGTCTGGAATTACGAATATGGTTTTATGCGCAACGAAGAATATCAGTGGTATCAGGAAGAAAACACTTTTTGCGAAAATGGTGTTTTAGTTATCGAAGGTCGCAGGGAGCGGATTAAAAATACTCGTTTTAATCCTGAGTCGAAACATTGGAAACATAACCGCGAATATGCCGAATATACCGCATCGAGCATAAATACACGTGGCAAAAAGGAGTTTATGTTTGGTCGTTTCGAGATTCGTGCCCGCATCGATACTGCCATGGGTCTTTGTCCCGGTATCTGGACGTTAGGTGTAAAAGGAGAATGGCCATCGAATGGTGAAATTGATATTATGGAATCGTATCCCATGAAAGGAGTTCATTATATTCTGGCAAATGTTGCTTCCGGAACTTCGCGTCGATATACTGCCAAATGGGACAGTGAACAAATCCCTTTAGCGTATTTTTTGAAAAAAGATGCCGCCTGGCCTGCGAAATTTCATGTGTGGCGAATGGATTGGGACGAAAAGTTTATACGTCTTTATGTTGACGATGAGTTGCTGAACGAAACCGATTTATCAACCATGCTAAACCCTGATGGTACGCAACCCTTTCATCAACCGCATTATATATTGCTGAATCTGGCTATTGGCGGGCAAAATGGGGGAGATCCTTCGTTAACTAACTTTCCGTCGAGGTATGAAGTGGATTATGTGAGGGTGTTTCAAAAAAAATAAATTGTTCCAAAATTTATTTCAGGATTATTAAAAACAATTATGGCTGCTCATTTGTTTTTATTTAAGTAATTGTTCACGTAGCGGACTGAAATTAAAATAAATAACTTTTATTAATCTGATATTTAAATATATACTCTTATGATATCTGCTTTGAACATTCGTTTAAAAAGTAACTACCAAGTCATAAAAAATGAAGTTATTAAATTTAAATCATGATGCTATGAAAAATAAACTTATTACTTATTGTTTATCATCTTTTTTGGTGAGTTCAGTATTCTTGTCCTCGTGTATGAACGATGTAGATTTAGCGAATATTTCGAGCGATGTTAAAATAGATCAATCACTCGTGCTGCCCTTAGGCGAAATAAATCTTACGTTGAAGGATATGCTCAATCAATTGGAAACGGAAATGATAAATACTTCCGGTAACGAAATTAATATTCTAATGTTTGACACGCTTGGGTATGAGTTAGGCAATATTAATCTATTGCAGGGATTTGTGCCTTTAACAAAAGTGTATTTGTTTAATTTAGAGGAGATAAAGCAAGTGCTGATAAACAATGGAAATTCTTTAGGATCGCTCATTGAAGATTTCCCTATAGCTGTACCCGGAGGATTGGATTTTATAATACCCGCATTGAAGGATACTTTGGAACTGGGATTAGACACTGACCCCAATGTGGATCGAATTGATAGTGTAAAATTGTCGAAATTGACCATGAGTTTAAACGTGAATGTTGAAAACTTTGCACTAAATCCCACAGGTCTTAGGTTTTCGCTCAAATTAAATAACGTTTTCGTCAAAAAGGGAAATCTTTTTACTCCACTCGATACAACTGTTCAATTGGTTAATTATAATACTCCTGTATCGATTACCCTTACTAATGTGCTAATAAAACCTGATCCATCAAACGGAAATATCCCGATTGATATCGATTTAAAAATTAAATCGGGTGCGGCTGGTATTACGATTTATAATAATTCGAAAATAAATTATGAATTCACATTAACAAAGTTGGATTTTGATGTGGCTTACGGAAAATTCAAACCACAGCTCCAAACTAACCATGTGAACAGTATTCCGTTCGATTTCGATATGGATGGGCTCAGGTTGAAATTTGTAAATCCTCAGATTTCGGTAAGTATGAAAACAAATTTAGGCTTTCGTATCAAATTTATAATAGATTTTATAAGGGCTATTTCAAAAGACAATACAACCAAATATGCTGAATTCAACGGGTTACAATCTACATCGTACACTACCAAACGAAAGCCTGCATTTCCGGGAGCTTATGTGATTGATACCATACCCGTTTTCGATCAAAATAATGGAAGTACGTACAAGTTATTTGAGAGTAACGCTTTCCCCGAAAAATTAGAATATAAATATTCAATCGAATCGGCACCCGATCCGGCGTTGAAACCCGACTTTATCACCAATCAGACTAAAGCTGAGGTTTATTTAAAAGTTAAAGTACCGCTTCATTTAAATGCTGGAAGTAAATTAGAATTTACTCAAACTATCAAAGATATTGACCAAAGTTTAAAAACTATTTTTGAAGAAGAGTCAATAAACAAAGATTTCCTAATATTGAGAGTGAAAAATGGTTTGCCTTTACATGCCAAGTTGAAAATGAATTTTTTAGATAGTGTTGCAGCTCCGATAACCACCACGTTTGTAAAAGAATATGATCTGGTTGCACCTGTGGTCAATAGTTCGGGAGTTGTAACAACGATAAAAGAACAAATTTTAAAAATTGAGATCAATAAAACTCAAATTAAAGAAATCAAAAAAACCAAAAACATTGATTTTGATATTACAATTGATGGAATAGATGCCAATGGAGTTGAAAGACCGATAAACTTACAGTTGTCAAATAGTTTTGGTGTAAAATTAGGTGTGTTTGTTCAAGGAAATAAAATCGTTTCTTTAAGTTCAACCAATTAAAGGAGGATAGTTATGAAAAATCATATTAAAAAATCAATTTTCTTATGGAGCGTTTTTATTTGTACTTTAAGCATTTCGGCTCAACAGATTAATACTTTGTACTTTATGGAAAATGTACCGGTAAGGCATTACCTGAATCCGGCATTTCAGCCATCAAGCAATTTTTATCTGGGTTTGCCTTTATTGGGAAATACTCAGTTCGGGTTAGGAAATAACTCGCTTACACTTAAAAATTTAATTTATAACGATGAACTTGGTAATACCATTTCGTTTTTGCATCCCAACGGAAACAAGGAACTATTTTTAGCTGCTTTAAAAAACACTACATCATTAGAAACCGATTTGCATGTTAATCTTTTTAGTGTAGGCTTTCGTGCAGGTAAATCGTACCTAAGTGTTTCGCTTACCGAAAAAATTGACGGACAATTAGGCATCCCTAAAGATTTTCTTAAACTTTTACTAGTAGGAACACCCGACACCGCATCGCCCAATATCTATAAATTAGGAAGTCTGGGTTTCGATTTGAATGCTTATACCGAAGCAGCGTTGGGATATTCGCTTGAACTGACCGACAGCTGGTCGTTTGGGGTAAAGCTGAAATTTCTGTATGGAACAGCCAATGTTTCGCTCGCTAATCAATATCTTGATTTAAAGGCAGATATTGATGAATGGTTCATCGGAGGTAAAGGTATGATGAATGCTTCATTGCCGGGCGACTTGCAGATTGGGGATAATTTGAATTCAATCAGCTATATTCAGCCGACATCCATCGATGATTGGATAAGTCCGAATGGCATAGGTGCAGGCATTGATCTGGGAATTGCATTTAAACCCATCAAAAATTTAACAGTATCGACTGCAATAACCGACTTGGGGATGATAAACTGGAATAAGAATGTAAATAATATTGCATATAGTTTAAATTATAAATTCAACGGATTAGGATCTTTCACGGGGAGCGATTTAGAAAAAATGGATGCTGATTCGGTAGCTACTTCGATGTTAAATGCGCTCAGAGATTCAGCATTAGTAAGTGGAACAAATAATGCTTACTCAACCTATACAAGTCCAAAACTGAATATAGGCGTTGAATTTGGAGTTTTTAATAACAAATTAAGCATAGGACTTTTATCCCGAACTATGTACCAGCGTAAAATCTTATACGAAGAATTGACTGCATCGCTCAACTTTCGTCCGGCTGATTGGTTCAATATGTCGGTGTCCTATTCCGTTTTGAATGGAAGAATGAGTAATATAGGTGCCGGATTAGGATTGAGAACCGGATTTATTCATTGGTTCGTTGCAGCCGACTATGTGCCCATTCACTATGCTCCGCTTGCATTGAACTCTCAGGATGCAAATCAGTCTGGTTTTACTGCTCCGATACCGTACAATACAAAAGGGATGAATTTTGCTTTTGGGGTGAATTTTGTGGTGGGGAAGAAGTAGTGATTCGGAAAAAGTTAGGCTCAACCACCAAAACTCCGGCAAGCTCAGTCGGGCACTGAGTTTGTCGATGGCACATTCTGCTTATTTTTAGATAATTCAGGTAGTTTATCAAAATTTACATTAATCAGGGCTTCTTTCTTTTTTCTACTCCAACCTTGAACTTGCTTCTCACGATAAAAAGCATCATCGGTTCGTTGAAATTCCTCAAAACATGCAAGTTTTACCGGTAATCGTTTTCTCGTGTGGTTTGCACCTTCACCATTTTGATGTTGATGCAAACGTAATTCCAAATTACTACTACTACTCCTAATATAATAACTACCATCAGCACACTCTAATGTATACATCCAGCCTTTCATAATCTCAAAAAGGTGTTTCTTTTCCTAACTCATTACAAAATTTTTTCCTATTTTTCTATACGTGGCTTTGACAGGTTCAACCAATTGTTATTCTCAAACTCCTAATCTAACCACAAACAGCCATAGTTTTCCTCTTGGAGCATCTCATTTATTTCATCCAAATCAAAGTAATTAGGATCGAAATCTTCACCAAGCCAATCAATCATTTCTTTATATTCCTTGTGTCGCGGGGTCGAAATTATTTCAAGCAAATCGGCATAACCCCATATTCCGCCACAATCTTCGGGTGGACAGTTTCTTTTTCCTTTGATGCAAACGGGTAGTTGAATTGCAGAGTCGAAAGGCAGTATTTTTTCAAGGACAATGTCGTGCCTCCATCCATCGCCAAAATCATATTCGTATTTTATTCTGTCATTTTCTTTTTTTAGCAACTTATTTACTTTTATTTTTCGCGAGTCAGCTGTATCCTCTATTTCTAATTCATTGGGGGCATAAAAAGCCCTGTCCTTTTCGAATTGATGAAGGTGTGAGTTGGTCCAGCCCATTACTGTCTGAATAATTCGGTGGAAATCGACAAGTAAAATATCCGGATGGATTAATATTCGTCTCCAGATTCTTGGTTTGAAATCAATTAGCGAGATGTGAATTTGATAAATTTGATTTTTCATTGTAATGATGATAAATTGTTGTTTATATATTTGGAGAGAAAAAAGAAAATGTTTTTAAAAAATCAATTAACAAAGAACTTCTTGCAATTTACCATTGATGCGGTTAAATTGCAATAAATAAGGCTGTTAAAAAAATATTGCTTCTTAGTGTTTATTCAAAAAAATTCAAGAAGCGAACCTTTCTCTTGTAGCGTAGTTTTCGAAAAATCCTGGGTTTCGAATAGTGAGTTCAGATAAGAATTAATGATTGTATTTGACACTAATTGTAAAATAGAAGATTTGACTAATGTAACTTCTTCATCCGATATGCCTGTATTCAGGAGATGTTTAAGTTGAATTTCATTTTTTTGCAACTGAATAAGGCAATACAATTCGGCACAGGATAATTCCTTGTTGTTCAATTTAGAAATCCATTCATCAATCTGAGGCTTTAAACTCAGAATAACCTGTTGAGCATCTTCACGCATTTCGGTTTTGTAATTGATAATAGAGAACTGAGTGATGTAATTAATTTCACGCTTCAACCGGTTGAAAATCTTTTGAAAATCAAGCTTTGACATAATTTTCGGATTTAAATTGTTAATAATAAAGCGTTAAAAACCTTTGTATAATAAAAAGATAAAAGAACAATTCCGATAGCTATCGGGACGGGAATCGGGACGGGAAATGCGCAGCATATCAAATATTTATAAAAATCAAAGTCTATGTTATTTTTGTCGTTTATTATATATACTTTTAACAATTAAGGAGACGAATAAGTTTTACGGATTTAAAATAAAAATAAATGATTTAATTAAATATTTATTAAAAAACTAAGCGACCCAGTGTCAGGCTGTGTTTCATGTAAAAGAGGAACTATTTTTTATTTTTATTATTTTCCTGAAATTCTTTTGGGGTCATTCCGTACTCAATTTTGAAACAGCGGCTGAAGTATTTCGGGTCGTTGAACCCCACGGCAAAAGCAATTTCCGAAATATTCCCCATATTGTTTATAAGCATTTGCACTGCATGTTTCAGTCGAATATTGCGGATAAATTCGCCGGGCGAAAGACCTGTCAGCGATTTCAGTTTGCGGTGTAATGTCGATTTCGAAGTGGCCATGTCGATTGCAAACCGGTCAAAATCAAGTGTTTCATCCGATAGTTTTCCTTCTACTTTTGTTATTGCCTGTTTTAAGAAAACTTCATCGATTGAACAATACTCCATTGACGAGATATTTATTTCTTGATTTTTACGGAAACTTTCGGTTTTTTGTATCCGCTTACTTATCAGATTCCTGACCCGTGCATTCAGCAACGATAATTCAAAAGGTTTAGCAATAAAGGCATCGGCTCCGGCATTATAGCATTCAATGCGATCTTCGACCGAATTTTTGGCTGTCAACATCAGCACGTTAATATGGCTTGTGGTTATGTCGTTTTTAATTATTTTGCAAAAGGTAAGTCCGTCCATTTCGGGCATCATTACATCGCTTATAACAATGTCGATATCTTTTTCGCGCATAATCTGCAAAGCTTGTATGCCGTTTTCGGCCGTATAAACTGTAAATTTTTCGGCAAAATTCTCAGCTATTAAGTCGTTAAGTTCGTGATTATCTTCGACAACCAAAAGCGAAAATTCTTTTGTTGATTTTTTGCGGGAGCAGCAACTGACCGATTTTTTCGGTCTGTTGCGTTGGTAAGTTGTAGTTAGTAAGGGACAAGCGAGATCCTTATCGCTTGATGAATTCACGCCAAACTCATTCAGGTTTCGTGCCTCAACGCCGAATGGATTTGAGTTGCACACGAAACTTTATTTTATTAACAATTCATCAATCAGTCGTTTTGCTCCTCCTACCTTGTCCATTACAAAAAGCATATACCGAATATCAACATTGATTGTGCGTTGCAAATCAGGTTCAAAAACGATATCGCCACTCATTGCTTCCCAGTTGCCATCGAAAGCAAGTCCAATCAATTCGCCTTTGGCATTAAAAATCGGACTTCCCGAATTTCCGCCGGTAATGTCATTGTTGCTCAGGAAAGCTACATGCATTTCACCGGTTTTTGTATCCATGTACGTTCCGAAATCTTTTTGTGATATGGCAGTTGTGAGTTTGGCGGGTACATCAAATTCATAATCTCCGGGTTTTTCTTTTTCAATAATTCCTTTTGTAGTGGTATAATAACTGTATTTCACACCATCGGCAGGATAGTAACCTGCAATTTTTCCATACGTCAGTCGCATGGTTGAGTTGGCATCGGGATAAAGGATGGTGCCATTTTCCGCCGCCATTTCTTTCAGTCCTTTCTCGTACAATCGCTCTGCATCAGCTATTTTACGCAACTTATCAGAATATTCCTCTGACTGAATACTCTTCATCGTTTTATTCACTTCGGTCCAGAAAACCAATGCGGGGTCGGTTTTATAGTTAATTTTACGCAGTGTGATAGCTTTGGTGTATTTTTCTAAGGTTGTAAAAGCTGATTTAGAATAAATATATGTAGCATATTTTCTTAAATCGCCATTGAATTTTTTGTCAATGGTATTGTAAAATTCGGGTAACGCATCGGCATCTGCCGATTTTTTATACTCTTCCAACATTACTGCAAAGGTTGCCTCATCTACTTGTGCATAATAATCTTTATAGATAGTGGAAGCTTCTTGCAATAACGAATCAATCAAAATGCTCTTTTTTCCTAATTTTTCGAGCTGATTGGCAATGCGGGGCATTTCAATGCCTCCCGTAAGTGACTCGCTCAGGAACGAAGCTGCCTTTGCATAAGGGAAAACTCCCGAATAGACTTCTTCGAGATGTGTCAAAACTTGACCGTATTTCAATTTTCGTTCATCGTTTTGTTCAGTCCATTCAGCGAATTTTTTTTCTTCAATTTTCTTCTTTTCAATAATATGAAGTTTTTTGATGGCGTTATTCATGCCGATACTGTTTTTCCAGTAATTTGAACTTCGTGCATATTTGCCGGCATAAGCTATGTTAATGGCTTCGTTGGTCTGCATAAACCTTTTCCAGACTGCTTGTTTT
>JAURYY010000096.1 GCA_030653695.1 Paludibacter sp. | reverse complement strand
ATAACAACCAAAGGATTTGACCAAATAAAGAATCCGTTAGATAAAATGGAATTCTAAACACTAAATATTGAATGATTTCTAAATTTAACAAGTTAGATAGGTGCACCCCCTATTATTTTTATTCAGAAACACAAAAATCTGCATATCAATATATTAGAAAACAAAGATAAATAAACTAAGGTCAAAATAAGTGTACCATAGGTGTACTTACACAGATGTTAGCAACAAGGCGAAAAAAAAGACAGCGACAGAATGAAACATGACAGTAAAACACATATTGAAAAACAGAAAAGACAAATCGGAATGACTGCCGACCACGCCAGCCGACCCGATAAAGTTTTAATTTTTGCCGACCCACATTTTTTGTTTTTTAAAGAGCCATCGCACATTGCACACATTGGCAAGCCGCACATGCCGACACACAAACCAAAGCTTGCCAAAGAGTGCAATCTTTCCAACCACCTATAAACAGTAATAGTTGAAGTTATGCCAGGAATATTTTCACAATACGATGCTCAAGACCTTAATAGGCTTGCTGCAAAAGGGATATTAGAGAAACTTAGAAATATAAGACAACGGATAAATGTTGATTTTACAGCAAGGCGTTTACTTTGGGAATTAATCCAAAATGCAAAAGATAATGCTGCAACTTGCAATATAAATGGTAATCCAAAAGTTACAATCAATATTGAAATTGAACCAACCAAATTATCTTTTAGTCATAATAATGGATTTTTTACAAATGAAAACATAAGAGGACTAGTAAGGCGATATTCATCAAGTGAGAAAGATAGAGAAATTGAAATAACATCGCCACCTCCTTCTACAACTGGTAGATTTGGAACAGGTTTTATGACAACCCATCTGCTTTCTGAGAAAGTTTTAGTTAATGGTTTTTTTCAAGAAAGCGAATTAACATTTCGCAAATTTGAATTGCCACTTGATAGAACTGGTCAAACAGAAAAAGAAATTATTCTAAGTATTGAGCAAGCTTTCAATGTTATAGAAGAAAGTATAAATAAATCAGAAAAATTCAGCATTTCAAATTCATCTGATTTTAAAACATTATTTCAATACAGCCTTGATAATGAGGGTTTAAAATTAGCCGAAACATCCGTATATGAATTTGATGATTGTATACCATACACTTTAATCAATATCCCAAGTATAGAAAGAGTTTCAGTCAAACAAAATGGAGAAATTCGATTTTACGAAATAAATAAAATTAATGAATTTCAAGTAGAAAATGTCGTTATCGAAATAATTGAAGTTAAGACAAATAACCATAATGCAACACAAAAACATTTCGCAACGATAATAGATGATAATACAAGGATTATAATTCCAATAAAGCGTGCTGAAAAATTTGAAATTCAAAAACTGAATAAGCATATTCCAAGATTATTTCTTGATTTTCCAATGATTGGGACTGAAGATTTAAATGTCCCATTCATTATTAATAATCCATTATTTGAACCAACAGAACATAGAGATGGAGTTAGTTTGACAGGAGGAGACGACAAGGATACACAAATAAATAGTAACATTTTAATCAAAGCTTTCAATCTTTATAAAGATTTTATTGATTTTGTAAGCTGTCAGGATGATTGGGAAAATCTTTTCAACCTTGCGAGAATTAAGAAACCTAAAGAAAAGGTTTGGATAAATTCCGAGTGGATTAAAACGACCATTATAGAACCCATGCAATCCAAACTGCTTATCACTCCTTTAGTTACTTCAAATTCTGGCCAAAGAATTAGCATTCACGATTCAGAAGGTAAAAATCAAATATATTTTCCATCATCTCCGAAAGAGGATGTTAGAGACAAAATATGGGGTCTTTCCAATGATTTATTTCCTGAAAACTTGCCATTACAATTGCATATACATGAATGGCATGAAATAATTTGGAATGAATGCTATGAACAAACATTGGAGTCTTTAACAGAAGATATACAGAAAGAAAATGATATTCAGACCTTATCTATAAAGATAAATAAAGATGAAGAAAAAACTATTGATTGGCTTAACGAATTTTATGACTTAGTCAATTTCGAAGCTAAGTTCATAGATGAAATTATTAAAGATAAATTTTCCGTAATCCCTAATCAAAATGGGGTTTTTAAAAAACGGTCTGAATTGTATATTGATCAAGACATTGATGAAGAACTTAAGAATGTTTTCCTATTACTTAATATTGATTTAAGGGACAAGCTAAGACATAAATTAGTAAAAACAGCAAGTAATTATAAGAAAGAAAATGATGGTCAAATTTTATATACTGTAAAAAATCAAGAAACCGTCATTGATGAGATTAATAAAATTATCAGCGAAGGGAAAAATGAAAACATCTCTAAAGCTTGTGATTACTTAACTTCATGTTTTTCTAATGTTAATGAATTTCCCAAAGAGCAAGAATTGATTTATAATTTTTGTAATGCATTATGGGAAATGCCAGAAAAAAAGAAACTTAAAAACTGGAGTAAATCAATTTGGATAGAAGTTAATAAACTGCAAATTAAATGGATAATTCAAACCATAGCAGATGACAAAAATATAGCAAAACTAAGCGAAACACTAAAAACTGTAGAATCTGATACATTAAAATGGTTGAATTCCCTCGTGGCATTTTTATCAGAAAATAATTATGATAGTCAATTAAACCTTAAAACCTCACCAATACTACCAAATCAAGTTGGAACATTCTGCATAAAAGACAATTTATTTTTAGACATCGGTAGAATTGATGAAAATTTAAAAGATATCGCTCATGAATTGGGTTTTGAAGTTAGAGAAGAATTGCTTGACATTAACATATTTTTAGAATTGCCTGAGAATCGAATTAGGACACAAGAACAATTAGCTGAGGAAATATCAAAACTTATAAAACCAATATTACGCGATTTAGCTGATAGAGAAGAATATAAAGATGTGATTAGGAAACTTTATCTATGGATGAATAAGCATAGGGATGTTGCCGAGAATATCTTTGGTGAGATTTATGAAAAAAGATTCCTTTTAATAAGTGATGATGAAATAGCTGCCAATATTGAAAAAGCTGAGATTCTTGATGAAATCATTGGGGAAACAGGTTTATCTCTCAAAGCAATAAAAGCAAAACTCATAGAACTTTTAACCAATCCAAACTTATCTAAAATTCTTGAAGCAGCTAATCAAAGTGGTTCTTCTGTTAATATGGGTTTATATCCATTAGGTTCAGAAGAAGATATTCAACTTTCTCCTTCTTTGATGGATGTATCAAGCGAAAAATCGAGAATATCTGTTAGTGAAGAGGCAAGGGAAAACATACTTCAAACTCTCAAAAGTAAAGGATTTAATGTACCTTCTAATTTGAATATTAATTACACAATTGTTGATGGAATAATCAGTCCAATTGGAAAACCAATCAAGATAGTTGTTAAGAGTGGAAAGGCAGGAAAAATATATTTTAATCCAAGTGAATGGCTTGCACTAACCGAAGAAGATAGTCAATTGTTTGTTGTTACGAGAGGAAATGTTGTTAGAAATATTACTCTATCTGATATTGAATCCATAAATGAAATATTTCACATGAGATTTAATACAAATTCATTTGCAATGACAAATCTTAAAGCTTTTGCCAACTTTTTTAGGTATTTGCCTTACACGCATTTTATATTTGAAACGCCAGAAAGTACAACTGATTATTTACAGCAGTTTGGGTTGAGTGAACGAAATCCAAGTTCAAAAGAATTATCATCAGACGACAAAAATTTACTACACTAATGATTTACGGAAGACAAGAGCACTTTCAGTTTTTAGAAGAAGAGCTTAGGGCACAAACCGAAGCTTACAAGCAGAAGTTAGATACTTCTGCCGTATTTCTATTACAAGACCGTGAAGAGATTTTTGTAGCTCAATTCCTTAAATTCCAAGACGGAGAAATGATATTGAAATTCTCCAATAAGCGAGGATTGCCAAGACAAGGCGAATATCTTTATGGCTTCACAGTTCAAAAAGAGCTAAGAGATTACAGGAATTGGGAAAATAAAACTTTTGGTGATTTAGTAAAAGCCAAAACGAATTATTCTGAAATTGTTTGCATCTGGCAAGCACCATCAAATGAAAAGGATTTTAGTATTGCAGGATTTAGAGGTGTTGAATTAGAGTTTTCAACTCATATTCAAGATGCAGAAGGTATGATTTTAATACTTGGTCCCAATAAACCACCATTTGAATATATCGCTAATCTCCAAAAAATAGTACAGAATGAGAGCAATGAATCAGTGAATAGAATTCTTGACCAAGATTTTAGTTTTTCTGATTGGACACCTTCATTACTTGACAACAAAAAAGATATTTCCTACTTCGTTTTAACGCAATTAGCACTACAAGACACATTAATTATTCAAGGTCCGCCTGGGACAGGTAAAACATATTTAATAGCTGAAATCTGCGAAAAACTATGTCAACAAGGTAAAACCGTTTTAGTAACAGCCTTGACTAATAGAGCATTGATTGAGATAGTTGAGAAGCCAGCGTTACAAAGTCTTTTAGAAGAACATCGGATTTTCAAAACAAAACTTTCTGTTGACGAAGCAAGAGCAATAAAAGATTTGCTGCAAACAAAAGATGTAAGCCCACAGCCCGGAAATCTTATTCTATCAACCTTTTACATCATTAGCGGGCAAGCAGCACAGACATTTAATGAGCCTCCTTTTGACTATGTAATCGTTGATGAAGCAAGTCAGGCATTACTAGGTATGTTTGGAGGTGCGAAACTTTTAGGAAAAAAGAATATTTGGATTGGTGACACAAAACAATTGCCGCCTGTGGTTGCATTAAGTGACGACAAAGTAAATCGAAAAAACTATGGAGCTTTAGTTGACGGACTTAAAGCCCTTTCCGATAATGCTTCAATGCCCATTTTTCAATTAACAGAAACGCATCGTCTTACTGAGAGAGCAGCAAGTTATACCAGTCTTTTTTACAAAGGCAGTTTAAATTCCAGAGCAAAGAAGGATATCAGACTTTCGTTTAGTGAAACAGCATTTGACATTAGAAAGTATTTTAATCCGCAAGGTGGCCCAACACTTATCAAAACTGATTTAAAAGTAGGTGATTTTAAGCCAAAACAAGCTATGAAACTAGCAACAGAATTAGTAATGCACCTTTTGACTACAAATGAAAAATTGCATATTTCCGTTCTGACTTATTTTATTGAAACAACAAAAGCACTTCAAAAAAGTATTTTTCAGACCGTTGGCTATCATAAAAACCTATTGATAGAAACAGTATCAAGAGTTCAAGGTTTAACGACTGATGTTACAATATTTGTTGTTCCCAATTCAAGCTATCATCGTTCATTAGAGAACAGACTTTTCAACGTGGCAACAAGCCGTTCCAAAAGACATACGATAATTATTGCTGATAAAAATGTTTTAACTCGTTCACAGGTTGACAGTGAGGTTAAGCAATACCTTCAAAAACTTGACAATGAATTTTCATTCTATATTCCAGTTGAACCTGAACTAAAAATGTTATCAGATAAATCATGAGAAGGAAAAATCTATATTATGCCCAACTTGGTGAAGCAATAAAACTAGCTCGAAGCTCAATTTTTGAGTATAAACGTATTAGTCTAATATTGCTTGATAATATTGTTGAAAATTTATTGATTACTCAGAATTCAATAAAACTACATCATTTACTTGTAATGGGTAATTTAGAAAGAACAGAATACGAAAAAATTATCAGCAACTTTAATCGTTTTGAGAAAATAATACAGCAATCGTTTAATCTTGAATTAATCACTGTTTCTGAAAAAAACATATTTGATTACTGTCACAAAGCGAGGAATAATCTATATCACAATCTTTTTGCTGATACACGAGTTACTGACTTCTGTATCATTTATTATTGTGACTTTTTAGAAAAGAATTTCAAAAATTATATCGAGATTGGTATTACAAGTTATTCAGAAAGTGAATCAAAATCAACAAATGAAATTCTTAAAGTTGAAAACATAAATAGTTTGGAGGGAATTTTATTAAATATCCGAGAATTTAATAATTCGCAAAAAGCTTTATCAAAAAAAATACTTGCTGATATAATTGAAGATTACATTTTGCAGTTAGAAGACACAATGGAAAATGAAACCTTTGAGACATATAATATCTTAATTAGAACAGCAAAGGATTTCTATAACGATTATTTTAGGAATACAAAATATAATGGATTAAACCCGTCTGGTTTTATCAAACAATGGTACAGTATTAATGAACAAAAAATCGTTGAAATAAAGCATGAGATTGCAGAAATAAGAAATTCAAATATGGAGATGGCTTTTGATAAATTTCATACATTAATGCTTAAAACAGAGCCAACTTATATTGGACTGATGTTGTATTATAGCAATGAAGAATATTTAGCAAGTTTAAACGAAGATTAAAATGCCGACACACAAAGCATACACATTTGCAAGCCGCACAAGCCCTGACACAAACCAAAGCTTGCAAAAGAGTATGCTTTCTCCGACCCAGAGAAAAAACAAAAAATCTACCCTCTTAAAAAATAAAACTTTTCAAACGCACAACCCGACAGACAAAAACGTAATGACAGAACTGATTGTAAATAATAAAGGTATGTCGCTTGAAAAGAAAGAAGGCCAGTTGGTAACAAAGTGTATATGCCATAAGGGTTTCAGTGGGTATTCAAGCGTTGTCGCCCGCTCAAACTTTCGTGTCGGTAGACAGGAAACTGCTCCGCAATCCCTTACGGCACATACACTCGACCGTTACCAAACATGCATAGAAAAAAAAGAAATACAGAGCGAAATGCATAAATTGACGAATCTGTTACTTGTTTGAGATATTTTGAAAAAATAACGACTTAAAAACAAATCTTATAAAATTTAAAATTATGAAACGAATCTGTACCTTTTCGATTATCCATTTAGTTTTATTTGGCTTTTTATTGACACTTACAAACAGTTGTAAAACTGAAGTTGATCCGAAATTATTACCAGTTCTGACAACTTCAGCCGTTACTAATATTACTCAAAATACAGCTACTACTGGTGGAATAATTACTTCTGATAATGGTTTGGACATAACAGCACGAGGTGTCTGCTGGAGTTTAAAACCAAATCCGACAATAAAAGACAGCTTATCAAAAAATGCTGCTGGAACAGGTGAGTTTGTAAGTAATATTTCAAATCTTATTGCCGACACAATATATTATGTGAGAGCGTATGCAACTAACAGTGATGGTACTGCATATGGATTGCAAGTAACATTTAAAACATTAATTTCTGTAATGCCAGTTCTTTCGACTACAACAGCAACTAATATTTCTGTCTCAACTGCCTCAAGTGGAGGTAATATCATTTTTAATGGAGGCTCGGTGGTTTTATCAAGAGGTGTTTGTTGGAGCAAAAATCCAAATCCTACTATTATTAATGATAAAACTTCTGATGGAAGTGGTAATGGTATATTTACAAGCATTCTTACTAATCTACAATCAGGTTCAACTTATTACGTTAGGTCTTATACCACCAACAGCATTGGTACAGCTTATGGCAGTCAAGTAAGTTTAACTACTCAAAATGGGATAATTATTCTCACAACTACTCCTATCTCGACAATTACTACAACTAGTTCTACTTCGGGTGGAAATATAACCAGTGATGGTGGAGCGGCTGTAACCGACCGTGGTGTTTGTTGGACTACAGATCAAACACCCACCATAACCAACAGCAAAACCACTGATGGTACAGGTGCCGGGAGTTTTACAAGTGCTATAACAGGTTTAACAACAAATACTACTTATAGTTGTCCTAAATAGAATAAGTGATAAAATCCCTATACATTATTAACTTTTTAAAATTGAAATTTCTGTTTTGAAGAAAAGACAAGAATGCTTTTTTTACCTTTGAAAATGTGTTGTTTTCAACAAAGTTTTTTCGCAGAAAGTTTTTTCCTTGTAGCCAGATATCTTCAACTGGATTTTGCTCAGGGGCATTTGGAGCAAATAATTCACAGGTAATTTGCCATTTTTCAGG
>JAURYY010000093.1 GCA_030653695.1 Paludibacter sp. | reverse complement strand
GGCGAAAAATCGCACGAAATAGTTGAAAAAAGCCTTCAGGTACTCGAAAATATGGTACATCGCGGCGCCGAAAGTGCTGACAATAAAACCGGCGATGGAGCGGGAATTTTAGTGCAGATTCCTCACGAATTTATACTTCTTCAAGGCATTACTGTTCCTGCCAAAGGAAAATACGGCACGGGACTGGTTTTCGTCCCAAAAGATAAAAAGGAAGCTGAACTTTGTATTGATGTGATTAAAGTGCAGGCTGAAAAAGAAGGATTAAAACTCTTAGCAATCAGAGATGTTCCCGTAAACAGCGAAATTCTGGGTCAAATATCTGTTACTACAGAGCCCCAAATAAAACAAATTTTTATAACCGGCGGCAGCAATCAGCAAGAACTGGAACAAAAACTTTACGTAGTACGAAAGAAAATTGAAAAATCAATTTTGAATTCGAAAATTGCTAAAGAGAGGAGTTTTTATATGGTAAGCCTTTCGACTAAACTTATGGTGTACAAAGGCATGTTGACTTCCCTTCAGTTGCGCGAATATTACCCTGACTTATCCAACCCCAATTTTACCAGTGGCATAGCACTTGTTCACTCCCGCTTCAGTACCAACACCTTCCCAACTTGGGATTTGGCACAGCCTTTCCGACTGTTGGGGCACAATGGCGAAATAAACACCATACGAGGTAACCGACAGTGGATGGAGTCGCGTGAAAGTGTGCTTAAATCGGACATTTTAGGAGATTTAAATGATTTGTACCCGCTTATACAACCCGGCATGAGCGATAGTGCAAGTTTGGACAATGCACTTGAATTTCTTGTTATGTCGGGCAAAAGTCTGCCACATGCTATGGCTATGCTGGTTCCAGAAAGCTGGAACAATAAGAATCCAATTTCGGATAACCTGCGTGCTTTTTACGAATATCACAGTACCTTTATGGAGCCTTGGGATGGACCGGCTACTTTGCTATTCAGCGATGGAAGGTATGCAGGCGGTATGCTCGACCGAAACGGTTTACGTCCGGCGCGCTATTTGATAACTCACGACAATTTGATGGTGATTGCTTCCGAAACCGGAACCATTGAAATTGAACCCGAACGCATTCAATCCAAGGGACGTTTGAAACCGGGCAAAATGATTATGGTGGATACCGAAATGGGTCAGATATTCTACGATAATGAATTGAAAGAAAATTTGGCCAACGCTTTTCCTTACCGAGAATGGCTCAACAAAAACTGTATCGATTTAGATCATATCTCATCGGGCCGAAATATTAATAACGAGTTGGACAACTATCAAATCTTATTGCATGCTTTCGGGTACTCAAAAGAAGATGTTGAAAGATTGATTTTGCCCATGGCTAATGATGGTTACGAACCTACATCATCAATGGGAAACGATACCGTTTTATCAGTTTTTTCGGACAAACCCCAACGACTTTTCAATTATTTCCGTCAACAATTTGCATAGGTTACCAATCCGCCTATCGACCCGATTCGTGAAGAACTCGTGATGTCGTTGACAGGTTACATTGGTTCGGTACATCAAAATTTGCTTGAGCCTGCCCGTGAAATTTGTAAAATGGTAAAACTCAAAAGCCCCGTGCTTACAAACAATGAGTTCGATATTTTGATGCACCTGAATTATAAAGGGTTCTACACCATTTCGTTGCCTATGCTTTTCGATGCGAAAGCCGGAGCAAAAGGACTGGAAAAAGCGATTCAGGAACTTTGTATCGCCGTTGAAAAAGCGGTAGATGATGGCAAAAACTATATCGTGTTAAGCGATCGCGGCGTAGATGCAAATCATGCACCAATTCCTTCCTTGTTAGCTGTTTCGGCAGTGCATTTATATCTTGTTCAAAAACGCAAGCGAATGCAAATTGACATTGTAGTTGAATCGGCCGAACCGCGCGAAGTTATGCACTTTGCACTGTTGTTCGGATTTGGCGCCAATGCAGTAAATCCATATATGATTTTTTCAATTATCAACGACAAAATTAAAGTCGGTGAAATCAATATGGATCTTGATACAGCTAAAAAACATTACATCAAAGCGGTTAATAAAGGTTTGCTGAAAGTATTGTCGAAAATGGGCAATTCCACTTTACGAAGTTATCGTGGAGCACATATTTTCGAAGCCATTGGTATTTCATCTTCATTATTAACTAAATATTTTAAAGGTATTCAGTCTTCAATCGAAGGTATTGATATTGATGATATTGCTAATGAAATTTTACGTCCTCATCACGAAGCCTTTTTTCCGACCGAAGGAAACGATCCAACTGATTTATATAACCTCGGACTGTATGCATATCGCGTTGATGGAGTGGAACATGCATGGAATCCTGAAACGATTGCCCGACTTCAAATTGCCACTAAAACAAACGATTACTTTAAATATAAAGAATATGTAAAAGCGGTTGATGAAAAAACTGCACCCATATTTATTCGCGATTTGATTGACTACAAGCGTAATCCGATAGATATAAACGAAGTTGAACCGTCCGAAAATATCATGAAACGATTCGTAACAGGAGCTATGTCCTACGGTTCGATAAGCAGTGAAGCGCACGAAGCAATGGCGATGGCAATGAATATTATTGGTGGTCGAAGTAATACCGGCGAAGGTGGCGAAGATCCTGAACGTTACAAAAAGCGAGAAGATGGTCTCAGCACACGAAGTGCCATTAAACAAGTTGCATCAGGGCGTTTTGGTGTAACTGCCGAATATCTTGTAAATGCTGACGAACTTCAGATTAAAATAGCACAAGCAGCAAAACCGGGCGAAGGCGGTCAACTTCCCGGGCATAAAGTGGATAAAATAATTGCCAAAACCCGCCACTCCATACAAGGGATTTCGCTTATTTCGCCTCCTCCGCATCACGACATTTATTCTATTGAGGATTTGGCTCAGCTTATCTTTGATTTAAAAAACATAAACCCATCAGCCATTATCAGTGTAAAGTTGGTTTCGGAAACAGGAGTCGGCACCATTGCAGCCGGTGTAGCGAAAGCAAAAGCCGATTTAATTCTGATTAGTGGTGCCGAAGGTGGAACAGGAGCCAGCCCTTCAAGTTCAATTAAACATGCCGGATTACCACTCGAAATTGGTTTAGCCGAAACACAGCAAACTTTAGTGCTTAACAATTTACGGGGTCAGATACGCTTACAAGCCGATGGACAGCTAAAAACAGGTCGCGATATTGTGATTGCAGCCATGCTGGGTGCCGAAGAATATGGATTTGCGACCAGTGCTTTGCTTATTTTAGGTTGTGTAATGATGCGTAAATGTCACCTGAATACCTGCCCCGTGGGTGTAGCTACCCAGGACGAAGTGTTGCGAAAACATTTTACCGGAAAACATGAATACTTAGTCAACTTCTTCCATTTTTTAGCGCAGGATGTTCGCGAACATTTAGCTCTATTAGGCTATCGCAGCATGGATGAAATTATTGGTCATTCCGAATTACTTGAACGCAAAAATGTAGCCGGAAGTTCAAAACTAAAAAAAGTAGATTTATCAAAAATCCTTTTTGCTCCGGTTCAAAACAGAAATGTAGCATTGCGACATAACAAAAATCAGGATCATAAAATTGATAAAGTCCTTGACCGTGAACTGATCAAAAAATCACTACCGGCTTTAGATTTGTGTATGCCCGTTGAAGTAAAATATGAAATAAAAAATACGGACCGTACGGTTGGCGCTATGCTTTCGGGCGAAATTGCCAAACGATACGGACAGGTAGGTTTACCGGCTGATACTATCAAAGCATATTTCAATGGTTCTGCCGGACAAAGTTTCGGTGCATTCCTCAGTAAAGGTGTGTTTTTTGAATTGACAGGAGAGGCAAATGACTATGTTGGCAAAGGTCTATCGGGCGGAAAAATTGTAGTTAAAGCTCCGGCTGAAAGTGCTTTCAAACCTGAAGATAATATTATTGCAGGAAATACCATACTTTACGGCGCTACTTCGGGCGAAGTATATATCGGCGGTGTAGTTGGTGAGCGTTTTTGTGTTCGAAATTCGGGAGCTACAGCAGTTGTTGAAGGTGTCGGCGACCACTGTTGTGAATATATGACAGGTGGACGTACCGTTGTATTAGGTAAAACCGGACGAAACTTTGCTGCAGGCATGAGTGGCGGAATGGCTTATGTACTCGATGAATCTGGCGATTTCGATTTTTTCTGCAATATGGAAATGGTCGAATTATCGCTGATTGAAGACAGTCATGACAACAAAGAATTGAAAAATCTGATTGAAAATCATCATAAATATACCAATAGCCAACATGCTAAAAAGATTCTTGATGATTGGACAAATTATGTGGATAAATTTATAAAAGTTGTTCCGATTGAATACAAAAAAGTATTGCAGGAAGAAAAAATGGAAGCCATTAACAAGAAAATAGCACAGGTTGAACGTGATTATTAAACCCCTAACCCCACGATAGCTATCGGGGAAAGGGGAATTATTAATTAGTTAGTTAATTGGGATAAATAATAAAACAATAGAATTAAGTAATAATTTAGAACAAAGCTGATCCTAAGTCTCCCTTGGGGGGGGTTAAGGGGCTTTAAAAAATATATGGGAAATCCAAAAGCATTTATAACAACGCCTCGCAAGGATGCCGGTTACCGACCTGTACAAGACCGCATCCATGATTTCGGCGAGGTTGAACAGACATTGAATCGCGAAGATCGCAAACTACAGGCTTCGCGCTGTATGGATTGCGGCATTCCGTTTTGTCATTGGGGATGTCCGCTAAGCAATAAAATGCCCGAGTGGCAGGACTTTATTTATAAAGGAGAATGGAAACGAGCCATCGACAATTTACACGAAACGAATAATTTTCCGGAGTTTACGGGTCGTGTTTGCCCGGCTCCTTGCGAAAAATCGTGCGTTTTGGCTTTACATGAGTCGCCTGTTACCATTCGCGAAAATGAAGCTGCCGTAACCGAGGTTGCATTTGCCGAAGGTATGATAAAAGCATGTCCGCCCAAAACACGTACCGGTAAGAGTATAGCTATCATTGGGTCGGGACCTGCCGGATTAGCCGCTGCCCAGCAGTTGAACCGCAAAGGTCATCACGTTACTGTTTTCGAAAAAGACAGCAAGCCTGGTGGATTGTTGCGTTATGGAATTCCGAATTTTAAATTAAATAAAACTATAATCGACCGCAGACTTGCTTTATTACAAGAAGAAGGGGTTGAATTTATAACGAATTGTGAAATTGGGAAAGATATTGCAGGAAACGAAATTTTAACTAAATACGATGCTGTTTGCATTGCTACCGGAACAGGTCATCCGCGCGACATCAAGCCCAAGGGCCGCGAACTGAAAGGGATTTATTTTGCTATGGAATTTCTGAGTCAGCAAAATCAATTGATCATGGGCGAAACGGTAGAGGCTGATAAAATCATAAATGCTAAAAATAAACACGTACTTGTAATTGGGGGCGGCGATACCGGATCCGATTGTGTGGGCACATCCATTCGGCAGGGTGCAGCGAATGTAACACAAATTGAAATTATGCCACAACCGCCCGTTGGTAAAAATCCCGAAACTCCCTGGCCTTATTACCCGAATATTCTTAAAACATCGAGTTCACATCAAGAAGGCTGTACACGCCGTTGGAGCTTAAATACCAATCAGTTTATAGGAGTAAACGGTAATGTTTCTGAAGTATTGATAGAAGAAGTAGACTGGATAAAAGACGAAACAGGACGCTTTACCATGAAACCAACCGGTAAAACCGAAATAATCAAAGCTGATTTGGTTTTTCTTGCGCTTGGATTTGTTCATCCTGTTCAGGAAGGATTATTAACAGAGTTGGGTGTACAATTTGATGTTCGCGGAAATGTGGCTGTCAATGCGCAAAGTAAAAGCTCTGTTGCTAAAGTTTTTGCAACAGGCGATGCTGCCATTGGAGCAAGCCTGGTAGTTCGTGCCATTGCGTTGGGGCGCAAAGTGGCCGAAGATATTCATAAAACGCTTTCATGTTAATTATTTCGTGAGCCGCGTTCTGGGTTTCACGCTGAAAGCGGGTAACACGATAAATTTACGCGTTCTGTGTTTTTTTTTCCAAACCTGAAACATGAAACGCGAAACTTTTTAAAACCAAAAAATATTATGTGTGGAATAGTATGCGCATTTGACATAAAAAACGAGGTATCAATATTGCGTCCTCAGGTTTTGAAAATGTCAAAAAAAGTACGTCACCGCGGACCGGACTGGTCTGGTGTTTTTTCGAACGAAACAGCCATCCTGGCTCACGAACGCCTTTCGATTGTTGATCCCGAATCCGGGAAACAACCACTTTTCAGTAAAGACGGCAAACTTGTATTGGCAGTTAACGGCGAAATTTATAATCATCAGGAAATTCGCAAACACTTCGATGGGAAATATGAGTTCCTAACAAAATCAGACTGCGAAGTGATTTTAGCACTTTATCGCGAAAAAGGACCCAACTTTCTCGAAGATTTAAACGG
>JAURYY010000183.1 GCA_030653695.1 Paludibacter sp. | reverse complement strand
ACTCCCCCTCGTTTGTAACGAGGGGTTAATGGTTGAGCGTTTGTAACGCTAAAAAGGTTTTATACTTAAGGAAATGCACCAAAAGCAAAACCAATGGACGAAACATTGACCGAAGTGAATTTGCCACTGATCGTTCAACTTTAAATGGAGGCGGTGTTCAAAAATGGACCGAAAGTGGGGGCGCTTGGACGCTTGCATACACCCTCAATCTGGGTATAGGTGCACGTGGTTTAGTTGTTGACTGGGCTGGTGTCAATACGAATCCGATCATTTACTCCACAGGTACCGACAGTAAAATTTACAAAACCGAGGACACAGGGAGCAATGCTACTGGCGTAGTATTAGCAACAGCAGGCACAAATACAGCTTTTAGAGGAATAGCATTCACCCCCGATTTAGGTACATCTTTAGAAAATTTGAAAAGAGAAACTTGGACATTATCAAACAACACCCTTACATTCAGCGAGCTTCCTACTTCCAAAATTGAAGTTTTCACCCTTACGGGAAGTAAAGCGGCCCTTTACGAACCTGCTCAAAGCATTGAGTTGAAGTTATCAAAAGGCATTTATATACTCAAAGTAGACAATCAAACCTCGAAAATTGTGTTGAAATAAATTTTATCACAAATCTTTTTATTAAATCGCCTGATTTATAAAAAATCAGGCGATTTTTAACATAAATAAATGCAATTTTGGAACAAAACGAACTATATTTGCTCACTGAAACTTGAAATCATAATTATAAATAAAGGAGGATTTTATATGAAACTAAAATTACAGATTTGTTTGGTTGCCGTTTTTCTGTTTGTGTCTGCCATTACCTTAAACGCACAGATAAAAATTACCGAAGCCATGGCAAGCAGCGGTACCGGCGGAACGAACGATTGGATTGAACTTACCAACTATGGAACGACCGCGGTAGATATTACCGGATGGAAAATGGACGACAAAAGTTATGCTTTTGCTACAGCTGTTGCATTAACCGGAGTTACAAGTATTCCGGTCGGTGGCAGCGTTATTTTTCTCGAACACGATAATCCCACAACAGCCATTCCGGTATTTAAAACATTTTGGGGAGTCAGCCTTAACACTGTTGCAGTAGGTTCATATCTAAGCGCAGGGTTAGCTGTCGGACTGTCGTCGACAGGTGATGGCGCTGTGATTTACAATGCAGCCGGTGTCGAAATTAACAGGGTAAGTTTCGGTGCTTCCACTACCGGAAAATCGTTTTACTGGAGTTACAAAGCCGACGGTACAGTAGTTGACAATGCTGTTATCAGTGCTTTGGGAACTTTGAATGACACCATTGCAAATCAGGTTACCCTAACTTCGGCAAATGCATTGGCTAATATCGGATCGCCCGGCACTGCTGTTGTTGCTGCCATAAGCACAAGCGTAAATAATCCCGATTACAAAAACTGGACTTTAATAGGGAATAAGTTAAAATTCGATGTTTTGCCAACTACGCAAGTTGAAATTTTTGCACTCACCGGCAGTAAAATTGCTGTTTATGAACCCGAAAAAGAAATCAATCTGACGTTGAGCAAAGGACTTTATGTGTTGAGGGTGGACAACAAAGCATCGAAGATAATAATTAAATAACCAAAGATGTTATTTGTTAAATGTTATAACAAAAGGCTGACTCCATACAATGAGACAGCCTTTTGTTTGTTCACCCAAAAGTATTGCAGATAATAATAACGCTCAAATAAATAAATATAAATGTCGGAAGCAATCATCATCAATAACAATTTATCGAAACAGGAAAAATATCAGGAGTTAATCCCTCAACTGTCAGCTTTGGTAGAGATAGAAACAGATTTAACGGCAAACCTTGCCAACATTTCGGCGGCTTTGCATCAAACTTTCGGTTGGCTCTGGGTAGGTTTTTATATGATAAAAGACAACGAATTGGTGCTTGCACCTTTTCAGGGTCCCGTAGCCTGTACGCGCATCAAATACGGTAGAGGCGTATGCGGCACAGCCTGGAAAGAAAAGAAAAGTTTGTTGGTACCCAATGTGGAGCAATTTCACGGACATATTGCCTGCAGCAGTCTTTCCGTTGCCGAAATTGTGGTTCCGATTTTCGATAAAAAAGATGAAGTTGCCGGAGTTTTGGATGTTGACAGTGAACGATTTGATGTATTAGACGAAACGGATGTGCTATTTCTCGAAAAAATAAATATATTGATTACTACGCTTTTATAACAACCGCATTGCTTATGAATTTAGGAAAGCGGGCAAATTTTTCTGCTCGATATCCCTAATTATTATCCTATTTGGTTATTCCAAACGGAATTCTCATATTGATTGAAGTATTCCTACCCGGATTATAAAAATTCACTTCTTTTAATGTCGATAAATGGTCAATATATTTTGTATCGAATATATTGTTGACACTTAAACTTAATGAAACATATTGATTTTTCATTTTTATATTACCTCCAATTTTTAAATCAACCACTGTATATCCGGCTGTTGTTGTTTCATCGGGTGCAGCATTGTTTTGATTAAAAGCGGTACCAACGTTTACCGCAGCGTATGCTTTTTTTAAAAACATTAATTTTTCTTTTTCGCCGCGTAGCTCAAAACGCAATTTATGCGCAGGCACAAAAGGTAAGAAGTTCCCATTTTGTTGTTTCCCAATTACAGCCGAGAATGTAGTTTCAAAATGCAACCATTTAATTGTATTTGGGTGCAGATGCAACCCTGCTTCGCCACCATACAAGGCGGAATTTGCCTGTTTGTATTTGTAAATATCCATTCCCGAAGCCGTTGTTTCGCCGGTTGGCGAAATATAAATAAAATTGTGAATAAGATTGTGAAAGCCTGCAATGTCGAATGTAAAATTATCTTTATGGTAATGAAGACTAAAATCGGTTTCATAGGAATTTGCGGGAACAAGATGCTGGTTGCCTATTTCGTAACGCAATTCGTGAGGCCCATTTGATGTTAGCTCAGCCAAATTAGGAGTTCGGTAAGCCGCGGCAAAGTTTGCTCTAAAAAACATCTCATCTGATAAGTTGTAAGTTGCGCCAAGCGACCCGCTGAAACTGTCGTACAACTTGTTGAGTGGCGCACGATAAGTCAATAAATCCGTGGCTAAACAGATGGCTCGTGTTGAAATTGATTTATTATCGAACCGAACACCGGTTTGAATTTTCAATTTCGTGAAAAAGGTGTGTTGCAACAAACCAAACGCCGAATAATTATTGGTAATAGCATCGGGTAAAAGGATGGTTTCTCTGTCGTTCAGGTTTGTATTGGTTTGATTGAAACCTTGTACACCGATTATATATTCTGAATTATTTGTGGATGGAAAATGGAGCTTTGCATCGTAGGTTAAGGTAGCCAGTTTCATCTGAATTTCATTTACCCCTGCATCGCCAAAATGAATTAATTCGGTATGTTGATACGCTGAATTAATATCAAGTTTAAAATTGCCTAAATACAATTTATTCTGCGAGGTAAATAAATGTGTGTTGAATTCCTGATAAAATATTTCATTTTTCCTTCCTCTTTCGGTGGTTTGTTCAACGGCTTCGTCTTCGACCAATCCCAATTTTTGATTGTTGAAATCGTAAAACAATTTGAAAGTTCCAATTTTATCAGTAAATCCGGCATTTGCTTTCATCGATAATTCGTTGAACCGTGAGTTTGGAACAAACGCACCTCCTCCTTGAAGAAAATCGGAGTTTGTTTTTTGACCAACCCTTAAACCACCAAAAAAAGTATTTGATGCCCCTTTTACACCTAAATTATTGGTCATACCAAGTGTGTTTGAAAACAACTGCATATTGTAATCGCCAATAATGCTGCCCATGGGAGCGGGTTTTTCTTTTATAAAGTTAATCACTCCACCTATAGCATCGGAGCCATAGATCAACGAAGCAGGACCTTTGATAATTTCAACACTTTCAATTCCAAATTCATCAATCCCGAGCGGGTGATGGCTCGAATACTGATAATTTTCGAACCGGACTCCATTATTTAAAACTAATATATCATTCATTGAAAGCCCTCGTATTACCGGCTTTGAAACTCCATTTCCTTTTGAAATCATATCTACACCGGGTACTTTGGTGAGTATTTGGGCAAAGTTTGGTGTGTTCATTATTGTCAGTGGGTCAAGTTTGAGTATGTCAATTTTTACGGCGTTTTCATGTTGAGTTGAGTTGTACCCACCCGAAACAACAATCTCTTCCATTTCAATTGCTGACTGGGTTAGAACGATGTTTAACTCCAAACTTCGTCCATTTAACTCCACTGTTTCAATACGGTATGTAAAACCAACTGTCGAAAATTGAATTTTTATCTTGGCATTTGGTAAATTCGACAATTCATACATTCCTTGACTATTTGAGACAGTTCCTTTATTCATATCAGGAACGAAAATGCTTGCACCCATCAAAGGTAAATTGTCTTGATCTGTAATTTTCCCTATAATTTTGTTTTGAGCGTTTGATATAGGGTACGACAATATCATTACGCTAATAATAATTATCCTTATCATTCTTATTACGTATTAATTTCAAAAATAATTTTTTTGTTGAACGGACTTAAAGTGGCATTAAATAATACGACAAGGGGGTGCGCGTAATAGAAATGAGTATTTGGAAAGTGAAGAATAATGAACCGAACTGTAATGGTTGATGTATTTATCTGAAGGTTGCTCTTTGGGTAAAACAAAGCAGAAAGTATCAGTGAAAAAAGCAGAAAATTCAAACCTACAAATAAAGCATTGTTCGTCAAGTGTGCTTATGAAATGTGTTGAGTAGTTTGCAGTCTCAAAATTGTTGCTGTATTTATGTAAAGGTTGCTTCTTAGGTAATAAAAAACTTGAACCATAAGTTGAAAGAGTTGCAAATTGGGAGTTACAATTGGCGCAATGCGCATGAAACTTAGGGTAGTATTTCTCATGCTTTGTTTTGCCAACAAAGTGTTTGTGATGATGCCCAACTTTAACCAACGAGGGCAAAAGAAAAACTAACAAGAATAAATAAGAAGATATTATTTGAGATTTTCTGATCATGATACTGCTCCGGAAATGTGATTGAAAATTCCCTGATTTATTAAAACCATTGGGATTAATATCAAGGATTCCGACAGTTCGCAATAACCATTAATAACTATCGGAACTATGGAAAAGAAAAGGCAAAATGGTTTTAATTTTTCATTTTCGCTTCCATTTCCTTAAAAGCTTTTTGTTGCAGCGATTTGTCTTTTGCCGTTACTTCGGGGCGACCTCTTAAGCGCGTAAATACATGGAACTTGGAGTCAATCATTTCAACATCAATCTTTTTATATTCAAATTTAATGCCGTTATAAATCATTACCGCACTTACCGGATCGGCTGTAGCATCGGCTGTTGTTTTGTACACTTTCATATAAACATCGTCCGAAACGCGGATTATATTTTGTAAATCGCGGCGTGTCAGGTCGATTAACTGCATCAACTGACGGAGTGATTCCTGCGGGCGATAAACATACCATTTTCCTTTTTCGCCACCATCGAGTTCGATGGAAGTATAACCCAATACCGGACCCAACAATCCGACTAAAGAAAGCATTTTGTCGGAAGAAACTACAATGGGATCAATCAAAAAAACGCCTTTCAGTCCGGCATAATTAGTAAATATAGTCGATTTAAACATTTGAATAATGAGCGGAGCGCCTGTGGAAGAACCTGCCAAGTATATTTTTTTGAACCCTTTCTGGCTTAATTTCATATATTCTTCACGAATGGAGCTTTGCCAATTTTCCCAGCTTGCACGTTTAAAATCATTGTACGAACGACCATGTCCGCCCAATAAAACCTGCGAAACATAAAATGTTTTAGCCGAATCGGCATATTCGCGCAGCTCGTCCCACTCAAAAGTGGTAGCACTGTAACCGTGAGCGGCAATGATGACCGGTCTGTTTTTTTGTATTTCGGTAGGGTTGGGAATGTAATTCGACACCAATCTCTTTTGAAGTGAATCGGGAATTGCCCACGAGATTTTTCCGCTGTCGAGCATCGAGTCGTCTATTTCGGGAGTTGGATTACAAGCACTAAAAGCAAGCATTAATCCGAATATTGCGGGGAGAAAATATTTGTTTTTCATTTTTTAGTTTTTTTTCAGTTTTTTCTTGGTTTTAAAAATCAAACACATAAACAGCAACTTACATTTATGCCGAAAATTGATTATTTTTTAGTTTTCAGTTTATAAAAAACACCCATTTTGTAATATATGGGGAAAAGGGTGCCGGTTTTCGAAATGCCATCGCCATTAATAAAATTATAACCGGCTGATAAACCAACTGAAATATCGGGATAGCGGAATTGATAAACCACTCCTGCTTCGGTCGACAAGAGCAAAGAAGTGTTCGGCAACACATCGAATACCGGATTTTCGTAATCGGCATAAAAGAAACCGGTATTCAGTCCGGCAAAAATCTGAAAAGGTTTCGTTGGGCGGAAGCGGAAATCGAACCCCAACACCAAGTTATCCTGCTTTATGGCATTGCTTACCATGCGGCTGCCCAATCGACTGGTTACATATCCGGCTTTCAGGTGAAGATGTTTATTCAGCAAATAATCGGCGGTGAAGTCCACACCAATCCCGTTTTCCCAATACAAATGCTGGGTTTTCTGAATAAGTACACCCACATTCAAATCGTTTTCTGAATTCTGAGCATTTGCTATTAAGAAAGTTCCCAGAAAAAAAATTGAAATTAAAATGGTTTTCTTCATAATTTATGTGTTTATTTCAAAATGAGTTTAATAATATCATGAACAAAGAGCAAAGATTAAAGACAGTTGAAAAGACAGCAGATTTTAAGTCTTTGTTCTTTTGTCTTTATTCTTTAATCTAAAAAATTCAGATCAGTGCTTCAATATTTTTTTCGTTCACAATTTCCTTTCCTCCGGTTTCGTATATGCCGGTAATCCGATCGGCATAACGTGCTGCCACTTTACCACGTATCACTTTGGTGGCACTGTAAACTAAACCATTTTGTTCGGCAAAAGGTTCACCAATTGCCGAAGATAACGAATGCTCGGAGAACATGCCTTAGTCATCACTTTATCAATATCGGGCAACAAAGCGGCGTTATTCCACATTTTCGGCAACCGACCGCCCTAAACTACATTTTGTTTCGATTCGGAATGAATCAACCTGAATATTGTTTTTCAGCAATGTTTACAAAAATGTGAATGAACTTTAAGCCGTAAAGATAGAAAAATTTATTTTTAATTGGATGAGGAAGTTTTAAAAAAGATTTTATAAAATCGGTTTTGGTCATATAATTGGTAGAAATTAAAACCAAATATCAATCGGGATAAATACTCATGCAAACGGAAAAAGTTTACGAAAAAAACAAATCACCTTTTGATGTTTTATAGTTAAATTATCATATATTTGTCCAATAAAAAATTTGGGGGTAAATCCGGATATAGACACCCATTAGGTGGGGTGTAAAAAATCAACAATTAATTGAAAAATATTTTCGTTACAATTATATTGCCGAAGATATTCTAATTCACATAGAAAAATAAAAGAATAGAACGCGGATTTACGCTGATTTAGCGGATAAGACAGATTTTTCTATTTAAACGGATTTAAAATTGACTTTGTCAATTGATTTTAAACGAAAAATCAAAAATGCTTGCATTTTTTCTTATCCGTCCCGATAGCTATCGGGATTAATCCGCTAAATCAGCGTAAATCCGCGTTCTATTAATATTGTCACATTTTGGGACGAAGATTTAAAAAAGATGTAGTTAATTTTTTACACCCCACCCATTATGTTTTAAGTTGTACGGAACATTCAATTTAATAAACAAATTAGTTGCAACCATAAAAAAAGTGGCATTGGCTAAATTTTTGGTATATTTGAAAAAAATATTTTAAATGAGCATATTTCAAAAATCAGTATTAAACAAACATTTAAACAACCTTGATAAAGATAAGGTTGACAAGGCATTTTTGCAATTTAAGGCAAATTACAACTCCGATAAAATTGAGCAAATCAAACAACTTAAAGAAGAAGAATATCAAGACGGTTTTTTGCGTGATGTGTTTGTGGGTGTTTTAGGGTACACTTTCAAACCAAACGAAAACTACAATCTGGTTAGAGAGTTTAAAAACCTGTCCGACAGCAAAAAAGCAGATGGAGCAATTTTGGACGGTGAAAAAGTGGTGGCAGTTATCGAACTAAAATCAACTTCGACAAAAGACCTTACAAGCGTTACACAACAAGCATTTAACTATAAGAACAATCAACCCGGCTGTAAATATGTAATTACTTCCAACTTTCAAAAACTTCGTTTTTTCATAGACTATTCAAACGAATACGAAGAATTTGACTTATTCAATTTGCAAAAACAAGATTTCGATTTGCTTTACATGCTTTTGCATAAAGACAGCATATTTGCCGATTTACCGCAAACCATAAAAAAGGAAACACGTTTTCATGAGCAAAAAATTTCGGAACAACTTTACAGCGATTATTCCGATTTTAAATACAAAATATTCGAGAACCTTGTAAAAAACAATCCCGAATACGATAAAATAACGCTTTTTGAAAAATCACAGAAGCTTTTAGACCGATTGCTTTTTATTTTCTTTGCCGAAGACGGCGGACTTTTGCCTGCAAATTCTATTTCACGCATAATTGACCATTTCGACCAATTAACCGAGCTTGACGCTTACAAACCGCTTTACGAAACTTATAAATTGTATTTCGGTTATATGAATATTGGGCGAAAAGGCAAAGTTGCGGCAGATGATATTCCGGCATACAACGGCGGACTTTTTGCACCCGATGAAGTGTTGGATAATGTAAAGATTGACGATGAAATTTTAAGAAACGACAGTTTAAAACTCTCAAAATACGATTATAACACCGAAGTTGATGTAAATATTTTAGGACATATTTTTGAACATTCGCTCAACGATATTGAAGAATTTGTGACCGAACTATCGGCACCCGCCGAAACAAGGGGGCATGCCCCCTTGTCGAAACGCAAAAAAGACGGAGTTTTTTACACACCCAAATACATTACGCAATACATTGTAGAAAATACGTTGGGTAAACTTTGCGAAGACAAGCGAAAAGAATTAGGTATATTTGAAATTGAGTTCGACAGCAACGACCGCACAAAGAAAGGATTGAGCGAAAAAGGCAAAGCAATTTACAACAAACTAAACGACTACAAAGAATGGTTGAAAAGTTTAAAAATTATTGACCCCGCTTGCGGTAGCGGTGCATTTCTGAACCAAGCACTTAATTTTCTGATTGCCGAACACAAACTGATTGACGATTTAATTGCCGATTTGACTAATCAAGCAATTCGACTATTCGACACCGACAAATCGATACTTGAAAACAATTTGTTTGGCGTTGATATAAACCAAGAAAGCGTTGAAATTGCTAAACTTTCGCTTTGGTTGCGCACTGCACAAAAAGAGCGTAAACTATCGAACTTAAACGATAACATAAAATGCGGTAATTCATTGGTAGATGATTTTGCCTTTAATTATCGCAAAGCGTTTGATTGGAAAACGGAATTTGCCGAAATTTATAAAAACGGCGGTTTTGATGTAGTTATTGGAAATCCGCCTTATATTAAAGAATATACCAACCGACAAGCATTTGAAGGTTTACACAAACATTATTGCTATCAGGGCAAAATGGATTTATGGTATTTCTTTGGCGCATTGGCATTGGAAATTGTAAAAAAAAATACGGGTTTAATCGGTTACATTGCCCCAAATAATTGGATTACCAATTCGGGCGCATCAAAATTCCGAAATATTATTTTGCAAAAAGGCAAATTGCTTGAATTTATTGACTTTGGCGATTTTAAAGTGTTCGACAGTGCAGGCATACAAACCATGATTTACATAATGCAACGCACTGCCAATAACGAAAATTACGATTTTGAATACGCTAAACTGTTAGACAGCAAAATTAACCATGAAACCAATCAACTGTTTTTGCAAAAAGCTTTTGATAATCGGTTCACCTATTTTTCAACAAAAATTGATAAACCAAAGTATTTGGACAAACCAATCAATTTTATAAATGCCGATATTGGTAAAATAATTGATAAAATTGCTTCAAAACAAAATTTCACATTAAGCGATAAAGAAGTTGCGCAAGGGATTGTGCCTAATCCTGATGTTGTAAACAGTCGAAACATTGAAAGAATACCCAAGGAAAAAATTGAAACCTACAATATCAAAACCGGCAACGGTGTTTTTGTTGTTGATAGTGATAAATTCAAAAGTTCTAAATACTTGAAACCTCTTTATGAACCTGAAAACTTTTCAAAATTCCATCATAATATAGTAAATTCTAAAAATCTAATTTATATTCCAAAAGGACAAACGCCCGAACCTGAAATTTTAGAGCATCTTTCTATCTATAAAGAAATAATGGAAGAACGTCGTGAAAATTTATCAGGTTCAATCAAATACTACAATTTACATTGGGGACGTGATGAAAGTTTTTTCAAGGAAGGTGCAAAAGTTGTTTCATTGAGAAAATGCGTAAATTATCCAGTTTTCGCATATACTGAAAATCCGTGCTATGTAATGCTAAGTTTTAATATATTAAAAACCAACCGCATAAATCTAAAATATTTAACAGCTTTGTTAAATTCCAAAATGATAGCTTTTTGGCTCAAATACAAAGGCAAAATGCAAGGCGATAATTTCCAAATAGATAAAGAACCATTATTGGCTTTGCCTTTATTACAGCCAAGTGCCGAAAAGCAAAGTGAATTAGCCGAATTGGTTACGAAAATTATAGACAATAAACAAAAGCAATTGGATTATGCCGATTTGCTTAAAAAGACAAAAGCAGAAAACAATTTTGAACGTGAAATACTTTTAACCAAAGAATTAGACAGTTTTAAAACGGTGATAGATACAGCAGAACAGAAAATTGATAGTTTGGTTTATGAACTATACGAATTATTGGAGAGAGATATTTTAACGATAGAAAAAGAGATTAAATAAAATGGCATCACCTAATAAAAAGATGTGGTTGTCGCAAGTTTTGCGACAACCACTCAATATGGAGCTCGCTCGCAGGCTGCAATAAGAAACTTACCGCCAATCCGTTTTATAAGAGCCTTTGAATTTCTGATTAAATTTTACGCTTTGCATTCCCTTTAGTTCCGGTAGCTATCGGAATTGGGGCGGTAAAAAAATGATGTTTAAACTGCCCTAAATCCCTGTTCGACTGAGCGTTCGACTGAGCGTTCGACTGAGCGTTCGACTGAGCGTTCGACTGAGCTCACGCCGAAGTCTCACGCCGAAGTCTCACGCCGAAGTCTCACGCCGAAGTCTCACGCCGAAGTCTCACGCCGATGTCTCACGTCAAGTCTTTAAGAGACGTAAAGTTACTTTTTACTCGTATATTTTTTATTGATAAAACAAATTTGTTTAAGTAGGGCTAATTATTTTTTATACTCCGACCTTGCTTTGTATTTAGTGTGCAACAATTCGTGTGCTTTTAGGCTGCCTGGCGAATCTAAAAAGACGCTGTAAAGTTCTTGTATAAAAGGATTTTCGTACGAACAACGCATGTGTTTTATTGCTTCATCTTCGCGATATAAACCACGCAATCGTTCGCGGCGAATTTTATTGCTTATTTTGTATCCAAGTCCTCCACCCCCAATACAACCTCCGGGACAAGCCATAATCTCAATGAAATCGTAAGGCATTTCTTTGCCTTTTTCAAGCGCCTCTCTAACTCGTTCAATGACAATGTTCACATTGTTTAAGCCGTGAGCAACTGCAGTTCTAACGATTGTTCCTTTAATATTGATCATACTTTCTTTGACACCTGCAAATCCTCGCACCGGAGTTATATCAACATTCTCAAGGGTTTCATTGGTAATCATGTGGTAGGCTGTTCTTAACGCCGCCTCCATTACACCTCCGGTAGAGCCGAAAATAACGCCTGCTCCCGAATATTTCCCCAAAATATTATCGGCTTTTCCTTTCGGAAGGTTGGGCATATCGAATCCGGACTGCTTGAGCATACGGGCTAATTCGCGCACAGTAAGCGATACATCCACATCGGGGTAACCGCTCGCGTACATCTCCTTGCTTCTTTTAATTTCAAATTTTTTAGATGTACAAGGCATAATGGCGACCATAAATATTTTGGATGGGTCAATGCCCATTTTTTCGGCATAATAGGTTTTTGATAAAACCCCTGTAATTGCCATTGGAGACTTACAAGATGAAAAGTGGGGAATCAAATCGGAATGGCGTTTTTCCATAAAATCGACCCACGATGGACAGCAAGTGGTGATGAGTGGAAGTTTACCTTTGCCTTTTACAAAACGATTGACAAATTCAGTAGCTTCTTCCATTATCGTTACATCCGCTCCAAAAGCGGTATCAAAAACACCTTTGAATCCCATGTTGCGCAGTGCGTAATACAACTGACCGGTAAGGTTGCTCCCTAAGGGCATTCCAAAAGCTTCGCCAACCGAAACACGCACTGCCGGTGCTATTTGTACCACACAATATTTATCTTCGTCCATTAACGCATCCAATACAATTTTGGTTTCGTCAAGTTCGTATATTGCCCCTACCGGACAATGTGCAGAACACTGACCACAACGCACACAGGGTGATTCTGCCAACGAAATATCGCCGGCTGGAGCAATACGTGTATGTATTCCTCTGTCTAAGAATGACAACGCCCACACATCCTGCCTTTGTTGACAAACCTCTATACATCGACCACACTTAATACATTTCTCGGCATCCAACACGATTGAACCGGTTGAATAATCGATTTCTTTGTTTTTAATTACCGTATCGAAACGACTTGAACGCATGGCAAATTCGGATGCCATGGTTTGCAATTCGCAATTCCGATTTTTACCACAATCCAAGCAACTGTTTGGGTGCGCTGAAAGGATTAGTTCCAAAACACTTCGTCGCACCTTGATAATTTCAGGAGTATGTGTTTCTATGTCCATTCCTTCTTCCAACTCAGTACAACAGGAACGAATCATTTTATTGTATTTCTTATCCTTAACAATACAAATGCCACACGCTGAGCTGGAAGGCAAATCGGGATGTTTGCAAAGCACCGGTATTTTAACCCCAATATCTTTTGCTGCTTCCAAAATCGAAGTACCTTGAGGAACTTCAATCTCCATATTATTTATTTTTGCATTTATCATCATAGCTGTAATCTTTGTATATTTATTTAAGAGGTTTCTTAATTCGTGAAGTAAATTCCGACTCAAACTCTTTTAGCGCAGAAAGGACCGGATTGGGCGCTGTCTGTCCGAGTCCGCAGAGCGACGCTTTTTGCATGGCAAAGCCAATATCGCGCAACTTTTCAATATCATCTTCTTTTCCACGCCCTTTTACCAATCGGTCAAGTATTACCATCATTTGATATCCGCCTATACGGCACGGAGCACATTTACCACACGATTCATCTACCGAAAATCCCAAATAAAATCTCGTAAGTTCAACCATGCTGTCGTCTTCATCAATAACGATCATTCCTCCGGATCCCATCATGGAATTGAGTTTTTTTAAACTTTCAAAATCGACAGGAGTATCAAAATACTTTTCAGAAATCATTCCACCTGAAGGACCACCGGTTTGAATCGCTTTTACTTTTTTGCCGTTACTGATACCACCACCGATATCGAAAACAATTTCGCGCAATGTAGTACCCATGGGTACTTCAATTAAACCCGACACATTTACTTTTCCCGTCAGCGCAAAAACTTTTGTTCCTTTGGAGGTTTCAGTTCCAATTCCCGAAAACCATTTTCCACCTTTGTCAATAATTTGAGGAATATTGGCTAATGTTTCAACATTATTAATCACAGTAGGCATTCCAAACAATCCTTTTACGGTTGGAAATGGCGGACGAGGCTTGGGTGTTCCTCTCAAACCTTCGATGGAGGCGATGAGCGCTGTTTCTTCTCCGCAAACAAAAGCACCGGCACCAAGGCGAATTTCCAAATCAAAAGAAAAGTCGGTGCCTAAAATATTTTTTCCCAGAAAACCAAATTCATACGCCTGTTTCAAGGCTGTTTGAATTCGTTTGATTGCCAAACCATATTCAGCACGTATATAAAAATACCCTTGCGTTGCTCCAATGGTGTATCCTCCAATTGTTAATGCTTCAATCACCGCATGTGGGTCACCCTCGAGAATGGAACGATCCATATACGCACCAGGGTCTCCTTCATCGCCATTGCAAATAATGTATTTTTGTTCGCTGGTTACCTTAGAGGCAATTGCCCACTTTTGCCAGGTGGGAAAACCTGCGCCACCCCTGCCACGCAATCCTGCATTTTTTAACTCGTTAATGACTTCGGATGATGACATTCCTCTCAATACTTTTTCAAGCGCTAAGTAACCATCGTTCCCAATGTATTCATCTATAATTTCGGGATTGATTACACCGCAGTTTCGTAATACTAACCGCATTTGTTTGTCATAGAAATCAATCTCTTTTTCAAATTTCTTATGCTGTTGCTGCTCTGGGTAAAGCAATCGTTCTACATGA
>JAURYY010000082.1 GCA_030653695.1 Paludibacter sp. | reverse complement strand
TCTACCTGGTAACTGTTTGATAAAATACGGATTGACTAACTTAATCTGGAAATCGGCAATTAACAGATTCCAAATGGGAATCCAATAGATACTGGTACTCTCCATGGCAACCTCTTCTACATGATGCTGTAGAAGTGTTGCGCGCAATCTGTGCAACTCGGGAGTTAATGTACCAAACTTCTCTTCAATTTTTTCACCATTTTCTTGCAAAATACATAAGTACACGCTATCTTTGTGTACGTCAAGACCACTGACTCGTTTCATAATGTTACTGCTTTAAATTATACACTTGTAGCATAGACTACGTTAATGAATTGCTTATATAACAATTTTGCAGAACTTTCAGAGGACGTGGTCTTGATTTTTATTGGACTCGCTTATAAATCGCAAATTTTTATGTAAGTTGCATTTTAATTGAAGAAATCACATTTTTATCAATCTTTCATGAGTTTTAAAAAAATAAACATATTATTGATTTTTCTTCCGCTTGTATTTTTATCGTGCGAGCATGAAATGAATCTGGACAATATAACAGACGAATTTTCTGATAATATTTCCCTCATAATTCCCTTGGGCAGTTTCGATGCAAGTGTAGGCAGTTCGATAACCAATTACCTGAAGCACAACGCAAAAATAGCAATAGTTGGCGATGAAGTGCATTATATTGTTGCTGATAGCAGCGTTATTGACTTTCATGAGCTTAATTTATTAAAAAATGCTCAAACACTCAATAACGAAATTACACCACCAACTGTTGTGCTTCAACCAAATACATTTCAGTTGTTTCCTTTTCAGCAAAATATCGATCTTGGTTTAAATTCGGATATCAGCTACGAAAGAGTAGACTCGGTAAAAATAAAACGCTCCGTTATTTCATTTACTTTAGTTGAACTATACCAAATAAACCCTGAAAACATTGAAGTTACCCTGACTTTTCCTGCTTCAAAGGTAAAAGATATTAAAACGCCAATTGTTTTTAAACCCACTGTAACCGGTATTCCTCTAAAAATTGAATTGAAAGATATCCGTTTTTGTCCTGAAGGTAGTAATAATCCACTTCCGGTAACCGTAAATTTTAAATTGAAAGCAGGAACACAACCTTTGACAATTACACCTCAAACTAAAATTGGATATACAATAAAATTTGAAACGCTTGAATACACTATTGCTTACGGTTTTTTTGCTCCTTCGGCACATGCAAGACAGATTTTAAGACGGAAATTAAACATGGACAGCTTTCTGGCAAACAGTTTTTTACGGTTTACCAATCCGAAATTCGATGTAACCGGAACCAGCAATGTAGGTGCCTATCTTAAATTCAACTTCGATTTACTTAAAGTATATTATGATGATAACAGTGCAATTACAGCCGATTTTGGTGGAAAGAAATGGATGGAATACAGCTTTATGGCAAAACCCTCTGTACCGGGAGAAATCATACCATTTAAAATGAAAACCATTGACAATTTGTGGGGAGGAACTAACCGATTTTTCGATAAATTGGAAAAGCCGGATTCTTTAGAGTATGTATATGGTGCTGAAATTGATACCTATACAAAAACCAGTGATACTTCTCCTGATTTTTTAATTCCGGATTCAAAATTGAAAGTTAAGGTTACTGCAACGCTTCCGTTTCAACTGAACTCAGGTAGTTTTTTTCTGCTCAATGATTCTGTTACCGGTATTTCGGAGAGTTTGGCAGCGCAAATTGAAAAAATTGATTTCGGAAACATCGATTCTACTTTCTTAATTTTGAAAATTGAAAACGGATTACCTTTTGGATGTATAATTGATTTATCGTTTCTCGACTCTGATTACAGCGAAATTACAACGGGCTTAAATAAATCATACATAATTCAATCAGCCGAAGTAAATTCGGATGGAAAAGTTTTAACAGGTATGCAAAGCAATCAAATTTTGAAATTAGTACTGACAAAAAAACAATTCGATGATTTAAAAAAAACCAAATCAATGCATTTTAATATCAGATTTTCAGGTAAGGACTCGGACTCGAAAATTTATTTTACTGTAACTGATAAAATAAAAATAAGAGTTGCTGTTTTTTTAAAAAATAAATCGCTAAACTATTAGTATAAAGATAAGTAAATATTGATTTTCGCAATTGAAATAATTTATGAAATTTCCTTTTTTTTTGATAAAAAAACGCTTTTTATTATTCAGTTTGCTATCTTCCTTGATTCAACCCACCAAAGCACAACAAACCAATACGCTATATTTCATGGAAGATGTGTCGGTTCGTCATATCCTGAATCCGGCATTTCAAGCCACTACTCAATATTATATCAGTTTGCCGGTACTCGGTTATTTACATGCCGGATACAATAATAATTCATTTTCGTTGAGCAATTTAGATAACCTGAGTCTGACCTCGCTTTATAATAAATTGAAGATAAACACACTTATTGCAGCCGATTTTCAGACCAATTTCCTGTCAATTGGTTATGCTGTCAATAATTCTTTTTTTAATTTTACATTGGCTCAAAAAGTGGATATAAATACAACTTTCCCGAAAGATATTTTTAAATTTATGATTTACGGAACGCCAGATCTACTTGCCAACCATTATTCGATAAGTGCATTAGCTGTCAATGCCAATGTTTACACAGAAGCTGCTTTTGGATTTTCGCAGCAAATTGATGAACAATGGATGTTGGGTGTAAAACTTAAATTTCTTGGCGGTAACTCAAACATCGATTATTCAAATGTTTTAAATTTATCGGCTAATGTTGATAATTGGAATTTGAAAGGAAACGCTGATTTACGGTATGCAGGTCCGGTTCAGATTACTTTCGATCATCTTAGTGAGAATCCTGATGTTGAAATACCGAAGAAAATCACAGACTGGTTCAGTTACCAAGGAGCGGGAGCCGGAATAGATATAGGAGTTCAGTTCAGAATGCTGCAAAATCTGTATTTATCAGCATCTTTAACCGATGTTGGATTTATCAGATGGAAAACTAACATTTTAAACAAAAAAATTGAATTAGACTATAATTTTGACGGTTTTACACATTTAAATTCGGGAATGACCGCTGAGGAAGTAAGCACTCAATTTAACAATCTGGTTACCGGAAATGATTTGATGGATTCGCTGATAACTGCTATAAAAAATTCAACTACACTCAATTCTTACACTGGGCAGTATAATTCTTATACAACTGCGAAAATAAGTATGGCAGCCGAATATAAATTTTTATCAGGCCGATTAAATTTCGGGTTGTTGTACCGTGCCGTTTTGAATGATAAATTTCGTTCCAATGAGCTTACCGCATCACTCAACGGAAAACCATCCGATTGGTTGAGTACTTCAGTAAGTTATTCATTGATAAATGGATGTAATGCATTTGGGTGTGGAATTGGTATTAAAACCGGAATTTTTCACTGGTATGCTGCATTGGACTGTTTACCTTTGAGCTATTCAATGATTTCCGTGTCAGATTTCAGATTACCTTTTCCGTACCATCAAACGAGCGTTAATTTTTCGACAGGAATTAGCATCGTTTTCGGAGAGAGAATAAGAAAATCCGATTACTTTACAAATCAGCCGTTTAATCCCCAAACGGGCTTATATAAACCAAAATTTAAAAAACAGAAATGTAATTGGGATCATAGCTGTCCGAACTTTTAGTTAAAGTCCGATTAACATTTATCTATCACATATCTAATCAATAAGTTATCTATTGATAATCTATTAAAAGCTGTTCAAAATCTTTTTCAGCTGTCCAATTCCCGAACAGATTATGTGGCGATTCTTGCTTCTTGCGTGCTTTCCTGACCTCGATTTTAGTGTTATTTATGATATAAGAAAGCCGATTGTATTGTGTCAAGCACACCCTAATTAATGTTACAAAGTGCCCGAAGCGATGATTTGTTTTGCTTAATGTCCGTCTAATCAATTCTAACAACAAATACCCAATTAATGCCACAAAAATTTGAGACTTACAAGCATTTTCAGATGTTCCCAAAAAGGTTTTTATCTGCAAGTTCTGTTTTATAAGTTTAAAAAATGTTTCAATCAGCCAGCGTCTTTTATAAAGTTCAGCTATTGTAGCAGCACTCCACTCAAAATTATTGCAGATTAGCTCAATTACACGGTCATCTTCTTCAATATATACCGCAACACGGCGAAATTCCATTTGTTCTACTCCATTTTCAATGGCTGTCTTGCCTGTAAGTAGAATAATTTCATCTTTTAAAATGTGCTCGTCTTTGTCATCAGGTAAATCAAGCTCACGTACTGATTCATAGAGGATATTTCCTTTGATACGAGTTACAAAGTGATTTTCATCTTCAATCCTTATTTTAAACAATTTGGAATCGTAATAACCTCTATCATCAACAATTATTGTATCTGTTGGATACCGAAAATCATCAACTCCACGTCTGTCACTAACTTTTGCTTTCGTTATATTAACCATGTCAGGAATCATGCTGGCTTCATCTAAGGATACATGCGCTTTAATGCCGCCTTTAGCTGTCCGATATTCTGCCCATGAAAACAACTTCAAACACACGCTCATAATAGTAGCATCTATGATTTTAATGTGCTTGCCTTCTATTTCCTGAATCACTTTGTAATCTTCACGTTGTCGAAGTTGTTCTTTATAATAAGCGCACAAAAGATAGTAAAGTTCCTCAAAAACACGATAATCACGCTTGGCATTACCATCACTCATGGTTGATTTTGCAGGGCTTTGAGCCAGACCAATGTCGCCTAAAAACTCTGGCGACTGGTCAATTCCAAATGCTATCTCCCGAAGTGTTAAACAGCGATTCAGCTGTCCGAACAACATACTAATGAGTTCATCTTTTGTAAAATACTTGGAACAGCTTTTATCTGAATTGTATTTTGCTATCGACTTTCTTAATAATCCATTTGGTATTAAATCCAAAATCTGTTTAAAAATAGGAATATCTGATTTTTTTCCTGATTTTGTTGCCATAGAAAAGTACTCTTGTTTTTATTTGAGTTTCGTAGCTACAAATATAATACTTTTGGACTTTTCTTCTTTTATTTCAAAAAATTGTTCGGACAGTTATGAATTGGGATAAATAATTAACAAAAGATTGTATATTTGTACGGCTAAGGAGTCAATAATGATTACATGATAAATTATTGATTTTCAGTGAGTAAAACAAATTAAAAATTATAAACTTAATCAAATTAAAAAAAATGCATACCTGGTTCGAGTGTAAAATAAAATATGAAAAAACTGCCGGCGAAGGCAATATTATTAAAGTGAATGAGTCTTATTTAGTTGATGCCTTGTCGTTTACCGAAGCAGAGGCAAAAATTATTGAAGAAATGAAACCATTTATCAGCGGTGAATTCACGGTAGCAAACATAAAACGTGCCCGAATCAACGAAATGTTTTTTGTTGAAAACGCAGATAAATGGTATCGGTCTAAAGTAAATTTTGTAACTTTAGACGAAGAAAAAGGAATTGAGAAACGAACCGCAGTAAACATGATGATTCAGGCTTCAGATTTCAGCCAAGCACTTCATAACCTGAAAGAAGGAATGAAAGGAACACTTGCCGATTACGAAATTGCATCTATTACTGAAACCTTGATAATGGATGTGTTTAAATATGAGGAAACAGGTAAATCTAAGAATAATTAGTTTGAATTAAATATTCTGCAACCAAAAGGATTCTGCAACCAAACTCTTTCGGGTTTCGTGCCTCAACTCCGAAAGGATTTGATCCGCAATCGAAACGAGAAAACACGAAACTTGAAACACGAAACTTGAAACTTGAAACTTGAAACACGAAATGTCCATTCAAACCAATTTACAATCTCTTCGTGAACATATTCCTACTCACGTGCAGTTGGTTTGTGTTTCGAAATTTCATTCCAACGAAGTAATTCAGGAAGCTTACGATGCCGGCGAACGTATTTTTGGCGAAAACAAAGTACAAGAACTTTGTACCAAATTCGATACCTTACCCAAAGATATTCAATGGCATTATATTGGTCATTTACAATCGAATAAAGTAAAATATATTGTTCCATTCGTTACACTGATACACGGTGTTGATTCTTTTAAATTGTTGCATGAAATAGACAAAAGTGCTGCTAAAATTAACAAAAAAGTAAAATGTCTGCTTCAAGTACATATTGCCAGCGAAGAAACAAAATTCGGATTCTCAGCCGATGAACTGATGGAAATGCTGCAATCAGGTAGTTGGAAATCGTTGTTGAATGTCAATATTTGCGGAATAATGGGAATGGCGACCTTTACAGATGATAAAAATCAGATCAGAAACGAATTCAGAACGCTGAAAATGCTTTTCGATAAGATGAAATCGACTTTTTTCGATCAAAACCCAGATTTTAGCGAGCTTTCGATGGGCATGTCCGACGATTTTAGGATAGCCATCGAAGAGGGGAGTACCATGGTGAGAATTGGAAGTGCTGTTTTCGGTGTTCGTAATTATTAATATTATCTGAAAATCAATTCAATGAATATTGCACTTTATTTCGGATCATTTAATCCGGTTCATCTCGGACATGTAAAATTGGCTGAGTATCTGATCGAAAATTCGGCGGTTGATGAAGTGTGGTTTATAGTTTCGCCTTGCAATCCGTTGAAAGATCAGAAGGAATTAATTGATGAATATCTGAGGCTCGATATGTTGATGCTTGCCATCAAAGAACAACCCAAATTTAAAGCCTCGGATGTAGAATTCACCATGCCGATTCCTTCGTACACCATCGATACACTTTATAAACTTAAAACCAATTTTCCTCAGCACCATTTTTCGCTCATGATTGGAAGCGACAATGCGCTTGTTTTTCATAAATGGAAGAAATATAAACAGTTACTGAAGCATTTTGAAGTGTTTGTTTATCCTCGAACCGGTTATTATTTTTCGGAAGTAGCAGCTAAATACCCACAAATGAAATTGACCGACACACCGCTTTACGATATTTCTTCTACTCAAATCCGTGCAGACTTGGCACAAAAAAAGGATGTAAACCATTGGTTACATCCTGATGTTTTTCAGTTTATTATTGAAAATAATCTTTACCAGAATCAACAATAAAATCCACTAAAAATTATAAATACGGATTGTTTTCCTTTTCGCTTCCAATTGTTGTATTTGACCCGTGTCCGCAAAAAACAACGGTGGAGTCGGGTAGGGGCAGTAAACGTTCAGTAATGGAACGTATCAAGGTTGCATAATCACCACGCTCCAAATCTGTTCTCCCTATCGAATTCTGAAAAAGTACATCACCGGCAAATAATACACCATCAAGTTTTGAATAAAATGCCATACTTCCGGGCGAATGTCCGGGAACGTGAATTGCAATAAGTGTGATGTTTCCAAATTTAATTTCTTGATTATCGGTAATATAAGCTCCCAACTCCTGAGCTTTTTCGTTTATTGCAAGTCCGAATACACGTGCGTGATTAATCACATTTTGTAATAAAAATTCATCTTCCTTACATGCTTCGGGTAGTATGCCGAATGTATTGAATAAAAATTTGTTCCCAAATTGATGATCCAAATGAAGATGGGTATTTAAAACCCGTTTTAATTCCAGTTTGTTTTCATCGAAATATTGTTTTAGCAAACGTTCTTCGGTATCATATAAACAACCTGCATCAATAATTACTGCTTCACCGGTTTCATCATGAATTAAATAAGTATTTTCTTGAAAAGGATTGAATGTGAATGTTTTAATTGTCATAAGTTCGGAATGTGTGAAGAGTTTGATGGTTTGAAAAGTTTGAGAGTTTGAGAGTTTGAAAAGTCTTTGCTCTTTTCCCGATAGCTATCGGGATTATTCTTGGCTTCAAATCGGAATATACACCACTTTTTTTGTTTTAAAATATTCTTCTTTAAAAAAATCGCTTACATTATAAGTGTCGGCTATATTTTTGTAAGGAAGTATTTCATGTTGCAATTCTCCTCCTTTCAGACATATAAGTCCATTTGGAAGGGCATTTTTTTGTTGCTTAGCAATATTTTTTTTTACAAGTTTCACCAAATCATCGAGTGGCATCACTGCACGGCTTACTACAAAATCAAATTTGCCTTTTTCTTCCTGAATACGTTCATGCTTTAATGTAATGTTTTCAAGCCCGATAGCTTTCGACACTTCGGCAGCAACTTTAATCTTTTTACCGATGGAATCAATCAAATGAAAGTTTACTTCGGGAAACATGATGGCTAAAGGAACACCCGGAAAACCTCCCCCAGTGCCTACATCCAATACTGAAGTTCCGGCTTTGAAACTGATAACTTGCGCAATGGCAAGTGAATGCAAAATATGATGTTCGTACAAATTTTCAATGTCTTTGCGCGAAATTACGTTTATTTTTGAGTTCCAGTCAAAGTATAAATCGTACAAACTTTCGAACTGCGAAATCTGGACAGCTGAAAGTGATTTAAAATAGTTGAGAATTTTTTCCATTACCATTACCATTTATTTTGCAAATTTAACTCAATAATTTTGTTTATTAAAATGAGTTTGTCCTTTTCGTTTTATGAACGAAAAATATAACTTACACTTCGATTTTCGTATTGAATTGACATCCTGAATTTTGTCCTTTTCATTGTTCTTGATTTTAATGTCTTCTATTGGATCTATAACGTTTTGGGTGCGTATTTAAATATTTTAAAGAAAATAAAGAACGCAAATTCAGCGGATTTATCTGATGACTGCTGATTGTTAATTCATTTTATTAATAACGGATTTAGAAATTCATTAAAATGAATTTAACGGATTGACAAATACTATTTATAGAATTTATAATCAGGATATTAATCCACGTTTTTATTTCAATTGCTTTATATTGTAATTTACTATATTAAAGATTAATCTGTGTTCATTCGCTGAATCTGCGTTCTTCTATTTTTTTTTAAAATTTTCACCCACCCAAAACGTTATAGAGCCTTTTTATTGTATATAATTCAGACTTTCAATTAATTATGAAATTTACACAGTTAATATTACTAACAATATTTTGTTTTCTGTATATAAAATGGTATTTTTGCAGTCATTTTTTAAATAAAAACTAAAATATTACACCGCATGAAACGAGCATTAACGCAGTTGTTCACCTAAAACAGTGTCCCGATAGTTATCGAGGACTGACATGCGAGTTCCATACCACCTTTAAAAAACAATTACTATCGTATGAAAGCTTATATTTTTCCCGGTCAGGGAGCACAATTTGTCGGAATGGGTAAAGATTTGTATGAAGAATCGCCGTTGGCAAAAGAATATTTCGAAAAAGCCAATAATATTCTTGGATTCTGCATCACTGACTTAATGTTCGAAGGAACTCCCGAAGATTTAAAACAAACCCGTGTAACTCAACCGGCTGTTTTTCTGCATTCTGTAATTTCTGCATTGGTTCTGGGTGATGATTTTCAACCAGATATGGTTGCGGGACATTCATTGGGCGAATTTTCAGCGTTGGTTGCTGCAGGAGCATTATCCTTTGATGATGGTTTAAAATTGGTTTATGCACGTGCTATGGCTATGCAAAAAGCTTGCGAAATGGAACCTTCGACCATGGCAGCCATTATTGGACTTAGTGATGAAGATGTTGAAGAAGTATGCGATTCGATTAAAAATTTAATTGTTGTTCCCGCAAATTACAATTGTCCGGGTCAGTTGGTTATTTCAGGTTCCTTTGAAGGAATTGACAAAGCTTGTGAGCTTTTGAAAGAAAAAGGAGCAAAACGTGCTTTAAAATTACCTGTTGGAGGTGCATTTCATTCACCGCTTATGCAACCTGCCAGTGAAGAATTGCAGGCTGCCATCAATGTAACAATTTTTAACGCGCCAATTTGTAGGGTATATCAAAATGTTAATGCGTACCCGCAAACCGATCCTGCTGCAATTAAACAAAATTTAATTGAACAGCTGACTGCTCCTGTACGTTGGACACAAACCGTGAAAAACATGGTTACTGATGGTGCAACTACTTTTATAGAGTTGGGTCCCGGAAAAGTACTCGAAGGGCTTGTTAAAAAAATCAGTCCTGAAGTTATTGTAGGATAAAAATCCATTTTCTAAAAGTGTCGCATTCACGATACAAATAAAGATGCTGGGATTGATTTCTTAGCATCTTTTTTATTGAGGGGTTTATCAATTGAGTTTTTTTTGTACTTTTGTTCAAAATTATACAATGAGTTCAAATCAATTGTTTGATAATTCACTTTGTTGGACAGTTTATTCATTTGTATGATATTTATTTTCAATTCTCTAATTCTTTATTTTTAATTATTTACATGTATAGAACACACAATTGCGGTGAAATACGCTTATCTGATGCCGACAAAACAGTTACCCTTTCGGGTTGGGTACAACGCAGCCGTAAAATGGGAGGAATGACTTTCGTTGATATCCGCGATCGTTACGGATTTACTCAGTTGGTTTTCAACAACGAAACAAATGCTGAACTCTTCGATATAGCCAATAAAATGGGGCGTGAATATGTTATTCAGATCACCGGTAGAGTAGCTGAACGCAGTAATAAAAATGCGAATATCGCCACCGGTGAAATAGAAATTATAGTCGAGAAACTCCAGATACTGAATGAAGCACAAACTCCGCCTTTTACTATCGAAGATAATACAGATGGAGGTGACGAAATCCGGATGAAATACCGCTATTTGGATTTACGCCGCAATAATGTGCGAAGTAATATGATGCTCAGACACCAAATCGCTTTCGAAACGCGTCGATATCTCGACCAATTAGGTTTTCTTGAAGTTGAAACACCGATATTGATTGGTTCTACTCCCGAAGGAGCACGCGATTTTGTGGTTCCTTCGCGTATGAATCCGGGCGAATTTTATGCTTTACCGCAATCGCCGCAATTGTTCAAACAATTGTTGATGGTTTCAGGTTTCGATCGTTACTTCCAGATAGCCAAATGTTTCCGCGATGAAGACCTGCGCGCCGACCGCCAACCCGAATTTACACAAATCGACTGCGAAATGTCATTTGTTGAACAGGAAGATATTCTGCAAACTTTCGAAGGAATGATAAAACACTTGTTCCGATTTGTAAAAAACATTGATTTCAACGATAATTTTCCTCGCATCACTTGGCACGATGCCATGAAGTATTATGGTTCGGATAAACCTGATATTCGTTTTGATATGAGATTAGTTGAGTTAAAAGAAACAGTTACAGGTAATAATTTTGTGATTTTCGATAGCGCTGCTTACGTTGGAGGAATTTGCGCTTCGGGTTGCGGAACTTATACACGCAAGCAAATTGACGAACTGACCGATTTTGTAAAACGTCCGCAAGTAGGAGCGAATGGATTGGTATATATTCGTTGCGAAATGGATGGAACATTCAAATCGTCTGTTGATAAATACTACTCAAACAGCAAACTGAAATCCATAGCTGAATTATTCAACGCTAAACTTGGAGATTTAATTCTGATTTTGGCAGGTGATAAAATAAAAACTCAAAAAGCACTTTGCGAATTGCGTCTCGAAGTAGGAGAGGGGTTATGCCTTCGCGACAAAAATGTGTATAAACCATTATGGGTTGTTGATTTTCCACTTTTCGAATGGGACGAAGAAACACGCCGCTATTATGCTACACATCACCCGTTTACATCACCAAACTTAGTTGATATTCCGTTGCTCGATACCAATCCGGGTTTGGTGCGTGCCACTGCTTACGACATGGTTATCAACGGAGTAGAGTTGGGTGGCGGATCTATTCGTATTCACGACAGCAATTTACAAAAACGCATGTTCGAATTACTCGGATTTACACCTGAAAAAGCACAAGCACAGTTCGGTTTTCTGATGAGTGCTTTTCAGTATGGAGCACCACCACACGGAGGGTTGGCTTTTGGTTTGGATCGGTTGGTTTCTTTGTTTGCCGGTCTCGACAGTATTCGCGATTGTATTGCTTTCCCAAAAAATAATTCAGGGCGCGACATTATGATTGATGCACCTTCGAAAATAGATCAGATGCAGCTCGATGAATTGAATCTTGTGGTTAAAATAAACGAAAGTAATATTAAGTAATTTATAATCAATATATTATGACCGAGAAAGATATAAAAGACAAATCAGAACAAATAATCGAAGCGTTGACCGATTTGAGTCTTGGCAAAGAACCACATTTATTGTCGAATGAATCATTCAGAAAGTTAGGAAATCATCCTAATTTTCAACAAATAAAAAATATTTATTTGGCATATTTACAAACTTTTGATGGAAAAATTGATACGCCCGAAAAAATTAAATTGCTTTTTGATTTGAGAATGAAAATCAATGAATTGTTCGATTAAAAAGAGTTTTTTGAAAAAAGTCACTAATCAAGTGGCTTTTTTTATTATAGTTTCCTTTTGTGTTCATTGATGGTTATTCGGCGATGTTAATTTTTTTATGGGAGAGAGTTTCGGAAATCCTATTTTACATAATATAAATTATATGTAAAATATACATCTGATAAAATTTATACTCAGATAGCATTGGGGAGTATTGAGCTTCTTTTAGCCAACTCGAAGAATTACTTCCTCCCTGCCTTTTTCCGCCACCCGAATACACCGTAGAAGCACCACTTCCTACCAGATTTTTAAGTCGGACTGTCGATTTGATTTAGGATTTGTTCCACTTGGTTTAAAATACTTAAATCCGTATTTTTCTGCATATGGAATTACTCGTTTTGACATGTTTTGACCAAATCCTAAACGATACCAAGAATTTTTTATTTTAAAGTCCATTCCCTTTTCATCTTTAAAATAAATAATAAACTCTATTGTTGGATATTCCGGAGCATACTGACCCACCCATCCGGTGGAAAAGCCAATGCGAATAATGTCGAAATCGCTACCAACAATCTGTCAATACGGCAGATGCTGACCCACCCTCTGTTTTAAAATGATTTGGAGTAACTTTTTTTATGTATTGAGTGTTAAATTACCAACAATTGTAACGTTGGCGTTCAAGGATTTCGGAGCA
>JAURYY010000180.1 GCA_030653695.1 Paludibacter sp. | reverse complement strand
AGTTAAAACCATTTCATACACAGTTGCTTTTTCAATTGGTTGCGTAAATAACCAATCTCTTAATTGCCCCAATTGAGGATGCATTATGGTTATACGTTTAGCTCCATAGGGTACATACACCCAAATTTCAGCAGACTTATTCACTGTTTTTACAATACCAATTGAACCACAATCAAAAGTAAATCCTGTCTGCGTTGTAACAACTTTAATAATTGCACTTAAATCACCACTAAAATCCTTCAATGGGGCATTTACACGTGCATCAAGGTCGTTTTCGAGTTTGCGGAAGGATTTGACAGAAATTTCGGCTGATAGATTAACAATCACAGCTAACAGAAACAGGGTAGTTAATAGTTTTTTCATTCGTTTCGATATTTTCAAATCAACATTTTTTTTTATTCTATTCTAAATCTTCAAATTCAATCAGCCATTCAGCTAATTTTTGTTGAAGCAATTGTTTATCAGGCAAGTAAAGACTATATTCTGCTGCATAAATGTTGGCATCTGGTGGTAAAGTAAGTTCTACTAACGCATTCATTTTCTTTTTACACAATAGAATTCCTATTGTCGGTTTTTCAAAATTTTGTTTTTCATATCGATCGTAATAGTTTACATACATCTGCATTTGTCCGAGGTCTTGATGTGTTAGTTTCTCAATTTTTAGGTCGATTAATACATAACATTGTAACAAGCGATTATAGAAAACCAAATCGACAAAGAAATGCTCACCATCGAAAGTGAACCGTTTTTGTCGTGCTTCAAACAAGAATCCTTTGCCCATTTCCAATAAAAAACGCTGCAATTTAGAAATGATGGCATGTTCCAAATCGGATTCAGAATACGAAACTTTTTCTTCCATTCCTAAAAATTCCAACGACAATGGATTTTTCAGAATGTCTTCCGGTTTGAGCATTGTTTGTCCTTCATTCGCCAGCTTCATCACTTCTTTTTTGTTCCGGCTCAATGCCAACCGTTCGTATAAACTTGCATGGTATTGACGTTTGAGTTGGGATTCCGACCAATTTTCATTGGTGGCTTCAATTTCATAAAAATTTCGTTCAGCAGAATTTTCTATCCGCATCAATATAAGATAGTGCGACCAACTCAATGTAAATTTAGTTGGTTTGACAACAGATACAACAAACACATTATTAATCTGATTGTCAATAACTTTCAATTCGCTAGACGGTGTCTGGCGAATTGAAGTTGATTTGTTTACATTCCTTTTCAATTTACTAGACGGTGTCTCGTAAATTGAATATACAGTAAAAAACTGTCGCATATTTCTAAGGTTTTGCTCAGAAAAACCTTTACCAAACTTTTCAGTTAATCTAACCGATAAATCTTTTAGTACCGCTTTTCCGTACTCCGCACGTTCCTTGCCTTGCTGTTCATCCTCCACTATCATTCGTCCAACTTCAAAATAAGTATGCACCATGGTAAGATTCACCACAGTAGCAATCTTCTGACGAGCAAGTTGTATTAATTCTACAACCTTGCTATATAGTTGATTATCTTTTGATAATATATTGGAATTGTCTGCTTCTGTTTCCATAGTATCTTTTATTTCTTAAAAATCCGATAATCCATAAATACTGCCATCAGCATTTTTATTCGGTTGCCAAGTGCGAACATGAATTTGTGGTGCTATAGAATCGGTAAAATCTATCAGCAAAAACAAATAACCAGAATCACCATAATTAGGCGAAAAATAGTCTTGCTTAATCTGAATTCCATACACTGTATTTGATTTACCAGACTGCTTAACAATATTGTCGGCAAAACGAAGATTTATAAACTCCTTGCTTCCAAACGAATACTTCAGGTTTTTTAAGTATTGCGTTTTCGATTGTTGGTTGTATTTTACAATGCTGTTGTTCATGTATTTAAACTCTGGCGAAGTAGCAATCTTTGTTACTCTTCCGGTTATAATTAACGCATCGTCCGAAAATATCTTTTCTATATAATCCAATCGCTTCAATGCATAAGCCGTTTTGTAATTCTCCATAAAGTTTATCAGTTGCATTCGAACCTCTTCGCTCCAAGTGTTATTGCTTGCAATATCATCCACCGCCTTTTTGGATAAACCAAAGGTTAAGTTTTCAATTTTGTTATTTTTGTCGAAATAGAAAACTACATCTTCTACAAAAGTACGATTATTTGACTTAAAACTAAAACTCATCGGAACTGACCGACAAATAACTGATTCACCAAATTGGTAGTATTTTAGTTCCACATTTTTAAGAACTTTGGCATTGCCATAGTCTAATAATCCTTGAAAAATTGAATATCCTTCGGTCGTAAAATGTGATTGAACATTTGCAAAATTCCTTGTTGAAATAGCCGAAAGTACTTTCTTCATTATAGCTTCTTTATCAGCTATTTCAGTAATTGGGCGTACTGTTCCTTCAATGTTTAATGGTTTTGCTTCCGTAATTGTTGATGATTTTGTTGGGATTGTAGTGGTAGCTAATGCTTTTTGACCAACAAGTATATTACAATTTTTGTAAGACACTTCGGGTAGCTTCTGCATAACATCACGGAGTTCCATATCTATATTTGCTTCGCCCTCAAAAATATACTCACATTTTAAACGGATATCAGCACTTTGTTGCCCTTTTGGTAATTCTAAAACGCCAAGTCCATCTTTGGCACTGTTTATATTTGACCAATCCTGTCCGCCCCAGTAGGTATAATCAAAGTTCCTTACTGGTTGGTTGTTATAACGTATGTCAAGTAAATAATTGCTGTAATTTTCTTTCGGTTCAACTTTGTCGATATTAACTGAAAGATTGGCAAATATCTGATTAATCTGAATTGGTATCCATGTAATAAGCAATACTTCATTCCCAGATTCTATTGCCATTTTAATATTAGACGCATCGGGATGACTGCGTAAAAGTGTTTGTGACCAATAAAAATAACGTAAAGCATCTGCTATTTGGAGATTTCTCAATGCTGCTTCGGCATTTTTGGCTAAATCAATAATTTTGTTTTTGCGACTTTCAAAAATCTTTGCCACTTCACTACGTTTTACATATCTAAAAACTTTTGCATCAGGTTCATTTTGTAAAACAATTTTCTCAGTGTTTGAGAGCGTTGCACTGGAATACGTATTCACAACATCTTTCCATGTTTTCTTAAATTCATTTCCATTTTCAATGGTTACTCCTTCGGTTGAACTTTCAACCTGTGTGGAAATTTGCCCAATAATCTCTGCTAATGCATTTTGGTCGGCAGCTTTCACAGTTTTGCCTGTTCCTTCGCCCCAAAGATAGGTTTGTCGGTTGGCTTTGATGAATTCAATGTTTTGAGCATTTAAAGCAAACAAGCCATTTAATAATAAAACCAGAAATAAAAGTTTTTTCATGAACATTTGTATTTTGAGAGAAAACCTATTAGAGTTATTTCGATTGAAAATCCATCGAACTTTATCAGGAATTTAATGGCAGTTAAGATGTTGAGTGAACAAATACGAAAGGAAGAGGCAGGTTCTTTGAACCTGCTCTTCCAGTTTTTCTTGATTTGGATTTTTAGTACGAATAATTAGTTGTCTGCGAAACAATTATTTACCCATTTTACCCATTTCTTCTTCAAAGGTTTTTTTGAATTTTTCGTAGTTGTAGTCCACTTTAAGCATTTCGTTACTTGTGGCTTTGTTGTTTATAGATTGTAGTATCTCGTTGCCACCCAATTCGATACAAACGTAACATTTGTAATTACCTTCTTTCGTTTTTGTCATTTTTTCGCAAATAACAATAGTTCCAGCAAGTGATTGGTCAATAACTTCGCGGTTCAAACCTTCATAGTTTTTCAACAATTCTTCTTTATTATTGAAGTTTCCCGATTTTACATAATTGTCGGTTACGCCTTTAACTAAAGTGTTGATAGAACCTGCCAGTCCTGCTTTTGCTTCGCTCATGGCTTTTTTCTTAGCTGTCATCTGATCCATACTTTCGCCAATGGCAGAATAACGCAAGGCTTTAGCCGTACTTTTAAATTCGTCGCCAGTACAATAACTTTGGATTAACACTTCGCCAGCATCTTTTGGCGTAATACCTTTGCTCGATTTGCATGATGACATCATCAAAACTCCTGCAAACAGGATCATACTTGAAACTTTTAAAAAATTTGTTCTCATAATTGTTTGTTTTTAAAATTTATAGTTTGTAAAAATAGATAATTATTTTGTGATATTAAATTCTTTTGCGTTCAATTGTCGACAAATGCACCGTCTTTCTGTCTTTTTTTTTTATATATGCATGTTTGGTAACGGACAAGTGTAGCAGCAGTAAGGGATTGCGGGCTACTATCCTGTCTGCATACACCGAAGTTTATGCGGGGCAGAATGTTTAAATTACCACTAAAACCCTTATGGCATATACACTTTGTTGTGCCTTCGTTGTTTATTTTTCCGTGTTGTCTGTCGAATTCATAGATTTTCTGTTTCTTTCTCTGTCTTAGAGTCATGTAGAAAGGAATAGTGTTCGGATGAATTATATTTTGTCATCTGTCATCTCACCCAACTGTTTTCTAATATGTTTGTCAAAATCCGATTCAAAAAGTTGGTCTTGCACCACTCTATATTTCTCAAATTCTGTTTCTGCAAAAGCCTTAGCAATTTCGGCTGTCACTTTTCCCGGATTTTCAAGGACTTCACGTTGGTTAAACTGCAAGAAAACATTTAGTTTCTCAGCCCAATCACTCATTGTCATTGGGAAACCCCGTTCTGCTTGGTCTTCTGCATAATCTAAATACATGGTTACAAAGCGGTCGAGTGATTTTATTTCTTTTTCTTTCAGGTAATTTTTGGCTATCGAAACATCAGTTTTGATAATTTTTCCTTCTGGTGCGTTTTTCCATGTACTTAGTCCCATGTGCTCTTTTTCAGCGTTAGCACGGCTTACAATCAATTCAGCAGCAGTTTGTCCGTGTATGGCAAAATGCAGTTTATTCTGTACGGTAGCAAAAAAAGTTTTGGTTGTATCAGCATTCTTGCTGTAATCCATTGCCGTGGCATAAATGTCAGTTATTTTTTGATAAAAACCTCTTTCGCTGGCTCTTATCTCACGGATTTCAGCAAGCAAATCATCAAAGTATTTTTTGCTGAAAAATGCACCGTTTTTCAATCGCTCTTTGTCCAACACATAACCACGAATTGCAAAATCGTGCAGCACATTAGTTGCCCATTGTCTAAATTGCATGGCTCTGTCGGAGTTTACGCGATAACCAACAGAAATAATCATCTCCAGATTATAAAACTCAACATCTCTTTCTACTTGTCTTTTTCCTTCAATTTGAACTATTCGAAAATTTCGAATAGTTGCCTCTTTTTGTTCTCGCGATTTTAGAATTTCTTTGATATGATAGTTAATTGTATTCACTTCTACTTCAAAAAGTACGGCAATTAGCTTCTGAGACAACCAAACGGATTCGTCCTCAATACGAACTTCGATTGTATTTTCGCCAGCTTGGTTTGTAAAAACAAGAAATTCAGCGGTGCTGTTTCGTATTTGTAGTTTCTTAGTCATATTTCAATCTTTAAATTTGTTGTTCTTTGTCTGATTCTCGGATACAAAACTACAACAAATCTTGGTTTATGTAAAAAAACTGGCATCTAAATAAACTGCGTAATAAATAAACTTATAGTTCATTGGTTTTAGCTTTGTCGGCTTCTTTTTTTTCTTAGCCGTAAAGCTAAAACCAATGTACTGTGTCCGCTCTGCCTATTATCAAAAAGCTATAAAAGCCACTTTACAAAACTTCTAATATTTGCGGAAAATTTGCTATGGCATTTTTTGCTTTTTGGGCGCTTATTTTTCTCATTTGTCGTATCGCTGATACGACAAATTGTTCGATGTACTTAACCATCTGATTCATTACACATTACCCAAACTACATTTCCAAATAGCCATTGGATGATTTTTAATTCTGTCGATGATTTCGTGTTCATCAAAAAGTAACTCCGGCTGATATAATTTTTGATTGAATTTTTCTACAAATTGCTTCTCGTTATCAGTAAGCATCATTAATGTAGTCAGATAAGTTTTAACCTCAGATTTTGCTGTTTCAAATTCAAACTTATCACTTTTCTTTAACACTGGTATTAATTTACGCTTTATATGACTAAAATTCAGATTGTCAATAGCATTAAAATTAAATTCGCTTTTGGGAGGAGTATTGCCTCCAATTGACAAATATAAAATCACTATTTTACGAAGTGCTGATTGTTCTGAATCTGATAAAACATGGTGCTTTAACATATTATAAACATCGTATAAATCCCTTGCAGCAGTTCGCTCAATAAGTGCTTTTATTTTACTGCCAAATAGTTCTAAATTAGCCAACGTTCTCACTTGAAAACGTAAAGATAAGGATTCAATATTCACCTCCTTTTCAATGGGTTCAAAAACATGCTCTCGCATTGAATAGTTAATTTCAATTTTGATGTTGTCTTTGTTTCCAGCAGAATTCAGATAGAAAAAAACCCATGAGTCCAGCGAATGTGGATTTTTTGAAGATGGATTTAGTTGATACCCTTGAGATGTCATGTATTTTATAATGTCATTGTTTATCAGCTTCCGCAACTCAAACATTTCTTCGCGCAAACAATGCTTCGTAAAATCCAAATCAATATCGACCGATAGCCGAGGAAGATTAAAAACAACAAGATTAATGGCAGTACCACCTTTTAATGCCAGATGACTTAATAACAATGTGTTGGCGTTCATGTATTGTAAAATATCACTCAATCGAAGTACCTTCTCTAAATTATCACGGAGAAAATCTGTATTTGCGGCAAGTAAATCTAAATCATTCCTGTTATATTTATACATAGTTTTCACCTCCTTGTTCTAAAACTGAAAGAATATTTGTTGGTGCACAAAGTTTCCAACCTTTGAAATAGTGTGTCGACTCAGTAAGGTCTGTCAAATAGCGTGTGCTTTTACCTAATTTTTGCTTACAAACGCTGAAAAAGTTATCACTAAGTTTCACTTCCTGCTTAAAATGCTCCAAAATAAATCCGACCTTCTGATATAAAAATTGCTTATTGAATTCTTGCAAGTAATTGAGCAATAACTCTTCATCCAAATAAGTAATGAGCGAAAAGCACTGTATCAATTCTTCCAAGCCACCACATCGTTCAATTTTATCAATACAATCAATCACAGTACGTTCTAAATTTGTAACTTGGATAAATGTACTAGCACTCGCACCGATTACTCCCGACAAACTTTTTGATTCGCAATACTGAAATCGAATACCCTCAAAGTCGAACGAATTAAAGCGGTTGCTACTCGAAACCCACAAATCGTAAAACACCTGATGCGCCAGACCATGAAATTCCAATGCTGATTGGTACGAAAGATAAGATGTTGGGGTTATTTTGCCGGCAATCTCGAATTTATTTGCCAAACTTATTTTGCTTGCTAAATCCGTTACAACATACAAGTCCCGTCGAACCTGACAAACCAGCCGTTGCTTTTTGTAGTTTTGTAGCAAATCTTTGGCAGAATTCAAATTCCCAACCAGATTTTCAACATCATTCAATCGGAATATCCGTAGTTTATGCAGCTCCTCTAAATACTGTTTCATTGTATATATACTTTATAATGAACGCAAAGATACGGATATTTCCGTACTTCTATGGCATTATTAAAGACTTATTTGAAGTTTTACATTTTGAACGATTAATCTTATCCGTCGAAAGTTGCTGTGTTTAAAACCGTTAATAAATATTCTAAACCGCCATCACTTTTACTATTAACCTTTCTACCAAATTATTAAGACAGATATTTGCGGGTTCTATTTTTCTTTGCTCCTTCAAGGTCTTTGTCACCAATGTCTTTTGCTTCGATATAACCAATCGGAATTGCTACTGAGCTTGTCGAAGTATCCTTTTTTGTCAAAATGTAGTCAGGTGCGCCACACGATTGTCTTTTTGGTTCGTTGGTCGCTCTGATTGTCGGTACAATACTTTCTATAAGTTGTTCTAAAATTCCACGAAAAGTATGTTCAGTCGCATTTCCAGCTTTGAACTTTTGGTTTACATTGTCAATATATTGGTCTAAAGTCATAGTTTTATGTTTTCGATTTCGGATGAAATTACCGTAGTCGTTTGTTTTTTTTTGTTTTTTTTCGGCCTGCTGCTAACGACCGAGGCTATGGGCATCCTGCGGTTTGCGGGAGCTTCACTGTCGCACAGCGAAACAGTGAATGCGGGCGCAAAACCTCCTAAGTGCATGTCAACCAGCAGGTGAGCATAGGCGTGTGTTACCAGCTGGCCGTTGGTTGTCGAGCTAATCTTTCAACGTTGCACGGTCTTTTTCGTGCGTTGGTTTGGCGGCTCTTTTGCAATTTTTGATTTGTGGGTTGCTTTGTGCGAATTGCAAATGTGCCGACAAGAGCGTGGATTATTGTTCTGTCGTCTTGTCGTTTTTCACCAAGTCTTCCGCTAACATTTTCGCTTGTGTAATAACTGTGTCAACCGCTTTTTCTTGTAAGTCGGGTGGATAGCCATGTAAACGTAAAATTCTGCGGATATTTCGTCTTAATGCTGATTGTACGCTTTCTTTTATTGTCCAATCAATTGTCGTGCTGTTACGAACTGTTTTTAGAAGTTCTTGCGCTATATGTTTCAAGATTTCATCACCAAGCAAAGCTACTGCACTGTTGTTTACTTCCAAAGCTGTGTAAAAGGCATACTCTCTGTAATCAAGTCCAAGTTTCTCACCTCGTTTGTCGGCTTCTTTCATTTGATTTGCAAATGGGATCAGCACTTTTTCCAAAAACTCAACGGTGTCAATCATGCCGTTATGATAACGTTGAATAGCATCTTCCAACATTTCAGAAAACTTCTTGCTTTCCACCAAGTTGATTTTCGTTCTCTTCTTAATTTCTTCTTTAAGCAGTTTCTTTAATAGTTCAACCGCTAAATTCTTTTGTGGTAGGTCTTTCAGTTCTTGCAAAAAACGTTCATCTAAAATCTCAATGTTTGGCTTCTTTAAACCTGCTGCATCAAAAATATCAATTACATTGTCGGCTGTAATGGCTTCGGAAATGATTTGTTTGATAGCAGTTTCCATTTCATCATCGCCTTTACCTCCTTCGTTTCGGTCGGATATTTTCACCAATCTTGCTTTTATGGCTTGAAACAAAGCCACGTCATCGCGAATTGCCATTGCTTTGTCGTGTGGAACGGAAATGGCAAATGCTTTCAGTAAGTTTTTGGTATTTTCGGTAAAACTTGGTTCGCCGTTTTCCTGACTGAAAATATAATCAACAATCACTGGAATGAATTTTAGTTTTTCTACCGGTGTAAGTGTGAAGAATTTCCGCCAATCAAAATGTCGTAATTGGTAGTCAATCGCTTCGTGCAATTCCAACATTTTGGCAACTGCCAATTCTTGGTCGAGCGTTGGTTTGCCTTCTCCGCCACTGGCTGTATATTCGGCTAATGCTGATTTTAATTCTTGAGCAATTCCTAAATAATCAACAATCAAACCACCTTCTTTACCTTCGGTAAAAACACGATTTACTCGTGCTATTGCTTGCATCAAGTTATGTCCTCGCATGGGTTTGTCCACATACAAGGTATGCAAACAAGGAGCGTCAAAACCTGTAAGCCACATATCTCGCACAATAACCAATTTCAAACTATCAGTTGGGTTTTTCAAGCGGTCGCCAATGGCTTTGCGTTTTGCTTTGTTTCGTATGTGAGGTTGCAAAGCAAGTGTATCGCTACTCGAACCAGTCATTATGACTTTTATCGTTCCTTTATCGTCATCATCCGAATGCCACAAAGGGCGAATTTTGATAATAGCATCATATAGTTCAACGCAAATTCTACGGCTCATACAAACAATCATTGCCTTTCCGTCCAAAACTGCGTTTCGCTGTTCAAAGTGATAAACTAAATCTTCTGCTATTTTACGAATGCGGTTTGGATTCCCTACAATTGCTTCCAAGCGTGTCCATTTAGATCGCAATTGTTGGCGATTGCTTACTTCATCACTTTCGGTAAGCTCTTCAAACTCTTCATCTATTTTTACTTTTTCATCTTCTTCAAAATGAACTTTTGCCAATCGGCTTTCGTAGAAAATAGGAACGGTGGCTTTATCGTTTACGGCTTGTTGAATATCGTAAATATCTACATAATTACCAAAAACTGCTTGCGTGTTTCGGTCGGTGCTTTCTATTGGTGTACCTGTGAATCCGATATATGTTGCATTTGGCAATGCATCACGTAAATGTTTGGCAAAACCATCAATAAAATCGTATTGACTGCGATGGGCTTCGTCAGCAACTACCACAATATTATTTCGTTCGCTTAATGCTTTTATATCTACTCCAATATATTCAACGGCAGGTTGACTTACAACTCCTGAACTTTCGTTTTGTATAATGTCAGAAGTCATAGGCATAAACTTCTGAATAGTTGTAAATACAATACCGCCCGAAGCTACTTTCAATAATTTTCGCAAATGATTACGGTCTTCGGCTTTTTGTGGTTCTTGGCGAAGGAGCTGTTGGCAATTGCTAAATGTTTCATGCAATTGTTCGTCCAAATCGTTACGGTCAGTAAGGATTACTAGCGTTGGGTTTTCCATTCGTGGTTCAACAATGAGTTTCCCCGAATAGAAAACCATACTTAAACTCTTTCCACTTCCTTGAGTGTGCCAAATTACGCCACCTCGTCTATCTCCAGTAGTTGAACTTGCTATAACAGTGCTTTCTACAGCTTTGTTAACAGCATAATACTGGTGATAAGCTGCAACTTTTTTGAGTGTTTTGGAATCGCTCTTTTCAAAAACAATAAACTGAGATATTAAATCCAACAGAGTTTGCTTATTGAGCATTCCATAAAACATCACTTCCATTTCGGGCTGTAAGTGGTCGGCTGTGGTTGTTCCGTCTTTGGTTTTCCAACTCATAAACCGCCCAAAATCGCTTGTCAGAGTTCCGCATTGTGCGTCCCAACCATCACTTATAATTAGTAGCTCGTTGTAGGTGGAAAGCGAAGGAATGGCATGTTTGTAAGTTTGTAGTTGATTATAAGCTGACTTCAATGTGGCGTTTTCGTCAGTAGCATTTTTCAGTTCAATCACTACCAATGGCAAACCGTTTACAAATAGAATAATATCAGGTCGTTTGTTTTGACTGCCTTCGATAATTGTAAATTGATTAATTGCTAAAAACTCATTGTTTTCTGGATACGTGAAGTCAACAATATACACTTTCTGACCACGAATGCCGTCAGAAGTTCTTACTTCCACATCTACACCCTGCGTGAGGTATTTGTGGAAAGTTTCGTTATTGATTAAAGCATTTGGACTGTCGGTGCGTAACACTTTTTTTAGCGCATCTTCTTTGGCATCTTGCCCAAGTGTAGGATTTAATTTGTCTATAGCATCACGCAAACGGGTAGTAAGCACCACATCGGTGTATTGTCTTTCGGTGTGTTCGCCGTCGGGCGAAATATCTGTTCCCAAAATGTAGGAATAACCTAAATTTTGAAGATACGAAAGTGCAATTTCTTCTATCTCGTTTTCGGTAATGCTACTCATAATATTTTCTTTTCCTTTGATTAAATGCAGGCATTGCACCTTCTAAAACATTAACAATATTTGTGTTGATAATTTTATCTTCAATACTGCCAGAAGTAAATGTGAATTTATTTCCATCGTTTTTATCAATATTGACGTAAATAATCTGTTCGGCATCTGCTACGACAGCTAAATTTGGATTATGTGTTACCATAATAATCTGCCTTTTTTTCTTAGCTTCTTTAATGAATGGAACTAAAATAGTTGCAACACTATTATTATCAAGGTTGTCTTCTGGTTGGTCTAGTATTAAAGGAATATCACTTTTGTCCAAAAGTAGATAAAACACTAAGAGCAAAGCACCTTTTTCTCCAGGACTTAAACTTTCCAGTTTTTTACTTCCAAGTTTCAATTCATAATTATAATCTATATAATCAAGCGAAAACAGAAAATTATAAAAGCCCTCTAAGTCAGTTATTTGTGTTCCTATATAAACCTTTTCATTATTTGAAGTTGATCTTTTATCAGATTTAAGATACTCAATTATTTCAGATAGAAAAACTAAAACATCATCCTTTGACTCTATATTTTTGTTCTCTATTATTTTTTTTAATGTAAAACTTCCGTCTGACGTACCATAAAATGATCCTCTAACACCCTGATTTATAAAGCTAAAAAATGACTTTTCAAAACTGAACTTTAAATTTAAAGAAGCATCAATATTTATTTCATAACCTTTCAGTAAAGATTTATTTTCCTCGATTATTACGTCAATACTACTTTTGACAGTATGATAAATATTCAATATCGCACTTTTTTTCACGAATATTTGTTCTACAAGATTTAGTCTTTGACTTTGTAATTCAGAAATTTTGAGTTGTAACCCATTTTCAATGAATTTTTTTTCGTTAACTAACCAAGTTTTCGAATCGTACTTATTTTCATCTCCAATTATATCATTTTTTAGTTTTTCAAATATTTGAAAATCTTCAAGGAATTTTTGATATTTCTTTTGTGGCTCATCTAATTTATTCTGTTCAAGCTCTAATTCTTTCTTCTTTAATTCGTATTTCTCAATAAGTGATTTGTAATCTTTCTTGTCATCAAACTCATCTATTTTTAAAATTTTTTCACCGAGAAGAATCTTCTTTTCATCAATTGCTTTTTCTTTTGATTTAATTAGATTTTCAATCGTTGAGAAATTTGTTTCAATTTTAAATATATCATCAATATCAATTTTAAACTTATCATTAAGATTACTCTTATATTTTTCTTTAATGGATTTGAGTTCGTTAATCGCAATGATAATATCATTTTTTATATTGCTTAAATCTGCAACATCATTAATCAGAATAGTTTTTTCTTGTCTGGTTTTTTCAATACTTTGATAAATTTCGCCTATCTCTTTTTTTATTTGATTTATTTTTTGAAGTAAAGTTTCGTTTTGTTTCGCTATTTCTTGATCTTTATTAGGATCTTCAATTTTAACTGGCTCTATTAACGCTTTAAGTTCTGCATCTTTTTGTTCAATTTTCAATTGAATCTCATCAGAATATTTTTTATTTTCTTTTTTTTCGTAACTTATGATTAATTTATTCAGCACTAAAATCTCAGATTGAATGATTGAAATTTCCTTTTCAACTGTTCTTTTTCTAAATTCAATCAAATCTTCAAAAGTGTTCTTATTGAATTTTTCATCATCTGGCAAATGTTGAAAAACTACATTTTCCAACTCTTGTTTGAATTTATTTAGAGATTCAAATTCATTGCATAAATCTTCAAAATAACCTTGTGGTAAATACTTAACACGTTCCAATGCACCATCCTCTGTCTTGAAACTTTTGTTTAGATTTACAGTATTTGGCGTACCATCCTCCCATATTATCTTAGATTCAAAATTTTGAGCAAGATTTTTTTCTCTAAATTTCTTCGGAGTCAAAAATGAAAAGTTTTTATCGTCTTTATAAAAACTGCAAAGAGCGATAATATCGGCTAATGCACTTTTTCCACTCCCTTTATTTCCGATGATACCAACTAATTCTTTATTTAACTCTATTTCAACGTTTTCAAACCATTTACCTTGCTTTTGAGTATATCCATTTACTGGATTTATGGATATTTTATTAATGAATTTAGTTTTATTTAAATTCACTTTAGAAATAATTTCAGGTGTGTCGCCAATAAAAGCTCTCTCGGGTTCATTTATTACTTGTTTTAAACCATCAAATGTTGGATCCGCTTTAACCCAAAAATTTTGTTTTAAACTATATTTGACTATATCATGATTGTCTGAGCAAAGTATTAAAGGAAAAACTTTATTAATTTTCTTTTTTAAAAATTTCAAGACAATATTCTGGTATTCATTTATATCTGATTCTTTTCCTAACTCAAAAATATCGATAAGTTTTGCAATATCTTCTTTTTGAGCAGTACCATGAGGTAATGAATTTGTTATATTTTCTATACTGTTTGATTTTTTTCCTGCATGTATTGTTACAATTCCTCCTAACAATTTTATAAGTTTTACAGTTTCCTCTAAATCGCAATAAACTTCGTTAACCTTTTTTCCTTCACCCGCAATTCGGTTAATAGCTGTTTTGTTTTTAATTTGTTCCCAAATAAAATTAATATTGCTATTGTCATCAAAAATTCCAATAAAATGTACTGGCTCATCTCCACGTGCATCTGATAAAAATTCAATACCGGGTAATATCGTAATTCGACCATTTGCAATACGGTTTAACTCAACAATTCGATTAACATCAATTAGATGATGGTCAGTTATAGCTATTACTGAAATTTTTTCAGTAATGAGTTTATTTATTATATCCTCATTTGTCACTTGAGAATTCTCATAGTCATACGAAGAAGGTGTGTGAAAATGTAAATCCCATTTTCTCCAAACTGATCCTTGAGGATATTTTTGTGCTCCCATACTATTACTATTATTTTATTGATATTTTTCCACTCATCAACCTTGGCAATAAATTGTTTCGGGTTTGTATTAAAGTTTGTATTTGAATAGCATTTGATTTAATTCTTTCTAAAAGGGGTTCTAAATTTTCATTTGCAAGTTTAAAGGTATCTTTATCAGGAACACTTATCAATGACTCTGTTAAATGTCTTCTTTGAATATGTCCCATTGTAGTTGCTTTGTCGGCAGCAGTAGCTTGGAAAATAGACAAATACTCTTTTACCCAATAATAATAAAACCACTTTGGGTACTTTTCGGAACTGACTTTAAATAAATGTTGATTCAATGCACCTTTGCCATTGCACCACATTACAACCTCTAAACTTCCACTCCACGAAAATAAAATATCACCATCTTCAATAATGTATTTTTTATCAATTTCAGTACTTGCTTTATCAGAACTCTCTAAAATACCTTGCTTTAGTTCTCTAATTTTAATAACCGGCAAATATTCTGTTTCGTTTTTCGGTGGAAATTTCTGTAATGCTAATCCATTTAGGAAACTTATTTTCTCATCTAAAGCTTCTTTCTTCCATCCCTTCGGCAACCCATTCACCAACACCCCATCAAATCCTGGAAACTTAAAATCAACAAACCACTCTTTAAACAAGGCTTGCGCCATTGCTTCGAGGTTTTGGTTCATTTGCAGGTTTAGTTCTATTTTGTCGTCAAGTGAAGTAAGAATATGGGCGATTTGTTTTTGAGTCTCAATATCTTTTGGTACAATAATTTCAAGTTCTGCTAAAGTAGATTTTTCCACTCTTTGTCTCCCAGAACTACCCGTCATTAATTGTATTGCATTGTTCTTTACGAATTCCGATCTTGATAAATAATATACAAAATCTGAATCCGATACATTTTTTCTTCCTCTAAAAACTAAAAACTCAGTTGAACCAAAACCAACATTGTTTTCAAGATTTTTGACTTGACAAATTTTTCCATTCTCTAAGCATGGTGTAATTCTCGCAAATAATGTATCGCCATTTTGAAACTTTGATCCACCTTTTAATTCTTTTTTAGTTGAAGGCGAAACGTATTTAAAAGTTGCATCTAAATCTTTCATTTCCACGAAAGAATATTCTTGACCTTGCTTTAATGAGATTTTAGGATTAATTTCTGCAAAATCACCTAAACTATATGTCTTCCAATCTTTCGGAACAATGTCTTTTTTGTAAAACAAAATACCATGTCTATCAATATGCTCAATAAGTGCAGGCGTATTTATGGTTTCGTAGTTAATCACATCGAAGTCATAAATTATGGGCAATTCTTCGAGTTTGTGTTTTAGTTTTAGAATGTCGTCAAGTGTAATATCTTTGCCTTTCAATGCCAAATCAACATCAGAGGCGGGTTTATCAGTACCCATAGCCCTGCTGCCAAAAACAATTACTTCCTCAATTTTTGAAATGGAGTGAAAAACGTTTTTAATCAACTTGTAGTCGTTATCTTTTAGTCCGAATGGCATTTATTCTTCTGTTTCTTTAGCTAAACGCTTGTCTAAATCGTCTAACAGGAAGTAATATTCATCTTTAATTTTGTCGGCAACTTCAATGGCTGTTTCTTCATCGTAAGTATGATTTGCCAATGTGCGGTTGTCCCACATAGCAAGCCATGCATCGCCATCTAAAATGTAGCCGTCTTTAAAAGCTTGTCGGATAACAGGTTTAGGGCCTTTTACATCTTCATATCCTTTTGCACCCAATAAGTCCTGTAATGTCTTCCACGCTAATTCAATGGTGTATTCAAAACGTTGAATCAATCCTTCACGTTCCAAATCGCTATAATCATCCATATCAACAGCTTTATCAAGCTGTAATAATGCTTTCTGAAAATTGGCGTAACGTTGACGCCAGCGAGTGTCTGTACTCATAATTTATATCCTATTTTTTCGAGGTTATTTTTAATATCATTGTCCAACGAAATTGCTTTTTGCATCTGTTCTTTCAATGTTTTTGTCAGATGTTTCATCTTGTCGTCAAAACCAACACCATCATCTTCTGCTTCTTTAAAGTCGATATAACGTCCAGGCGTAAGAATGTAATTGTTTTTGCGGACATCTTCAATGGTTGCCGATTTGCAAAAACCTGCAATGTCATTGTATGCTGTTTCAGCGTTCTTTTCTCTCCAATTATGATAAGTGTCGGAGATAGTGGCAATGTCTTTATCACTCAATTCCTTTTGTTTCCGACTTATCATAGAACCTAACTCACGGGCATCTATAAACAGAAATTCATTAGTTCGGTTTCTGAATTTGTTAGTTTCGGTCTTATTTCGAGCTAAGAACCACAAACAAGCTGGAATCTGTGTGTTGTAAAATAGTTGCGAAGGCAAAGCTACCATACAATCTACCAAATCATTTTCAATTAAATCTTTTCTAATTTGTCCTTCTGTCGCAATTTCAGAACTCATACTTCCGTTTGCTAATACAATTCCAGCAGTTCCGTAAGGAGCTAATTTGCTGATAAAGTGTTGCAACCATGCATAATTTGCATTTCCAGTTGGTGGAATTCCGTATTTCCATTTATGCGTTTCAGCTTTGTTTATGTTGTAATCACTCACATTAAAGGGAGGATTCGCAATAACATAATCCACTTTCAACTCTGGAAACTTGTCGTTCATCAAGGTGTCACCCAACTCAATTTTAGCATCAATGCCACGAATAGCGAGATTCATCTTTGCCAGTTTGTGAGTAGTCGGGTTACTTTCTTGTCCGAAAATAGAAATCTTGCCTTTGCGATGTTCGTGCATTTCAATAAATCGCTCGCTTTGTACAAACATACCACCACTACCACAACAACCATCATAAACACGTTTTTCAGGTTCGGGAGCAAGCATATCTACCAGAATTTTTACAATGCTTTGTGGTGTGTAAAACTGTCCGCCTTTTTTTCCTTCGGCATCAGCAAATTGTCCTAGAAAGTATTCAAACACAAATCCCAACACATCTTTTCCTTTGCCGTTTCCGCCTTTACTCAAAGTTATAGAACCGATTAAGTCAATTAATTCTCCCAATCGTTGTTTGTCTAAGGCTGGTCGGGCATAATCTTTTGGTAAAACGCCTTTCAATGAAACATTATCTTTTTCAATTGAATCCATTGCCTCGTCGATGTCTTTGCCAATGGTTGGCAATTTAGCTCTTCCTTGTAACCATTTCCAACGAGCGGAAGGTGGTACATAAAATACTCTTTCTGCTGTGTATTCGTCTTTGTCTTCGGGGTCGGCTCCGGTTTGGGCTTTTTCGGCTTCTAGTTGTTTGTAAAGTTCTTCAAAAGCATCGGAGATATATTTCAAAAAAATCAAACCCAAAACAACGTGTTTATATTCAGCCGCATCCATGTTGTTGCGTAGTTTGTCAGCTGCTTGCCAAAGGGTTTTTTCGAGTTCTAAATTGTCAGTCATTATTAGTTTGATAGTTTTTCGTGATTACTATTTGCAAAGATAGTTTTTTTTAGTCAATTTCTTATTCGGGTGGTGGGTGGGCTTTGGGTGCGTTGAGCAAAATTAAATGTGGTGTTTGAGCGCTGATTTGTGTGTTGGAGAAACACCTCTTTTAATTTTGCGAAGGGTTGATTTTCTTTCATTTTCTTTTCTGTCGTTTTCTGTAAAGTTCAATTACACTGTGTCGCTGTCGTTTTTTCTTTTTTTTTCGGCTTGCTGGTAACGGAACGCCACTAAGTGCCGTTGAAATTCTTTTTAAGCCTTGTGCTGAATTTCAATGGCACTTAGAGGCGTGTTATATGATAGTTTTTTTATTTTTGAACAAGTTTCCACGCGAAGCGTGTTTCTTTCTCTTTCAACT
>JAURYY010000045.1 GCA_030653695.1 Paludibacter sp. | reverse complement strand
GATGTTGTTTTACCAAAGCGTAATTTTGGAGGTAAAACGAACATTCCCTACTTCTTCCAAAAATATGAGATTGGAACAAGTGCTTCACTGACTATAAATCCTGGTGTGATTTGCAAATTTTTAAAACAAAGTTATTGGGATACATCTTATTTGAATGTTTCCAAAGGTTTAATTGCATTGGGAGGTTCAACCCCTGATAGTATTATTGTTTTTACCAGTTTATTGGATGATTTCTACGGAGGAGATTCCAATGCAGATTCTACAAAAACATTTCCAGCAACTACAGACTGGTCTGGTTTGAATTTTGCCGATCAATCTCTTGATCCGTTGTGTAAGTTAAAAAATTGTATTGTGCGATTTGCTGATACAGGACTGAATACCACAAGTGCAAGTCCAACGATTACAAATTGTAGTTTTAACAATAACGCAATTGGAGCCAATATTACAGGAGCTTCAAATCCGACTTTTAGCAATTGCGATTTTAGTGAAAATCACAATTTTGGAATTAAAAATGTTGATAAATCATTTAATATTAATGCTACGCAATGTTGGTGGGGAAGCAACGCTGGACCTGTATTGTCTGAATCAGCATCCAATGGAAGTTTAGAACAGGAATATGTAACTAGTTTGGTGAATTATATTCCTTGGAAAACTACAGGAGCAATTAATCCTTTGATGGGAGATGTAAGTCTGAATGGATTGATTCAAGCCTATGATGCTTCTTTGGTGCTTAAAAACACCGTTGGACTGCTGACTCTTTCTCCAACACAACAACGAGTTGCCGATGTAAGTGGAACAGCTGGTGTTACAGCCTTCGATGCATCGCTCATTTTACAATATGTTGTAGGTAAAGAAGCAACTTTTCCTATCAACAAAGTAAAAAAATCTTCAGTAGACCTTTTGTCGGAAGTTTTATCTGTCGGAAATACAAGTGTGAATAACACTGACGAATTTGCGTTACCCCTTAGTATTAAAAACATGAATGCTTTGTTGGGAACTAACATCAAATTAAGTTTTAATCCTCAATATTTGCAGGCAGTTAATGTAGAAAACCTATTGTCATCAACGTTTATGGAATTTAATATTGATAATGTACAAGGTAAAATTTTAATAGCAATGGCTAGATCTGTTGCATTAAATGGAGACAGAATTTTAGCAAATCTAAAATTTAAAGCTATTGCTCCTTTATCTACAGTTGCTGAAGTATATGTCACTCAATTTCTGGCAAACGAAGATGATTGCACTTTGTCAGCAATTTCAGGCTCGATAACCATAATGAGAAGTGGAACTGGATTAATGACAAACTTCGATGACAAACCACAGGGAATGGCAATGCTATATCCAAATCCATTTAAAGATGAAGCAAGACTTGTTTATCAATTGGACGATTCATCGAAATGGGTAAAAATTGATATTTTCAATTTAATGGGACAAAATATTGCAACTCTTGTAAATAAAACACAAGCAAAGGGAACTTATTCAATTAAAATAACCAATATTGATTATCCACTTGAATCAGGCACTTACATAGTTAAAATGCAAACATCAAATTACAAAGAGTCACAACTCATTCAGGTCAATAAATAAAAAAAAGTATTATGAAGAAGATAAATATTATTTTTCTCTTCCTTTTGCCTTTTTTATTGACAAAAGGTTGGGTTCAAGCTCAATCCATTGGACTACGTATGCCCGACACTACTTGCGTTCAAGGAACAATAGTTGAAATACCAATTTTCATTGACAGTTCATTGACCGGTAAGGAAGTTTATTCGTATTCCTTTCAACTAAGGTTTGATCCCTATTATATGCAACCTGAATCAATTATCATTTCAGGAACAGTATGTGAGGCATTAGGAATGCCAGTCTTGAATACTTCGGTATCGGGGCTGGTAAGCTTTGCCAATGCGGGAACTGTTCCTTTGACTGGAAATGGTAAATTTATTATTATTAAATGGTTGCTAAAAAAATCAGGATGGACACAACTTAGTTTCACGGATAATAAGCATAACTATTTGAACGAAGGAATACCGGCTATAACCTTGAATTCGGGAAATATCTCGATTCTGCAAGCACCGACAATTACCATCTATCCCGATAAGCAGGTGATAGCAAAAGGTGATCAGTTGCAGATGAATGTTTATGGTGGTTCAGCCCCCTACAGCTGGTCTGTAACTGATATCGGTCTGGCCGAAATTGATCAAAATGGTCTTTTGACGGCAAAAGCTACCGGTATGGAAAAAGTAGTCGCCATCGATGCTAACGGTGTGAAAGATACAACCCAGAATATCGAGATTCGGTCTTATAAACTGAGCATTCCCACTGATTTAACGCAATGGGAAGGTGCAACAATCGATATTCCGGTGCTTACAACCGATCTGACCGGACTAAATGTTTCATCCGGAAGTTTCCAACTTGGTTTTAATCCGGATGTGCTTTCTCCTGTAAGTATTGTTCATACTGGTACGAAGTTAGCGTCCTATCAGGTATTTTTGCAAAAAGCAGAACGATCGGTATCAGTGGCTTTTGCCGGATCAACCATTTTGTCAGGCGCGGGAACTTTGGTTTACGTGCGTTTCACTGTTTTATCTCATCCCAACGGTGTAACCAATATAGAAATAGACAAAGCATTGATGAATGAAAATCTTTTGGCAGCTTATTCCAATGGATATTTTTCGGTCAAAAACTTTCAGTATCGGTCTATTTATCCAGCGCAAGGAGCATTGGTTATTGGTGAATCGGTTGAATTAAATATTTCCGGACAAGCCATTCCACCCTGGAAATGGTCGGTAAACGATTCAACCGTTGCAAGCATTAATCAAACAGGAATTCTTACCGGCAAAAAACACGGACAAGTGATGGTAACAGTTATCGATTCGGCCGGAGCACCAGCTAAAACAGATTACTTTACTGTTTTTGATACGCGAATTGTTATTCCTGATACGACTATCTGTCAATATGATCGTTTGGTGGAATATCCAATTTATTTGGAAACCCTACCGCGCGATTCTATCATTTCATTCGAAGGCCAACTGTCTTATGACACTTCAAAACTGAACTTTTCGGGGATTGAAACGACAGGAACGATAACTCAGAATTGGATTTCTTCGGCAAATGAAACAGACGGGAAAATAAACTTTGCTTGTTCCGGCTCCAAAGCACTGCTTAAATCCGGTGTACTTCTGAAGTTGAAATTTCTGCCGAAAACGGTTTTTACTTCAGGGTCGTGGGCAGGGATGAATCTGAATAATTTTGCTTTGAACGAAGGTTCTCCTTTTGCTTTAATGCGGAAAAACGCATATATTTCAGGAGTTACAAGCAACATTGCTTCTGCAGAAATCACGGTTGCACCCTCGTCTACACTTTTTGCCGGTGACACAGCATTTTTGAAAACAATTGTAAAGTATGGTGGCATTCCGCGTTTTCAATGGCTGAAAAACGGGGCAGAAATTCCAGGGGAACATCGTGCGACCCTTCACTTAGCTTCAGTTGTGAATAATGACAAAATTTCATGCAAAGTCATTTCGACAGATCCTTGTGTAACCGATACAATCGTTTACTCCAATACGATTATATTTTCAGTGTCACCTCGCGTTGGATTAAATTCATTAACAAGTGATGATATTCGGTTATATCCAAATCCTATTGATGATCAGCTACATATTGTATTAAATAGTTCTGCTGACCGAAACACAAAGGTTGAAGTCTTTGATGCTATTGGTCGAATGTTGAAAATCAAAAATGTTCAAACCCAAAATGTGATGACACTGGATTTCAGCAATCAAAACTCAGGATTCTATTTGGTAAAGGTAACATTGGATCGAGGAACAATGTTATTTAAAATCATGAAGCGATAATTAACCGTGCATTAAAGCCTTGCTTTTTTCTTATTCAGAGAAAGAAGCAAGGCTTTTTCGTTTATTAGTTTCTGAATGGTATTCATCCGTTATTTCTTCATTTGTAACCAACCTGTAAAACTAACTTGCTAAACTCGTCTGAATGTCTTTTTTCTGATGAATTTTTATGCAGTTATTAATTAAAAAACAGAACAATCACAAATTAATCGAAACATATTAGTTACATTTGTTGCTCGCATTAAAAATATATTGATTTATTCATTACACAATTATTTTATGAGAAAACTTTTTACGCTTCTTCTAGTCACACTTTCAATTTATATTTCGCAGTTGAACCAACAAGTTATTACAATGCAGCTGTTGAGAAAAATGCTGCTACATAACGTTCGTCCATTCAAACTATTATTACAAATGGGTATGTTGTTTTAACTTATCCATCCGATTTATGGAACGCTTATGCAACAACAGATATAAATCCTGCCACAGGAAAAATTTGCTATATGTATTCAAACTGTAGTTTTACTTTGTCAGTTGATCAAAAAAAAGGAACTACAAGTGCTGATGCTATCCCACCCTCCTGTACTATAAGAATTTGCAATCCGAAATGTAAGAAAACCGCATCGTTATTTGTTGTTTAGAATGCATCAAAAGATTTTTTAAACTATAATCCAGTGAAGTTTGTATACTTTTAATTATGAATTATAATCACGTTTTTATCGATTTAGACGATACGCTTTGGGATTTTCATGCCAACGCCCGGTTATCGTTACATGAAGTTTTTGAACAGAAAAAATTAAACCAATATTTTAGAAATTTCGACCATTTTTTTTAAAATATACGCCAAGCGGAATCTGGAATTGTGGGAAATGTACGGAAAAGGTGAGATTACAAAAGAATTTCTTATGGTTGAGCGATTTCGCCATCCGTTGGTTTTTGTGGGAGTTGACAATGACGAATTGGCGGTTCAAATCGGGGATCAGTTTTTGGAAATTCTTCCCACAAAAACAACGCTCATTCCCTATGCAAAAGAATTGTTGGATTATTTACATCCCAACTACCCATTAACAATAATCTCAAACGGATTTATTGAAGTGCAATATAAAAAACTTCGCAGTGCTAATATTGAACATTACTTCTCTCATGTTGTTCTTTCGGAGGCTGCAAAGGCACTTAAACCTGACAAACGCATCTTTGAATACGCGCTACAATTGAATGGTGCTAAAGCTTCGGAAACCATTATGATAGGTGATAGTTACGAAGCTGATATACGAGGAGCTCGAAATGCAGGAATTGATCAAGTATATTTTAACCCTCAGTTTTCCTAACAATCCATAAACGCCATCGGTAAGTTGAAGGGGGTCGCGCACATCCAAACCATCGAACCACATGAGCGGACGAAACATTTTAGCCTGACCAAAATTGATTTTCTGCAAACCCGCCCGCAATTCAAATTTGTCGGTTGCATAGCGTGCCCAAACCCGGTAAGGTTTTACTTGTCCGGATGCTTCTTTATATTTCCGGTTCTCGAAAGTTATATTTCCATTTAAATTCAGCGACGCTTCAAAGTCGAAAAAGGATTGATCGTTCACATTCCATTTTCCGGTCAATGAAGGTACAAACCGAACTCCTGGCTGAACTAGCAAAGGATTTTCAAACTGAAAACTTGACCAAGCCACCACCTGACCATTCAAATGCACTTTAGAAGTATCATTTTGCGCAAAAAGTTGATTAAAAGTAACAATGCCCAAAGCCATAACAAACCAATATTTCATTCTTCCATTTTTCATTCTTCATTCTTCATTCTTCATTCTTCATTCTTCATTCTTCATTTCCTAACCGGCATTATTCCGTAAATGAATAATTCTGAAATCTGGTGCGTCATCGACTCTGCATCCGGAAACATCAACATTAGTTCGGGCGAAGCCGTAAGGTCCATTTGTTTTTGCAACATCCACATTACAAAATCAATATTCAAATTTGGATTCATCTCCCCATTTTCCTGCGCCCGTGTAAAAAATATTTTTGTCAGCCGAAATGATTCAGTTGTAATTTCGGTGAAATATTTGAGTATATCTGCAGCATCGGGATTGAAAAAATCAGCCACAAACTCCATCGAAAAGTTTTTACTCATTTCGAGTTTTTGAGCAATAAGTTTCTCAATTTTAGCGGAAAAAGGGATTTCACTTTCCATTAACTCACTATATGCGCTTAGCATTTCATTGGTCATGTCGGTGAGAATGAAAATTACCAGCGCCGATTTGTTATCAAAATAGGTGTAAAATGTTTTGCGGCTGACATGCGATTTTCTGCAAATCTCATCAATACTCACTTTCTTGAAACCATGTTTCCAGAAAAGTTCTTTAGCGGTATGTTCTATTTTTTGCTTTTTTGTCATTTTTAAGTAAACATTTTCGCAGCAAAGTTACATTTTTTATTTATAAAACGATATTATGTTACCTTCAACTTAAACACTTAACATATCTTAATATTTCCATTGAAAGTTTTTTGTAGTTATAAAAAAGTCAAAAGGAAAAAAATCTTACATTTGTCAATTGTTACATAAATATTATACTACGATGAAAAAAGAATATACTTTCGATGAGTTATTGCATAAAGCAGCTTCATTTTGTTCAATTTCGGAACATTGCATTTCGGAAGTGGAAGAAAAGCTGAATGCTTGGGGTGTTTCGGGCGATGAAAAACCAAAAATAATTGAAAAACTTATTTCGGAAGATTTTATCAACGAAAAACGATTTTGCAGCTATTTTGTGAAAGACAAATTCCGTTTCAACAAATGGGGGAAAATAAAAATTTCATACACACTAAAACAAAAGGGTTTGGATAACGAGCAAATTAATAATGCATTGAAAACTATTGATGATGGCGAATACGAAGAAATGCTTGCTTCAATACTTAAAACCAAACTCAAAACCATCCAATGGGAATACGAATACGAAAAAATGGGTAAACTCTTTAATTTTGCACAAAGCAGAGGATTCGAAAGCACTGTGATTGACAGGGTTATCCGAACTCTAAAATAGTTTTGCGTTTCGTGTTTCAAGTTTCGGGTTTCAGTTTGGTTTTCAAAGCATTTTGTCCATAATCTATCATTTTGAATTAATTAACCATCCCGATAGCTATCGGGACAATTAACAAATCAACCAATTAACTGATGAACCAATCAACCAATTAACCAATTAACCATTTACCAATCAAATAATTAACCATTCACCATTCAATGAGCCGCTACACATTTCGCGAAGAAAAAGCCAATACTTTGACCCATGCCATTGGTATTCCATTCGGTCTGTCAATATTTTTTTTACTGCTGCAAAAAACCATTCCCACCGGCAATTACTGGCACATAATCAGCGTATTGATATATGCCACATTCATGACCTTTTCATATTTCACTTCCACTTTTTATCATGCCGATAAAAACGAAAGACGAAAACTTACCCTTCGAAAATTTGATCATGCAGCTATTTATTTGCATATTGCAGGTTCATATACGCCATTCACTTTGGTTGTTTTGCGCCAGCATGGCGCCTGGGGCTGGACGCTTTTTGCCATCATCTGGATAGCTGCTATTGCAGGCGTATTACTGAGTTTTATGAAACTTAAAAATGCGAGTAAGCTCGAAACTGCCTGTTATGTGGCTATGGGTTGGGTAGTGGTGGTGGCTTTCAAACCTTTGATAGATGCGCTTTCGGCAAGCGGTTCGATGGACGTTTTCTGGTGGTTGCTTGCCGGCGGATTGTTTTATACGGTTGGTGCGGGCATTTATTCATTAAAAAAAATTGAATTTATGCACGCTGTTTGGCACCTTTTCGTATTGGGCGGAAGTATTTGTCATGCTTATGCTATTTGGTTGATTGATTGATTGAGAACCCCAAACCCTATCCCGATAGCTATCGGGAGGGGATCGGGTAAAAGTTGATTGAGCGATACGTATAAATTGAATTTATACGTATCGCTCAATCAAACCGACATTACGAAGTTTGGTACTAGCCTGAGATAATCAGTTAATATAGAACATGCTCAAAATGGCAAATCGCTGCCATTTCCTGCCTGAGGAGTAGCATCAAAAGTCGGCGCATTAACTACTGCTTGTTGAGTTGCAGGTGCTCCCGAAGTTACTGCCGAAGCATTTTTATCTACTTTCCAAGCACGGATAGAAGTGTACCAACGACTGTTGTATTCACGACTTTCAATGTCGAAACTAACATTTACCACATCGTCGATGGCAACCGAAAATTGATCAATTTTATCACCAAACAAATTGAAACACACTTTTTTTGGATACTGATCGGCAGTTTCTAACACATAATCCTGCGAACGCCACAATCCATTTTTTCCTTCTCCGCTCGTCATAGGCAAAACGGCAATAATTTTTCCTGAAATTTCCATTATCTTTATTTTTTAGTTGATTTTTAAAGTTGCAAAGATAATCAAGAAAAATGAAGTAAAAATGATTTCAAAGTGAAAATTTTTCAACAGTAATTCTGCGTTAGATTTGATTTAGAATTTTTTGAAAAAATTTTTGTTTCGATTGAACTTTAATGCCCCCTAATTGTTTTTTAAATAAAACTTTTAATATCAATAAATTATGAAAGCAAATATTGGTTCTTCTGATAAATTAATCCGATTAGGATTAGCGGTTGTCTTAATTATTATTTTTTACAAAGGTATTCTTTCCGATACTCTTGGAATTATTGCACTCGTTGTTGCATTATTGCTGACAGTTACCAGTTTAGTGAATTTCTGTCCGCTTTATTCCATCTTCAAAATTAATACTACAAAGAAAAAAGAGGAAAAAAAATAAAACAACCTGTGCTGAATAAAATATTGCACATAAAAAATCGCCCTTTTCAATCGATTTAAAAAAAATAAAGAGTTAAAGACCCATCGATTTTGAGTTAGGGTATCTACTTATTGCCATAAAAACCGCCTTGGTATAGAAATATGCAGGGCGGTTTTTGTATTTTATTGAAAATTGAATTATGAGTTAAATATAATTAGTATTTTTGTAGGTGAAAAAAAAATAAAACTTTTACACCGTCATAGAATTATGGTATTAAATATCCTCAATCCTCGCAAAGCACTGAATAAAGCATTCCTTAAAGTAAAAGCCGGTAGATCTGAGGTCAATACGTTTAAAGAAAATCTTATCTATTTGTTAGATAATATAAATGAGAGCGAATCGGAAGAATTTCATAAAAAACTCATTTCGCGATTTCTTGAAAAAACCTACTACGAGAACACCCATTTTGTTAATACCAAAGGACGAAATGACTTGGTAATACATAACGGCATCTCAGCCGCTAACACTGTTGGTGTAATTATTGAAGCCAAGAAACCAACCAATAAAGGGGAAATGATGACTGTTCAGAACATCAATTCTAAAGCCTTTCAAGAGTTGGTATTGTATTATTTGCGCGAAAGGATTACTCACAAAAACCTTGAAATAAAACAGTTGATTGCCACCAATATTTACGAATGGTTTATATTTGATGCCCATGTTTTTGAAAAAGAATTTGCTCAAAACAAAACTTTAGTAATACAATTTATCGATTTTGAGGAAGGACGTTCAGGAGGTTATAAAACAGATTTTTTCTACAACGAAATAGCAGCTCCAGCCATCGAAGCTATCAAACACGAAATCACTTTTACTCATTTCGATATTCGCAACTACGAAAAACCACTGCGAAATACTGATGCAAAGGATGAT
>JAURYY010000025.1 GCA_030653695.1 Paludibacter sp. | reverse complement strand
TTTCTTCACGAAAACACTTTCATAGTTTCTTTCTTGTGTTTCCGTATTAAAGTCTCTACTATGCTTCAAGACTGAAATAATGCATTAACTTGTGTCCATATTGGTCTTCTTTTTCTTTTTTTTGCATGTTTGGTAACGGTTTGCGGTATGAAACGTTGGGGATTGCGGGCTACTATCCTGTCCAGTTACACCGAACTTGATGCGGGGCAGAATGCTCGAATAACCACTTAAACCCCAATGTTTTATACCGCGTGTTGTGCAATCGCTCTTTTTTCATTTGTTAAATTCAATCTCAATTCTTGTTCATTTGCATTCATAGTTTTGATGAATTCCTTAAAGTTTTCGGATGACTGCGGTATTGCTAATCCAATTTTTTTAAGAATTCCGTCCGTCTCTTTTATTCTATATGTTTCAAAAAAACTTATCTCTTGGTTCGGAAATAGTAAGAATCCACTATTTGAACTAAAACGATACATATATGCTATTGTCTTGTAGTAAATACTTGTTGATTTTTCTGAATTCTCGGAATATGCTTGTTGTCTTCCAAGTGGTATATACTTTGCATCTCCAACAGTCCTTGGTTCTTCCTTGCTAATAAAGTCAGGATATATCAATTGAAAGCTTCTGAAATCGTTTTCAAAAAGGTGATAACTATTCCTTCCTGTTTTATTCTCTGGATGTATAAAATTATCTTTTAGAATTGTATTCAAATACTCTTCCCAAAGCCAAGCACCATCAAACAACAATCCATAAACCTTATCCTTTTCTTTACCAAATGTTATTTTGTCGTGTCTTAAAATTTTCAAGCATATTTTTTGCAAAGCCCCATATTCCGTGAAGTATGGGTGTGAAACAGGTTTTAAATTGGCTGAAACTATTTTTTGACGTGAATTGTTGTTGTAAGTTTTATCAGTAACAAAAATGAATTTACTTACAATGTCTCGGACTTCGCTGTCATTTGTCAAAACACCACTCCCGAAAGGATGGGTTTTGATTTGTTCAATAGTGTGCCTAACAAGTTGTGTCAGATTGTTATTGTAGCTATGCTCTCTTGTTGTATAGGCAATCTTTCCCATAAACGGGATATTTTTAATAATGTGCCTTTTGACATCAATAGTTCCTTTAATATTTGAATCGTTATATTCTTCTTTTTTGTATGCTTTATAAAGTCCTTGTGAATAGGCTTTCTTTAAGTAATAAGGGAAAAGATAAAGTAAAAAATCCCAAATATTTTCACTGTTAGGTGTTTGGTCAAATTTTAAAAGGTTTATTGAAAACACCTTTTGCAACATATAATGTAAAAAATAGTCATTGTTGTCTTCTTTGGCAAAGCGTGATGAAATAGTAAGTTGACTAGAATTGCGACCTACAAAGCCCATTAAATTATAAGTAGTTAGATTCTCTTCATCTAACGAGAAAATGTGCGATTTTTCAACATCATCACGAAATTGACCTAAAGTTTGAGGAAAAACAAGCAAATCAGGATTCTCTCTTTGCAAATCAATGAGATTCCTATTAGCTATGGATGTCAAATCACCAATATTGAGTATTTCAACATCAGTTAATTTTTCTCCACAATTATTGTCTCGTTTTCTCATTACGCAGTGAAAGCATTTTTGAGTAGTTCAATTTTATCATAACTATCAGGCATACCTCGAAGATACTCTTTCAAAAGTGGCTCAATTCGTAGATTCCAAATAATATCATAATCTTGTCTAGCATTGCCGTCTGAGTCAAGAAAGTAAGCTGCTCCAATGTGATATGAAGGGTTTAGACCTTCAATCAATGAAATTTGATTATTCAGTTTAGCCATTTTATTTTTTGCTTCTTCTGGCAAATTCATATTTTCGGCACTTTGTTCTGCTGTAATCTCAATCCAAGTAAAACGCCTCCGCATTGCAAAATCAAAACTTTCAACACTACGGTCAATGTCGTTCATTGAACCAATTATGTAGATGTTCTCTGGAACGAAGAAAACTTCTTTTTCATTGTTATGTAGATTTGAATATTGGGTTTTAACTGCACCCTTTTTCCCTCTGTAACTTGGGTCAATTGAAAAGAATAGTTCTCCAAATATTTTTGAAATTTCTCCTCTGTTGATTTCATCAATTACAAAAACGTATTTTTTGATTCCGTTATTTGTTTTCTCCTGTTTGTTTACAAATTCTAACAATCCGAAATTAGCTTTCAAATAATTTACAACATCTTCCATATCCTTTTGAAAAGCTCCCGATGGTCTTGCTTGTTTTCCTTGATATGCGTCATAAACATTCTTTTTCGTAATTGTAAAGTTGTATTGAGAAGGTGTATCTACGGAAGAGTATTTCAAAGAATCTTTTGATGATAATCCATAATCCCAAGAACCAATTCGTGTTAAAGTACCTTGAGCAATGCCATTTCGTACAGCTGATAATATATTTTCCCAAGACTCATCAAAATTATCGACTATCTCTGAAAATTTTGCCTCTGATGCTTTTTGGCAAAATGATTTAAATATACCGTCTTTTATCTCAAACCCGATTATACCGCTCTCATCAGGCGGTGTTGGTCGAAGACCTTCAACAAAGTCAGTGTAGTCATATGATGGGTGGAATTGGACAAAGTCAAATTGTTCGCTTTCTTCTAACTCTTCATCAGTTTGAACTCCAATCATTTGTTTAGCAATTTGTTTTGCTAAATATGTTTTTCCTGTTCCTGGAGCACCAGTCAAGATGATGTTTTTGTTTGTGGAAAGCAATTCTACAAACTTTTGTATGTCTTGTTCTCTTTTGACCATTTCTAATTCTTTTTCAATGATTTCTACTAATCTTTTATCATTCTCATTTCTTTGTGGATGTAATTGATAAAGTGCTGGTATTTGTTTATTGTCGCCATAATATGCAGTCCCATTAAAATCTAAATCTGATATTCTTTCTTTAGTCAAGTAAGGATTCAGTTGTCTACAATAAGCACCACTCGGTGTGTTTTCGATTTCTTGCCACTCACATTTATCATCTGTTGCAACGCCAATTCCAAAAACGTGAGGCTTCCAATTCTTTCTTTGTGCATTGATTATTACATCACCTTTTTTGATGATGTTAATAAAAGTATTTCCGAATTGGTTGTCTTCATCCCATCCAATAAACGAATATGGATTTGTTGAAAGAAAGTCTTTCCATCTGTTTTCCTCGTCATTGTTTTTTACATTAGGTGATACAACCCAGTAATTTCGATTCTTCATTCTTGCTATTTTCTATGTCGTTGTTGGTTTTTTTAGAGTGTTGCACAACGGATCCCTATGAGAAACTCATTTTCCTATATGAGAAACGGAGTTTCCCATATTTCTGCCTTAGAAGTAGTTTTTGGTATATTTAAATTAAAGATTATCAGCAACTTAGCAAAAGAGCCCGATTTTGAGTAGTTTCTCTTATCGGAATTTGTTATTTATTCACTAACGTTATTTTTCAATCGTAATGCTTCGCAAATATACGTTATTTGTGTAAAACAAACAATATAATCTGCTAAATATTTAAATTATCCAACGGACT
>JAURYY010000014.1 GCA_030653695.1 Paludibacter sp. | reverse complement strand
TATTAAATGAAAAATATAAGATGAAAAACCGGATAAATGAGTTAAAAGACGAGTTGAACAAACTAACTGCGGCAAGTCAGGAGGAATTAGAAACCTTACGTGTTAAATATTTAAGCAAAAAAGGGGCTATTTCGGTTCTTTTCAATGATTTTCGTGAGGTTGCCAATGAAGAAAAACGAGAAGTAGGTCAGCTTTTGAACGAATTGAAAGATGCAGCGCAGCAAAAAATCAATGAACTGAAAACATCATTCGATAAAAATTCAGATTCAACTCAAAAATCAGACCTTACACGTAGCTCCGATCCTTTGAAATTAGGAACCCGGCATCCGCTTTCATTGGTTAAAAACGAAATAGCAGACATTTTTTCACGCATCGGCTTTACCATTGCCGAAGGTCCTGAAATAGAAGATGACTGGCATGTTTTCGGCGCGTTGAATTTTGCTCCCGAACATCCGGCACGCGACATGCAGGATACTTTCTTTATCAAACAAAGTCCGGATGTGGTACTTCGTACGCATACCTCTTCGGTTCAGATACGCATTATGGAAAATCAAAAACCACCTATCCGCATGATTTTTCCGGGCAGGGTATATCGCAACGAAGCCATATCGTACCGTGCGCACTGTTTTTTCCATCAGGTCGAGGGGCTTTATATCGACAAAGATGTTTCGTTTGCCGACCTGAAACAGGCATTGATGTATTTTGCAAAAGAAATGTTCGGACATGACACACAGATTCGGTTGCGTCCATCGTATTTTCCGTTTACCGAACCAAGCGCCGAAATGGACATCTCATGCAAGCTCTGCGGCGGAAAAGGTTGTCCGTTTTGCAAACATACAGGCTGGGTCGAAATTCTCGGATGCGGCATGGTTGATCCAAATGTATTGGAAAACTGCGATATTGATTCGAAAGTTTACACTGGCTATGCCTTCGGAATGGGCATTGAACGTATTACTAACCTCAAATTTCAAGTGAAAGATTTGCGCATGTTTTCCGAGAATGATGTTAGGTTTTTACATGAATTTGAATCGGCTTATTGAATTTACAACATAGAACGATTCCCGAGTTTTTCAAGATGAATGTGTTCGCTTTAAATGAGTTGTCTAAACAATCAATCAATAGAATTATGAAACCTACGCTGAAAGAACAAATCGCGCAAGGTAAAACTTTAGTTTCCGATGGAGCATGGGGAACTTTTTTACAGGCAAAAGGCTTACAAGCGGGCGAATGTCCCGAATGGTGGAACATTGAACATCCCGAAGCGGTATTTGATATTGCTAAGAGTTATATCGATGCCGGCGCTGATACCATCGAAACGAATAGTTTTGGTGGAAGCAGCTTCAAACTTGAAGGTTTCGGGTTAGCTGACCGCGTGTACGAAATCAATCGGAAAGCAGCCGAAATTTCGCGATTGGCAGCAGGCGAAGATAAGTATGTACTCGGCTCTATCGGACCTACCGGCAAAATGCTCATTATGGGCGATGTAACTGAAACAGAATTGTACGAAGCATTCAAAGAACAGGCAATGGCTTTGCGTGATGGCGGTGCTGACGCTTTGGTAATTGAAACTATGACTGCCCTTGATGAAGCTGAAATTGCTGTACGTGCAGCCCGCGAAAACACTGAACTCGAAGTAATTTGCACCATGACTTTCGATCATTTGGCAACCGGTGAATACCGCACAATGATGGGTGTTTCGCCCGCCGAAATGGTTGAGGTACTTAAAGCAGCCGGAGTAGATATATTGGGAGCGAATTGCAGCAATGGTATTGAGGGGATGATAAAGGTAACTGAAGAAATTCGGTCGGTGGATAAAGATATTCCAATTCTGATACATGCCAATGCCGGATTACCCATTTTGCAGGGAATGTGTACCGTTTTTCCCGAATCGCCCGAAATGATGGCCGCATTTGCAACTCAACTTGCTGCAGCAGGTGCAAATATAATTGGAGGATGCTGCGGAACTACTCCACAACATATAAGGCGTTTAGCAGAAACTTTAAAAACTGACAAAGCATTAAATTAAATGGCGGCTTCGCCGTCATTTTCTTCTCCCGCCTTACCCCCAAAAAATCGTCTGTCATTCCGAACAAAGAAAACGAAACGAAGTGAAGTTTTTGTAGTGAGGAATCTCCCGCCTTACCTACCACACGATACAATCGTGCGGCAGCGAGGGGAAGTGAAGTTTTTGAAGTGAGGAATCTCAATTGAACCCTTTTTAAACAGTGGAAGATTCCTCGCTGCATGTCATTCAGAATATAATGAAGAATCAGAATGACAAAACAATCCTTTATTAACAAATAGGAGATTCCTCGTTTCGCTCGGAATGACAATTCACTTCAAAATCAGGGACTGGAGAAGTAAATGGCGGCTTCGCCGCCATTTTTGGGAATTATGAGCTACGAGTTTGCACAGGCGGAGTTTAGAGTTTAGATTAAAAGCGACAGAGTCACGAACTATTGGAAGTAAAAAATCAATATAAAGATTTTAATTTATTATTGTCCGGTAAAAAAAAATATAACAAATTTAACGTTAAATACAAACTCTATATATAATTCATTGTCTGCTACTTATATAATTTATGAACAATAAATTTATCAGTATTATAATAAAAGGTGATTAAATATTTTTTTTGATATAGAAAAAGTGATATTTTTGCAGAACTAATTAGTACTAACAAAAAATTTAAGAAAATGGCTTACGTAATTTCAGAAGATTGTATCGCTTGCGGTTCTTGCATTGCCGAATGTCCCGTAGACGCAATAACTGAAGGTGATATTTATGTGATTGATCCTGATGTTTGCACCGATTGTGGAACTTGCGCTGATGTTTGTCCTTCAGAAGCAATCAGTCCTGTTTAATTAATTGCATTACAGAAATGACAAGACCTGCCTGATTTAAAATTCAGTCAGGTCTTTTTTTATGGTTTATAGCCTGAGTTTTCAAGAATTTTCTGACAGTCATTTTCTTTCATAAGTTCCTGCAATCGTGTCGATTTATTTGTATTCATGTAACTTTCCACTATGCGCCAGCCTATCCAAGTTGCTAATCGTCCAGGCGATTCCTGCGAAACGGGCGCAGTAAATGGAGCATCATTAATATATTTGTTAATCAATTGAGTATCGGTACTGAAAAGATGTTTATTTTCTATCATTGATGACCATATTTCTTTTTCGAATTTTTCAGCCCAATCCATTTTTGCTTTTGTATATCCCATAATATTTTGCGGTTCAGTATCGGGTAATAGAACCGACAAAAGGAATAATAATTTTCCTTTGTAAATCATAAGATCCAACAATCTTTCCTCGTTCGACTTATTTGGAAAGGATGTATAAATCAATGCCGATACAATATCAACCGGTACTGCTTGCCGACACATATTAACTGTAAGATATTGATAGCTAATTTCGGCATACTTTGAATAATCGCTACCCAGAAAAAGATCGGAACCAATGGCAATAAAATTATCATTCTTCAGAACAGAGCGGTTGAATCCCGAAACGAAAAAAAAGATTTCGGGCAGTTTAATATCAGGAAACAGATAATTTAAGCCCGAAAAAGCACCCGAAATATCCTTTTCGATGGATGAAACGTCCGCAAAAACTTCGAGTACTTTTTTATTTACACCCACAAATGCAGTATCCGATAGATAATCGAGAAGTAATTTCTTCACTGCTGTTGTGTCTGAAGGATTTTCGTCCATAACTTCATTTATGTAATCAGACATAAAACCCGGATATGTTTTATATAACTTACGTAATTCCGAATCGATATTTGCAGTATCAATACTGATTATGGATTTATCAAAGCGTTTGATTTTTACTTCAATTTTCGGGGCTGATTTCATTCCAAATCTGTCTGTTTTCTGACACGAAACCAGCACCAACAAAAAAATTGATACTATGATAGCATTTTTACAATTCATTTTCACTTCTATTTAAATTCAAAAAAAAGCGTAAACCACAAAGTATAAACTCTGCATTTTACGCTTTTATTATTTATAACCCGTTAATTATTTCTTTTTTCGGTCGCGCAGTGCTTTTTGTTGCTCGCGCTGCATTTTTTCGATACGTTCCATAAATCCTCCGCTTTTCTTGGCAGGTGATTTTGCATTGGCATTATTGGCACGTTTGGCATGGAGTTGTGCTAACAGTTTCTTTTCGTCAACCGTAGCTCGAATGGCATAAGTCTGAGCTATTGAAATAAGCGTTGACACAAAATAATAATAACTTAATCCCGAAGCATAACCGTTAAACATAAACATGAACATAACCGGCATCAGATACATCATCCATTTCATCATGCCGGCTCCGGGTTGATCGGGAGTTGCTGTATTAGCCATGTTCAGTTTGGTATAAATAATGGTTGTAACCGTCATCAACAAAGTAAAAAGACTGATGTGGTTACCAAAATATGTAGAAACAAGCGGAATGGTAGCATTCCAACTTACAATGGCATCGTACGACGAGAGGTCTGTAGCCCAAAGGAAACTTTCCTGCCTCAATTCGATTGAAGAAGGGAAAAAACTGAACATGGCAAATAAAATAGGCATCTGGAACAAAGTAGGCAAACATCCACTCATTGGACTTACTCCTACTTTTTTGTACAATTCCATGGTAGCTTTCTGTCGTTCGGCAGCTTTATCGGCAGGAATCCGCGCATTAATTTCATCAATTTCGGGCTTCAACACGCGCATTTTGGCACTCGAAATATAGGATTTATAAGTTAGAGGATACAGTACCAATTTTATCACTATCGTCATCAGAAAAATAATAATTCCAAAATTACCAATAAAAGTGCTGAATAAATTAAACATAGGAATAATGGCAAACCGGTTAACCCATCCGAAAATGCCCCAACCAAGCGGAATCAGACTGTGAAGTTTTAATTTTTTTTCTGCTACAACACCTTTGTCATAATCAGAGAAAATTTTGTATTTATTGGGACCCAGAAACATTTTAAAAGAAGTTACTTCCTTACCCGAAGGGTCGAAGGGAACTGTCATTTCGGATTTGTACGATTTAAGATAACTGTTTGTTTCATCTTCAATTACACTTTCGAGCGAAGTAGATGAAAAAGGTTGGTTGGCAATAAGAATGCTGCTAAAAAACTGATCTTTAAATGCAATCCACTTCACTTTGTTGGTCAGTTTGCGTGCATCATTTTTGCTTTCGCTGAGGTGTTCTACATCATCGGCATCAAATTTATAATATACTGATGAATATTGATTTTCAAATTTACGCCCTTTTTCTTGCTGGCGGATACGAGTTGCCCATTGCATTTCGAGGAAATTTGTTCCTAATGGCAGAATACTATCCATGCCAACCGGCAAAATACCGAAATTCAACATATAATCGTTTGCAGGCAAAGTGTAAACAAAATCCAAATAGGCATTACCGGTTGTTTTCAACCGTAAAACTAAAGTCTGATTGCCCTTGTTGTCTTTTTTAACTTCTCCAACCGGTTCAAAAAACAAGTTTTGAGTATTTACTACCCGATTGTTGTTCGTTGCCAGCGTGAATCCCATGCTACTTTCTTGTCCATCAAAAAGTATTAACGGAAGCGAATCATGGGTTTTGAAATTTTTCAGTTCGGCTGCATAAATACGTCCGCCCTTGTTGCTGAATGTAAGTTTTACAAGCTGATTTTGGAGGGTGAAAAACTTTTCTTCTCCTACGGCAGCCGGACTGAAATCGCCGAATGCATCAGTTATTTTTGCCAGCACGTTTGTAGTGTCATTCGCTTCAATTGTGTCGGCACGCAGTACTTCGCTGGCTTTGCGAATTGACTCCTGAGCTGCAACTCTGCTCTGCTCGACCAAAGCGATAGAGTCGTTATATCTTCTTTGACGGGCTATTTCCTCATCGTTTGGTTTATTTAAAACCGAAAAACCAATCAGAATTGCAGCAATGAGCACAAACCCGATGATTGTATTTTTATCCATATTATTTTAATCTATCAATTAATTTTTATATCTGTTTATTGTAAAAAAGTTTGAGAGTTTGAGAGTTTTTAAATTAAAAAAGTACAATTGTCATTTTTCTAAACATGTTAATTCTAAAATGACAATACTTTTCTTTTAACAGTTACATAAATAATTCATATTTATGATCCCGATAACTATCGGGAGAATTATGAATTGTGTTACAATAATTTCTTTTCATTACTTATTTACTCATTTATCAATAGCCGCTTTTACAAAACCGATAAATAACGGATGCGGATTGATAACCGTACTGCTGTATTCGGGATGAAATTGAACACCGATATACCATTTATGTGATGTTAGTTCAATGATTTCCACCAAGTTCGTTTCCTCATTTATGCCGCTGCACATCATACCACTCTTTTCAAATTCATCTTTGTATGCATTATTGAATTCGTATCGGTGCCGGTGTCTTTCGCTGATATTTTCCTTTTTGTAAATTTGGTAGGTTTTCGAATTTTTATTCAGTTTACAATTGTATGCTCCTAATCGCATTGTTCCGCCTAAATCGAGGATATTTTTTTGTTCTTCCATTATATCCACAATATTGTTTTTTGTGTTCGGATCAATTTCGGTACTATTGGCATCGGCGTATCCCAACACATTTCGGGCAAATTCAATTGACATGGTTTGCATGCCCATACAAATTCCCAAACAAGGCACATTATTTTCGCGGGCATATTTTATTGCTGCAAATTTACCATCCATGCCGCGGGTGCCAAACCCAGGAGCCACCACAATACCATCCACTTTACTCAATTTTTGCTCAACGTTTTCTTCCGTTAATTTATCCGAAAGTATTAAATCTAACTTTAGTTTGCGGTTGTTGTAGGCACTGGCATGAAGCAGCGATTCGATAATCGATTTGTATGCATCGGGCAATTGAACATATTTTCCGATCAGGGCGATCCGGACTTCCTGTTTTGCATTTTCGAGAATTTCTACAAATTCAGTCCACTTTTTCATATCGGCAGGTGGCGTTTTTTCCAAATCGAAACCCATTTTGGTCAATGCCACTTCGTCTAATTTTTCATGTTGCATATTGAGCGGAACACGATAAATGGTAGATACATCAATGGATTGCATCACCGCCGATTGCTCTACATTACAAAACAAAGCCACTTTTTTGCGTAATTCCTGCGGAATGTTGTGCTCTGTTCTTAAAACAAGAATATCGGGTTGAACACCCTGTTCCTGCAGGGCTTTTACCGAATGTTGAGTAGGTTTGGTTTTTAATTCCTTAGCTGCAGCCAGATAGGGCACGTAAGTAAGATGAATAATCAGGCAATTTTTCCCCAATTCCCAGCGCAACTGGCGTACACTTTCGATATAGGGTAACGATTCGATATCGCCCACGGTTCCGCCTATTTCGGTGATTACAAAATCAAAATCTCCTTTAACACCGAGAAGTTTTATATTACGCTTAATCTCATCGGTAATATGAG
>JAURYY010000008.1 GCA_030653695.1 Paludibacter sp. | reverse complement strand
ATTATTTAGGTTGGTTACCGCGTAAAATCACATAGGGGTGTGCAATTCCGAAAATGGGCAACAGCGTTAATTAAAGAATATATTATCAAGGGCTTTGCCATGAATGACGAACTGCTAAAGGAAGCTGGCGGGGGCAATTATTTTGATGAATTATTGGCTCGTATCAGGGATATTCGTTCGTCCGAAAAGGTTTTCTGGCGCAAAGTCCTCGATATTTATGCTACGAGCATAGATTATGATGCTTCGTCCGAAATGTCGAAAGAGTTTTTCAAAACTGTTCAGAATAAAATGCATTGGGCTGCACACAACCATACAGCAGCCGAAATTATTTTTCATAGAGCCAATGCATTAAAAGAACATTCAGGTCTTACGCACTTCAAAGGAAGTGTACCCACAAAACAAGAAACCGAAATAGCCAAAAACTATTTAAAAGAGGAAGAATTGAATGTCCTGAACCGTATGGTTACTGCCTATTTGGAGGTGGCCGAAATTCAAGCTATGAACAGACAGCCTATGTACATGAAAGACTGGCTTGTTCGATTGGATGGTTTCCTGACTATGACAGGTAAAGACATTTTGAATCATACAGGAAGTATTAGTCATGAGGATGCTATTGAAAAGGCACATGCCGAATATGAAAAATACAAAGAACGTATCAAAAATGAATTAACGTCTGTTGAAAAAGATTTTATTGCGCAAATTGATTCTCAAGCAAAACAATTGAAAAAGAAAAAATAACTATGCCCGATTTAGTTCATGTCACCTACGCCCAAACAGGGCAAAGCTCGCAAACCAATCATTTTGGAATGCGCGAAATGCAGGAAAAAGCGTATGAAGCCCGTGATGCTCAATACTTATTATTGAAAGCTCCACCTGCTTCGGGTAAATCACGTGCATTGATGTTTATCGCTTTAGATAAACTTATAAAACAAGGACTAAAAAAAGTAATTGTTGCTGTTCCCGAGAGATCAATTGGTGGTTCGTTTCGTGCTACCAACCTGACAAGTCACGGTTTCTATGCTGATTGGGATTTCCACGATAATTACAATCTTTGTACTCCGGGCAATGATGGCAGCAAAGGCAAGGTACAAGCATTCTGTAACTTTATGCGTAATGACGAAAAGATATTGATATGCACACATGCTACACTTCGTTTTGCATTTGAAGAATTAAAAGAAACTGACTTTGATAATTGTTTATTGGCTATTGATGAGTTTCACCACGTGTCGGCTGACGGTGATAGCAAGTTAGGTGAATTATTACGCTTGATTATGGAAAAATCAACAGCTCATATTGTAGCTATGACCGGCTCCTATTTTCGTGGCGATAGTGTTCCTGTACTTCTACCCGAAGACGAAGAAAAGTTTACCAATGTGACTTACACTTATTATGAGCAACTAAACGGTTACACCTACCTGAAATCATTGGGGATAGGATATAATTTCTATCAGGGTAATTACACCGAAGCCATTCTTGACGTTTTAGATACAGACAAAAAAACCATATTACATATTCCAAATGTCAATTCGGGCGAATCACTCAAACGAAAATACGATGAAGTGAATTTTATCCTAGATGCTATTGGAGATGTGATAAAAGTGGATGCTGAAACAAAAGTAATCTACCTGAAACGTCACACAGATGGGAAAACCATAAAAGTAGCTGATTTGGTAAATGACAATTCACGTGAACGTGATTTAATTGTGAATTACTTGCGCGAAATGAAATCAGTAGATGATATTGATTTGATTATTGCGTTGGGAATGGCCAAAGAAGGTTTTGACTGGCCCTGGTGCGAATATGCTTTGACAGTGGGTTATCGTGGTTCATTGACCGAAATAGTTCAGATTATTGGGCGTGCCACCAGAGACAGTAATAATAAAACCCATGCGCAATTTACTAACCTTATTGCTCAACCCGATGCAACAAGCGACGACGTAAGGTTTGCAGTAAACAATATGCTGAAAGCAATTACCGCTTCATTATTAATGGAGCAGGTGTTGGCACCAAACTTTAATTTCAAACCTCGTTTTTCGCCAGATGATAGAGCATTGCCGGGCGAAATTTTGGTAAGAGGATATAAAGCTCCAAGTTCCAAAAGGGTAAAAGATATTCTCCAATCGGACATAAACGATTTAAAAGCCACTATACTAAAAGATAATAGCATTTTGGCGGCTATACCCGGAAATATCGACGCCGAAGTGATTAATAAAGTGTTGATTAAACAGGTTATTGAAAAAAAATATCCGAATCTGAGCGAAGATGAAGTGGAAGAAGTTCGCCAATATGTGGTGATGGATTCTGTGATGAAAAATTCGACTTATATTAATATCAAAGATTTAAAAAAGGCAATCGAGAATGATGAAAGCATCAAAAAAGCTATTGCCGAAAACATGTCGAGAGAGGAAATAAGCAATGTGCTAATTCCAAAAGTTGTACAAACAATGTATCCGGATTTGTCGGATGATGAAGCAAGTACTTTCAGCAAAATAAATATAAACAGCAACAATGCCACTGAAAATGAAGCACAAGCCGATAAACGGTTTATCCGCATGGCTGGTCAGTTTGTAAATATTGATGATATTCATATCGACCTGATTGATCAGGTCAACCCATTCCAACGTGCTTACGAAATTCTTTCAAAATCGGTTACTCCCAAAGTATTGAAAGTAATACAAGATGTAATTGAAACTTCGCGAATTAAAATGACTGTTGACGAAGCCTTGATTTATTACCCCGAAAAAGTTCAGAAATTCATGAAAACATTTCATCGGGAACCAAACATCAAATCGGCTAACTTTAACGAACGCAGAATGGCGGAAGCTATTTTGTTTTTGAAGGATTTAAAACGCAAGAATCAAACTGCCAATAATAATTAGCCTGAGTTATGTTGAATAAAGATAAAAAGTTACAGGATATTTTCGACAACGATCCCTTGGGCTTATTGGAAGTGAAACCATCGGCAGCTGTTAGAAATGAAGACAATACACTCGTAAGCAAATTTCTAGAAATAATTGATTTTTATCAGCAAAATCAACGTTTACCGCTTGAGAATAATGGAGTTAATGAACATACCCTTTATTCACGGTTGTGCGATTTTAGAGAAACAGAGTCCAAAAGAAAAATTCTGGAGCAATACGACGAATTCGGGCTATTAGTACCGGTAGAAAAAAAAGTATTTACCATAGATGATATTTTGGACGATGACCCACTTGGATTATTGGACGAGGACGATATGGGATTGTTTGATTTTAATTTGGTTCAACGACCCGACGAA
>JAURYY010000366.1 GCA_030653695.1 Paludibacter sp. | reverse complement strand
ATTGTTCAATTTCTTTGATTTTGGAGAGAACGTATTTATTATTGAATTGTTGATTTGTTATTTTCTCGTCTGCTTTATCTGCTTTGTCGTAGTAAGCAAAAATAACAAAGACATCTAACAAAGACATAAGTGAAACTGTGTCCCATTGAAGATAATCTCTGTCGCCTTTTGCACCTTCATCCTTAACGATTGGTATTACAGTTATTTTCTTGGAAATATGTAGGGTGTTGTAAACTCGTTCAAATGGATAAGAACGAGTTCGTTTAGGAGTAACCCATTTTGAAATTGCAAAAGAATGTTTTTTGTCTGTCAAAATACATGAAGAGGCAATTTGATTTATATCAAAATTCTTAATGTCAACAGTTTTAAGGTTTTCGGATAGAATTACCTTGTATTTTACTCCTGTTATTTTTCCAATTATGTTCATATTTTTTTCTTGTTTTTGAGTCCAAAGTTACGAATAAATTCAGTAAGATTATGGTCTCGTCTTTTTTTTTGCAATTACACATAACGACCGAGGCTATGCGCACCTGCGGTTTGCGGGGGCTTTCACTGTCGCACTGCGACAAAGTGAATGCGGGAGCAAAACCTGCAAAATGCACGTCAGCCGCCAGTGCAAACCTAAGAGCGTGTATTAGGCATACTTAGTTTGGTTTTCAGTGAGTCGTTTCAATGTTAGCCGATAAAAAGTAAAAAACCTTGCAACTCACGTTTCAGTCGCACGTCAAACTGCACTTTCCAACCGAAAAGCGCAAAAATTGTCTGATTGTTTTCTTTTCTTTGTTTTCAGTCCTCACGAAACTGTCACAAATTAATGAATAAATTCTTAAATTCTATGTCTTAAAAATCAAAACTTTCTAACATTTTTAATACTTGTCGAAAAGTCAGAATGTAGGTTTTATCTTTTTCTTGTCGCAAAGTTGTCAAACCGCTAAAAGCTTAGAATTCTAACAAACTTTTCAAGTTTAAATGTCTTGTCTCTTTCTTTTCTTTCGCATAGAACCTAAACCAACAATTAAAATAATCCCTACGATTGTTATTAAAATCAACGTCTTTAATATGATATCTTTCAAATCCATTACTAATAAATAGTCTCTGTTTGAATGAGCAGTTTCATTTAAAAGCATTGTAGTTTCTGCTAAATTCAATATGTTACCGTCAAATAAAAAGATTGCAGGACAAAATATGTAAAATGATCCGCTAAATAAAGTACCCATTGCTATCCACCAAACACTTAAAACCTTGTATTTTTCTTTCATATAAAATTATTTAAATTGTTATTATTTTAATTTCTAAGATTTATTTAGTAATATTCGAAGTACAAAATAATTTATTTATAAAATATTTCAGTTTGTCACTCTAAGATTTTTTAAACGAAATTTTGTCTTTTTCCTTTTTCACTATGCTGCATAACGACTGAGGCTATGGGCATCCTGCGGTTTGCGGGCGTATTCGCTGTCGCACAGCGACAAAGTGAATGCGGGCGCAAATGCTGCAAAAACCACGTCAGCCAGCAGGTGGACATAGGCGTGTATTATGCCCTCGTTATTTGTTGATTATCATTGTCTTATGTTTGTGTTTTAGTAAACTAGGTTTATTGATATGAACAGTATCAAATAATCTGATTTTCTCTTCTAAAGTCATTATTACTTTGTCCTCATTCGAACACCACCATTTATAAAAATCTAAAGGTTGATTCAGATATGGAACTATAGCTTGTACAAGATTGTCATAACCTTTAAATAATATTCTTTTTTTTAACCCCAATACAAGTTTAGCATAATCACGATGATGAGCTTGAATTTTTGAAATTAGTATATCAAAGACTTCATGGTTTAACTTCATGTTTTTTTCATTACGTATTTTGTCAAAAGAAACTGGATCTTCACAAAGCCATTCAGTAACTTTCATAGTTCTAAAACAGCCATTGCAATTGATTGTCAACATGTCGTTAAATTTGTAATATCTTTCTGGAATAGGATGAAAAATATGTATATTTGAATCTTCGTCTTGGTTTAATTGAACTTCACTTGGAGTTAAGCGTTTTTTTTTTAGAGTTTCAATAATATCAATTTTGTTCGCTTCACCACCTTTATATGTTTCGATTAAGGAATCAACATCTGAACCCAAAAAGAAATCTTCAATAAAATCCCAACGCTCTATATTTGAGAAACTTCGCAAAAAGAAATGATCGAATATTTGGTTGCTTAAATAGTGTCTTTCTAAAGTTTTACTTAATAGGCTATTTGAATAACTTGGATTGTTTGAATCTCTCTCAATTCTGCTTGGATCATTTATACGAATGAAAACCATTGGATTTTCACCGCCTTTAATCTCAAAGGTACCTAACTCTAACATTTCTAAGAAATATCCGAGACGAACGTAGGTGATTGCATTTGTTTCTTTGTTAGTTACATACCTTTCAACTGTTGTACTTTCGGTTTTACCATATAAACTATTTAGACGATTCAGCAATGCTGTAAAACTTGCAAGATATTGTGTGTTAAAAACTCTATATTCAAATCCATCAATACTTTTTCTCTGTTGTAAAAAAGCATTGGATTCTATTACACCAGGCTGAACTAATCGACCAGAATATGAAGATAAAATGAATTTACTTAATTTTTCTGATTTCTCTTCATCTTGTAAAACATTGTTTAATTTATGTTGAAATTCTACTTGTTTGAAATATCCTTCTGAATTTGCAAAAATTGACTGTATAGTATTAAGAAGATTTTGCAGCTTGTTAAAAACTGAATTAAAACTTTCGAGCCGTTCAAATGACATCTTAAGTTGAGGAATTAATTCAATATTATCATCTTTAAAAAGATAACCAGTATAAAAATCTCTTTTTAGGATAGGGAAACTCATATTTACAAAATGATTATACCACAATTTATCAAGGTCCATTTCAATTATGGTGTTTCCGTTTCCAGCGTTTGATAAAATTCTAAATGTATTTGCGTATTTGTTTGAAAGAAGTTTTAAGTGCTGATTAGATGTTCTGGCATATACCTTAACAAATAATTTTTTAGGACGTGCTATAATGACATTGAATCGATTTTTTGCTAAATAATCCTTTTCAATCATCATTAGTGCTGTCAATACTTTTTGATCGAGATCAAGAGTGTTTTCGAAAATATGACCAAAGTCGTCAACAGAAAGAAGTAAGTTTCTATTTTTATTATTTTTCAAATAAGATTTATGAATTTTCTTTAGCACTTCTTTTATTTGATATTGTCTAAGTGCAGACATTCCGTGTAATGCCTTAGTATAACGTTGGTCTTGCGAGGAGTAATTTAATGTAGCAAAACCTTTTATTTCAGGCTTCCTTGCAACTCTACCAATTTCTTGAACATAATCAGGAAGTAAACCAGATGGTGCATGGTGATAAACTACTTGAATATCTGAAATGTCTATACCCATACCAAATGCTTTGGTAGATATCATGATTTTTTTTTCGCCACTTTTGAATTGTCTATACGCAAACTCTTTATTCAATGAGTCCAAAGCTCCATAATAGCCTGTTGCAAAATTTAGTTTCTCAGAATTAAGCTTATCAAGAATTTGGCGAATATGTCTTGTGAATGGAGTGTAAACCAAAGTCTTTAAACCTAGATCATTGATCTTCTTTACAAACTCAACGGTTTGGTTGATCTTGTTTGTTTCATAGTTTACCGTGAATTTTTCGTAATTGTTAATTACGAACTCAATGTCATTTCGTTTTACTTGTCCGATGAAGATATGTGGATTGTGCATTACTAGGCTGTCCACACTATCAAATACCATATCATTTGCTCCACCATAGATTGCAGTTGCAGTTACTGCAACCATTGGAAATCGCAAATTATGATACTTTCTCATCTTTCTAATATGATTACCTAAGAACCAATAATCAACCCTGAAATCTCTCCCCCAAGTAGTAATTAAGTGAGCTTCATCTATTACTAATAATCCAAGTCTTCTAGATCCTATAAAATGAGTAATGTCATAGGAAAGTAACAACTCGGGAGACATATAAAGAATATCTATTTCTCCGGAAATACAGTTTTCTATAATCCTGTCTCTATCAATAAGACTAAGTTCACTATTAATATAGGCAACTTTGTCATAATTTCTATCTTTGATTATAGCTTCAACCTGATCTTTCATCAATGCTATCAAAGGTGAAACAACAATGGTAACATCACCTTTTTTAGAAACGTAAAATGCTGGCAGTTGAAATAATAGTGATTTTCCCGCTCCTGTAGGTGCGGTTAAAAATAAATCTCTACATGGTTCATCACTTAATGAATTCTCATATTCTTTAATTATTGTTTCAACAACAAGACCTTGTGAGACATCGGAAATTTCATTGCCAATGTTTGGGTTTTTATAAATTGACATATTTCTGAATGATGCTTTCTCACCCCAGAATCCATTCAAAAGCATTTGAGTTGTCTCGCCTACCTTATAATCAGAAATAATTGAAGATTCTTCAAGAATAAATAAAGTTCCGCCAAACAGACTCATTAATGAGTTTAGTTTCTTCAAAATATCAAGAATAGCTGGATTTAGTGGTTGTTTATTATAAAACTTAACAACGGCTTGCTTTTTGAAATTATTCTGTTCTATGCACTCATTTACAAAAATATCAAGCGAAAATGGATCAGAACTTACATCAATACAGTCTAAATTTTGATTGTTTGAAAAGCTCAATTCTTTAGATTCTTCGAAAATCGGAATTGAATTAAATGAATTAATAGGTGTCTTTACTGAGTAGTAATACTTTCCGTTAACAGTAAATTGTTCGGCTTGGTAAATTGGTAATTGATCTGGTCGTAACTCAATATTCTCTTTTTCATCTTTTTCAAGGTAGTCTTGCTCGTCAATGGGAAAAATTTGTCTTAGGTTATCTTTTAGTAATATAACTCTATCAATGAAGAAAGATGGGTCAATATAGTTAATTAGATAGCTGAATTGAGCAAATGACAATAAATGATAGTCTTTTGTCTGGTTAAGAGTCGTGAAAGCACTGGAAAACCACACTTTGTCAAATACCAGTTCGTCTTTTTCAAGATTGAATGTGTCTATGTCTACAATCTCATTTTCTCTTTTATCTAGGTTTAATAGAGAACTTTGTCCAAGAACAACAAAGATTTTATTCGCGTTGTCGGATCTGAGCAAGTCAATCTTTTTGAAAATTAGTTCTGAATAATGTTCTTTAATTGTCATAATATGTGGGTCTTTTTTTGTTTTTTATAATGGGGCATAACGTTCGAGGCTATATGCAGTAAGGGATTGCGGGCTACTTTCCTGACCACCGACATCGAAGTTTGAGCGGGGAAGAATGCTTGAAATACCACTGAAACCCTTATTGCATATAGCCGTTGTTGTGCCGTCGTGCATTATT
>JAURYY010000364.1 GCA_030653695.1 Paludibacter sp. | reverse complement strand
GAATCTTTCGTTTTCATTATAACTGATTGATAGTTAGCTATAAAGATACGAAATTTCAAGGTCTTTACCAAATAAAAAGACAACTATTTTATTGAATATCAAATAATTATATCGCTATATAATTTTTGTCATGTACTAAACAAATAAATAATTAATTTTGCAAACATAAGTAATGTGACAAATATAATGTCGTATTTTGAACGCCAAGACACTACGGCACCAATTAAATATTAATCTTTGTGTCATAGCGCCGTTGCGTTCAAAAAAACTTTGTTTTAAATATACGCCATAAAATTATTCCAATTACTCAATAAGGTAAATTAACTCACTTTGTTTCGTTGACCGTTGGTTCTTTGACAAAAAAAATCTTCTGCGCGATAAAGAAAAGAAATATCTGTCAACGAATTACACGAATTTTCACTAAAAAAGAGAAAATTTAATTCGTTTATGCAATGTGACAAATATAATGTCGTATTTTGAACGCCAAGACACTACGGCTCTAAGTCGCCAAGTAAATATTAATCTTTGTGTCATAGCACCGTTGCGTTCAAAAAAACTTTGTTTTAAATATACGCCATAAAATTATTCCAATTCTTAATATCGAAATTGTAAACAAAAATGATGGAAAATTGCAATAACGCTAAATGAAAAATGATTACGAAAAATAAACTGATGGTCTCCTTGTTTTGCAAATAAAAAGGCATTAAGGTTGATTGTTTTTTGTGTGTTACTTTCATTTTTTGTGTATTCGTAATGTTTATACTTCTCGAATTACTAACTTAATCAAACTAAAAGATATGAAAAAACGGGCAATAACGCTTTTTTCTACAACCCTATGGAATAACCAATTTTTTTCTTATTGGTTGTTGTTTGTTTTTATTTGCTTTCCAACCAACAATAGTTTCGGGCAAAATCAGATTTCACAAAGCATTTCAATTGACCGTCTGAATGGTATGTCCAATACGACTTTTCGTATTTTGCGTTTAACAGTATCGAACGGGGTAAACAGCGATGAAACCATTATTTATTTCAGACCAGATGCATCAAATGGTTACGATGGGTTCGATGCAGAAAAAATGTCGAACGGAAACGTCAATATACCTGAAATATTTACTAAAATTAATAACATCGAAATTGTTATCAATGGAATGAATTCATTCGAATCGGGCACTGCAATACCTCTTGGTTTTCGCACCGGCACAGCCAATAATTTCACCCTTGTTGCCAACGAAATTTCTAATTTTGATGCTCGTACCCAAATAATACTCAGAGATAATATACTCCAACAAGAAACGGTTCTGATCAGAAATGTTCCAGATTCTTTCTATTCTGGCATTGTCAACAACATGTCGCGATTTACAATAATTTTCAAAATCAATTCTTTTCCTTCTGATTTCTTTCGATCGAATGGTAGCGGTAGTTGGAATGCTGTATCTACATGGCAATCATCGGGCAATGGCTCTACCGACTGGATTAATGCATCGTTAGTTCCTGCCAATACAGCCTCATCGGTAACTATATCAACCGGTAATGAAATTATTGTAAACGACAACACATCTGTTTCGGCTTTAAATGTCAACTCTTTGGGGAAGCTCAATATTGCAGCCAGCAAACATTTTACCGTGAACAATCTGTTTACCAACAATGGTACAGTAGAATTATTATCGGATCAGGGCGGGACTGCTACAATATTAACTCCCGCAACATTAATGGGGACAGGAATATACAATGTTCATCAGCACATCTCATCAGAGCGAAATTGGTACCTTTCCAGTCCCGTTACTAATAAATCGGTTCCTATACTTCTCAGAGAAGATTCTGTTAGTAGTTGGAATGAGTCATTCCGAAAATGGGAAAAAGTTACAGGTTCGCTTGTTGCGGGTAAAGGATATGTGTCGGTCGATACAAGAGCATCAAACTCCATTCCTACAACTGCTGTTTTCACCGGAGTATTAAATAATGGCAATGTACCCATCAGTTTAAGTCGTACTTCTGCCACTTTTTACCAATCGGGTTTCAATCTGATAGGAAATCCGTATCCATCGCACATTCAGTGGAAAAATGCCATTGCTGACACATTGGACATTGAAAATACTATTTGGTATAGAACTTATAACAATGGGTGGAAATATCCTACTTTTGTCCCGATTGATGCAGGAGATTTTGCTCCCGGTATTGGAACATTTGATGCAACAGGTATTATTGCTCCGATGCAAGCATTTTGGGTTAGAAAACAGAACGTTGGTTCAAGAGTTTTCTCATTCAACAACAGTATGCGTTTACATAGTGCTACTCCAAATTTATTGAAAGCACCGTCAGCAAATAACTCACAAAGAAAAATCATTCGTTTGCATATAACCAATGGCATCGTAAACGATGAAGCAGTGATTTATTTCAGCGATCTGTCAACTGATGGTTATGACAAATACGATGGTGTCAAATTTTCGAGCGATAATGTGAACATCCCTGAAATTTATACTGTTGCCGATGGACGAAAGTTAGCTATTAACGGGCTGAACGACCAAAACGAAATAAAAACTTTACCACTCGGGTTTACAACTCTCGACACATCGGTAAAATCATACACCATCGCACTTGCTGAGTTGAGTAATTTTGACCCCGAAACCCGAATTATACTACTCGATGGCGCTAACTCCATTGAATTGACTGAAGGTTCACACTATGTTTTTGAATCAGGGTACGCAGATAATATTGATCGCTTCACATTCATTGTGAAAGCTTCAGGCGGAACTACCGGATTTTCAAATAATAATCAAGGCAATTTCACTGTTTACTGCAACCAGAACAAACAAATTACCGTAATATGCAAGAGTGCTGTCAGCAGCGATGCCACAGTGTCGGTTTACAGTATTGCAGGTCAGCGCATAGCTTTCAAAGCTATCGAAAACATCAATACCTTTTTCGATAATCCATTGCAAGCGGGTGTTTACTTGGTGAAGATTTATAATGCAGGAAAAATAACTACAGAAAAAATTATTATCAAATAAATAATCGAACCTTTAATCAGCTCCGAAAAGTCAGATTTGCTGAAAATCGAAGAATTTCTCGTTGTGCCAAAAAAAATAAATAAAGGTATTGCTAACGCTTTGCAAGTTATAGATTTGTGCCTTCATGTCGTTGTGTTTAAAATTATACTTTTCGGAACAGACTCAATATTCCATTTTTTTAATGTTAATATCAACCTAATAAGTACAATTTGCTTTGTTATAACTTATATTTGCATTGTCGCACAAAGGAAAAATCAATTTGTTTCTTTTTTCTTTTATCACTGAATAATAACTCAAACATTTAAATAATTACAGTTATGAAGAAATTACTTTTCAAAACAGCATTATTATTCATGGTGGGTGTTTTAAGTACTTTGACATTAAATGCTCAAATTGTTACCACATTAAAATGCCCTGTTTCAATTTATCCTTCCGATCCTCTTTCCACCGACAGTATTTACATTGCTTACAGTTATGTTTCTACAGATGGTTGTCCCGATTTCTATCTCAGCTTAGATGCAGTAGAGTCACATAAGCTGTACGTAAGCCGAAAAAAAATTGACACTTCGCGTTCAATTTGTACAACTGTAATTACAAATTTCACCACCAAACTTAACATAGGAAAAGTTGCAAATAACACATCGGTATATTTCGATGGAGTATTGATGAGAATAATTTTATTTCCGTGCATTTTGGATAAAACCGGCATTGTTGTAACCGGAACGGGGACTTGCTCCGAACAGTTGTTTATTCAGGAATTTTCGATTGCTGCCATAGCAATTAGACAACTATATGCAATAGAAAACAATATAATCAATGTGGATGGCTCCGTTTCAAAACCTTTGAAAGTAGGTGATAAAGTAAAATTTGGCGGTTATTTATTAAAAGCCGAATCTACTGCCATTCATCCATGTGGTATTGTTGGAGTTGCAAACTGCTATGAAGTTATCGAAACGGCAACTTGTGTGATGGACCGCAAAGGCAAAATAGTTGAATTTAAAGACAATCACAGCTTAGTGATGGATGCCGCAACCGGAGAAACCTTTGGAATAAAAGATATAAAAATACCAATTGGTACAATACTTCAATTCAAAGGGGTGAAAATTCAATGTATCACCACTCCTTGTTATAATATTGTTGAATGTTATCAGGTAATATCCACTCCTCCACCTTGCGTCATGGACAAAAAAGGGGTGGTGGTTGAAGGTAAAAACGAATGTGCAGGGCAATTGTACATTCAAGAATATTCACCCTTAGCGGTCATGCAACTTTATGTTTTTGACAATACGGTTTTACCTGCACTGAAAGCCGGCGATGACGTGATTTTTGGCAGTTCTTTGTTCAGAAGTGATGATGCAAAAATTCGTCCGTGTTATGTGGTTGGAGTTGTTAACTGTTATCAATTGATAAACGCTACCGCCTGCGTTATGGATCGCAAAGGCAAAATAGTTGAATTTAAAGACAATCACAGCTTAGTGATGGATGCCGCATCCGGTGAAGTTTTTGGAATTAGAGATGTAAAAATACCTGTTGGCACAATGCTACAATTCAAAGGGGTGAAAATTCAATGTATTACCACTCCATGTTATAATATTGTGGAATGTTATCAAATCATCAGCATACCTCCTCCCCCACCACCTTGCGTCATGGACAAAACTGGCGTGGTAGTTGCGGGAATTGATGGTTGTACGGGACGATTGTTTATTCTCGAAAATTCAGCTTCGGCAGCTATTTTCCCCCGACTGTACGAAATACAAAACTCTGTGGTAGCAGGCAGCGATGGCTCTACAATTTCGAAACTAAAAGCCGGCGATAAAGTGAAATTCGGCGGTTATTTAACCCCGAATGATTCCACTAAAATCAGCTTGTGTTTTACGGTTGGAGTTGCAACATGTTACGAATTAATTGCGACTGAAAACACATTTACCCTTTCGGGAAAAGCAATGGCCGGTAATGAAATTATGAAATCGGGACTTGCCGTATTATTCAGAAAAGGTGATGCAAAAGCAATTGCCTCAAATTCAATTACCGATGGCACATTTACCTTTGTAAATATACCCGAAGCAGTTTATACTGTGTATGTAATTCCTGACATAAACTTGTATAAAAATTTTCTACCTACTTTCTACATCAATAAATTCCTTTACAATCAGGCTGATTATCTGACCCTGAATAAAAACAGATCGGATGTAGTCGTTTATTTGACCAATATTAATACGCCCATCGGTATTGGTAGAATTTTCGGAAATATTTTCTTCGAGACTGAGCAATTGAAAGATGTTGTACTGGCTGCTAATGGTTCGACTAATGCCTTTACAAACACAAACAGAATTGCTGAAAACACTTCGGTTATTTTATTTAATACTTTGAATGAACCGGTAGCGTGGACAATGACAGATACTTACGGGAATTATTCTTTCGATAACTTAGCGCTGAACACTTACAAGGTTGTTTCGGAAACCGCATCGGCAAAAGCCGAATCGATTGTAAATCTATCGAACGAAAATTCGGCTGTAAACGCCGATTTAATATTAACAAGCGTTCAGGATAAGACTTATGTAAGCAGGGTTGAAGATGTGGTTCTAAACTTTTACCCCAATCCGGTTGCCGACAGGTTGATTGTCAATGTAAAGGAAAATGAGCAGATTAATATTTATAATTCCGTGGGGCAATTGCTGTTAAGTCAATCTTTGTTTTCTGGTGTTAATATCTTAGATGTAAGCACAATAACAAAGGGTATTTACTTAGCAAAAATTGGCAATACCACTATTAAAATGATTAAAAAATAAAAATGTGTATTGATAAAATGGACTACTCTAAATGCAAATCTTTATTAAATCAGAACCAGAAACTTTCTCATCACTGTACTTTTTTAATCCATTGGTTTGGCGTAAGTCCGGTGATTGCCTTAAAGCTGACATAAAAATTTGAGTTTGAAGCAAACCCTGATTGTTTGCCGATTGAATCTAACGAATAATTTTTAAAAGAACTTTGTTTTAAAAGATTAACTGCATATTCTACTCTCAATTCGTTCTTTAAATCGGTACATTATTTCTTCTGAATGGTATTAATTATTTTAAAAAAAGATTGCCTGCTAATGCAAGCAATCTTAAAATAATCATTGACTTTCGTCGACCAGCAAACTTAACCCTGATAAGTTGCTCCCCAGCAGAGTTTATTTCTGTTTCAGTTTGACGGAATAAATAAACAAAAGGAACTTCATTAACAGGGAGGTGTACAATCAATTTAGCCTCTCCTTTACTTTTTTACAAACTTAAATGTGTTGATATTCAGATTTTTATTTTTAATCACGCCAAAATAAAAACCCGATTTCAATTCTTTTAAACTGATTTGCTCATTCGGCAAACTGATTTTCTGACACAAAATTTTTCTTCCATGAGCATCAAGAATACAAACTTCAGGCTGGTCAACTTCAATCTTTTCGCCGGTGATAATAATAAAATCATTGGCAGGATTCGGAAAAATCTGAAAGTCTGAATTTTTCCAAGTATTTTCAATTCCTGTGTTCATCCATTTGTTTTTCAGGGTAGTTATTTCGGCGGCAGTTACAGGAATGACCGTTCCGTGTCGCGGCGTAAAATCGAAGGCATTGCCGCTCATCACACTGAAATTTTCCAAATCGGTGCTTTTGGTAAATTCGTAATAACCACTTGTGTAAACATCGTACATCAAAATATATTCATCGGTATTGTACATTCTGAAAACGCAGCCGCCCTCTACGGCATTGGCGTTTTGATCTAAATATTTATTCAACATTATCCATCCTTCGGTCAGTTTGCCTGAAACTGCTTTTTTGATGCCGTTTCCCGAACCTTCGGTTTTGAAAAACAAATGAAACTGTCCGTCTTTTTCAATAATATCGCCATCGATACATGCTGTGCCAGCTGGATTGAAAAACAACTGCTTGGGAGCGGATTCTAAAGCCGTAAAACTGCTGTTGGAATATGCATAATAAAATTTGTCGAAATCGGTCGAACCTTTACGCATCGAAAAATAAATCATATACTTCCCCACACTCGCATCGTAAATGGTTTGCGGTGCCCACACACGATCCACATTGCCGAATTCGGCAGGAAATACAGTTGGAATATTAACTGTAGCCGAAGTCCAGTTGATTAAATCTGCCGATTTAAGTAATACAATTCCTCGATTTGAATTCCAGCCGTTAGCCGAAACCATATCGGTAACTACCATGTAAAAAGTTTTACCATCTTCGCAACGCAGCATGTGCGGATCGCGAACGCCACCGGTCAGACTGATGGTAGAAGATGCAATTATTGGTTGATTTTTATTCAGTGCTTTATAAATTAATCCATCATCGCTCAGCGCAAAACGAATTGCCTCCTGACTGATGGCGTTTCCGGTAAAATAGGTGAATAAGTATCCCGCGAAACCCTCATCTTCGGCCACATATACTTCAAACGATTTTGAAGTCGTTGAGTTTCCTTTTGTTATAGTAGCAGTCATAACCACTTTTTCACTACCATTTCCTTTTGCCGGACGACTTAAAATTACACCCGCATTACTTAAAAATGTCGGTTTGGCTGATTGCCAACTGACAGAAGAACCTTCGTTACCTGAAACTGGAAGTTGTAAGTTCGATCGTAAATTATTTAAATTTCCGCTTAATATTAGATTGAAAGCTTCAGGCGGAACTACCGGATTTTCAAATAATAATCAAGGCAATTTCACTGTTTACTGCAACCAGAACAAA
>JAURYY010000362.1 GCA_030653695.1 Paludibacter sp. | reverse complement strand
GGTCGAAGTGGGTAACCCCAAGGTATTAAATACATCCAAAAGAATCACATCGGTAACCATTACTGCCAGAAACAGCATCATGATTTGCGGAAAAGTAAACATGCCGGGATGGAATACGCCGCTTCGGGCTATTTCCATCATACCGCTCGAAAACAAGGAACCTATTAAAACGCCAATGGAAGCTACCGTAAGAATAACCCATAATGGTGCTACTTTCGACCCAATGCTGGAATTTAAGAAATTTACTGCATCGTTTGCAACTCCCACTACCAAATCCAAAGCTGCTAAGCCCAATAATGTGAGCACAATTACAATGTAAATAGTATCCATTAAATATATATATTTATTTGGTGCAAAATTAGTTATAAACCTTTGAAATATAATTAGCTGATTTGTTAAATTTATGTTTCATACATGTTACAAAACTGTTACAAAATCCGTTTTCATTGAACCCTATTGGTGTATATCTGACTTTTTTTTTAATAAAAAAGAGAACCCACTGAATTTACTTCGTAATTTCTCTTTTGTGTTTCTAAAAAAAAATGACAGTATCTATTTGTTAACAATAAACTTACTGACGTTTGATTTAGTGCCCGACTGAACCTTGATAAAGTACATGCCGTTGACTAAGTGATCAACATGAATGACACCGCTACCCTGTAGCGATTTGTTTAACAATTGTTGTCCGCTGGTATTATATATAATACAATTTAGATCTTGCTCTTCGGTTTTAATGTTTAAAACATCCTGCACCGGATTGGGCGAAATGGAGAAATCAACTTTCAACTCATTTATTCCTGAAGTTATCGTCCAAGGAATTCCCTTTTGTGTTCCCCAGATATGTTCGGCGAGCATGGGATAATCAATATAGGGATTTCGGTTATTTTGGATAGAATAAACAGCATTGTTTCGGTTTGTTTCTTTGGCGCTTACAGGATCCTGCCGATGCCATTTCAGAAGTAAATTTATTGACCATGTCGAAAGTGAAGGATATATTTTTTTAATAGAGTCTGTTTCTAATTGATCAGAAGCCCATTTGTCTTTTGCAATCTTGTTTTCGTATGCTGTTACCATATAAAAATAAGTACGCGCAAAGTCACCCTTAAATTCATCTGTAATTTCAAATACAGTACCCGTATATCCTTCGAATGTTGAGTTTCCTTTTTTGCTGCCATTGCTGTAAGTTCGGGTAGGCGTTGTAGTTTCGCCGTACGGGAAATTACCCCTTTCAGCATTTACGTACTTATCGGCAGGGTACAGGTGAAACAAATCACTGTACATAGGCGTTGCACTTGCAAACCAACTTGCCGGAAACGAATGTTCGCGGTTGTAAAACTGACATTCGGCTGTTCCACCTGAACCTTTATCCTGATTGACTACAAAAGTGTAGGTACAGGTCGAATACATATCCCAAACTTTTCCATCGGCACGTGTATCGGTCGATTGAAAATCGGTCCAAAGATCTGCGTATGTTCTTTCGGTGTGTGGTCCAACAATACCTAAAAGACTTGTTTTTAACACGGCATCCAATTTTCCAACAGCAGCATTGTAATATCCACTTGGAGCTTGCGCCAATACGAAAAGTGGAAATAATAATAAAAAAAAGTAAAGTTTTTTCATTTTTTTGAATAATGATTTTTGAATAAAATTCATCCAAAATATATGTAATAAACTAATAATAAGCAATATGCGTATCATTTTCGATTAAATTGTTTTAGATATATTTATATGACAAAGATACTGTTTTACTGCTAATTTTTCATCAAATTATTTTTTTTCAATTTAAAAATCTACATTACATTTACCCAACTTATAAATTATTGCAAAAAAACTTTAGGCACAAATTTACTATTTGTTCACAATAAATTTACTAATGCTGGTTTTATTCCCGGCTCGAACCTGAATAAGATACATGCCATTTTGTAGTTGGCTAACATGAATCATTCCACTTCGGGGTAAATGTTCTTTGATCAATTGTTGTCCATTCATGTCGTAAATAGTACAATCGAGATGCTGCTCGTCGGTTTTAATGTTCAAAATATCCCGTACCGGATTAGGTGAAACGGAGAATTCAATTTGCACCACATCGATCGCTGAAGTTATTGACCACGGAATACCTTTGTTTGTCCCCCAGATATGTTCGGCGAGCATTGGATAATCAATAAACGGGTTGCGATTTTTTTGATGAACCTCAACAGCATTGTTGCGGTCGGTTTCTTTTTTTGAAACAGGGTCTTGCCGATGCCATTTGAGAAACAAATTGATACTCCATTCAGACAATGAAGGAAAGGTAGTTTTGTTAAAAGAATCACCACCAATGGTAGTCATAATATTTTGGTATCGCGTAGCAAAGTAAAAATAGGTTCGCGCCATATCGCCCTTGAATTCATTATCGGGCTCGAATACAGTGCCTGAATAACCCACATAAGTGCTTGCTCCTAATTTCCCTTTTCCATTGGTCAGGGTAGTTCCATTGGCACATTCGCCAAAAGGATAATTACTGCGTTGTCCGTTCACTTTACCATCGGTCGGGAACACGTGAAAAGCATCGCTCACCATGGGCGAACTTGAATTAAACCAACTCTGAGGTATGGTATGTTCGCGGTTGTAACAATCGCATACAGTGGAATAGTTTCCGCACTTTGCTACACCGGGTGTCCATGTGCAGGTCGAATACATATCCCAAACTTTTCCGGTAGCAGTAATATCGCTT
>JAURYY010000361.1 GCA_030653695.1 Paludibacter sp. | reverse complement strand
ATTAAGTGAATAAGATACTTAGCTATATTTTATAGTAAATTCTTCGTGGCGACTTTGTGCCTTAGCGACTTTGCGTTCAAAAGAGTTAAAAAAATAATTTTATTTATTAACAACTTGCTCTAAGCAGATAACCAGTAAAATCATTTTAAATGAGGTGTCTTTTATTTTAGCAAGAGCCTCGATTATCATTTTTGTATTTTTCTCCCAAATATGTTGTCCGACAAATAAGAAAACATGTTCATTCTCTTTAATATTCAAAAATTTTCGAGACTCAGTTCTGAATTTATCAATTTCAGACATGCCGGTGAAATCATTACCATTCTCCATGACAACTAATTTACCTTTAAAACCATACTCGCGAATTGTTTCTTCAACAGCAGCTTGCGGTATCCAAACTTCATCTGCCTTATCATAAAATTTAACAACCTCCTTTATCATGATGTTTGCAACTTTCTTGTTAAAGAATGTTCGTTCGAAATCATCGCGATATTTTGAATGAAATGTTGCCACCAAAGGTATTTTCCTTTTTTTTTGCAATTCGTAAAGCTAACTGTCCCGAAGTGAACGGACAATGAGCGTGAACGAGACCGAAAGGAATTCTGTCAAGCGTATTCTGAAATGGCATATCAAGTTCAGGGATGCCTATTCTGTAGGGGCGATGAAAAAACAGTGGAAATGAAGAATAACGATATACAGGATATGGCTCGTCGATAATGTAATCGGGAGCTTTGGGAGTAATAACACAAACCGGTTGATTCATGTGATACAGCCAATAAGCATTGTTTTGAGCAGTTAAAGCTACACCATCCATAATTGGAGGAAAACTGTCGTTGAAAATTCCAATAGTTTTAAGGTTTTTGTTTTGTCTTAAGGTCATAAATACATCTTATTATAATTTTATTATCTGCATGTCGATTATACTTATTTTTGTGGTTTATTATTTTCTGCAAGATTTATTGAGCTATTTTTAATCCTTCCAACATCACATATTTTACCCGCTTTTGATGATATTGATAATGAGAATTGTGTAATGTTTCCACCTTGATTTTTGTAGATTTTAAATCATCCAAAATTGGCAAAATATCTTTTTTGAAAAAAGACATTTCAGCAATCAGAGATTTGCAGGGATTTATTTTATAGTCAATTAATGTTTCCGCTGCCTGACCAAAAACCATATCCGCTTCTTTGTACTGCAAAGGCATAATTAATTGCGCAAGATGTCGATCTTGAAGATTTGATAAATCGGCATCAATAAAAACTATAATTTCAGCATTTGTATTTTCAATGCCGATAGCCATAGCATGCCCCTTCCCTTTATTCTCGAATAAAGGAATGTATTTAAAATTGTAAAAGTCATTTATTTGTTTTAATATGATATCTGTTTTATCAGATGATCCATCATTTACTACTATTACTTCAGCAAAAAAGTAATCACAGACTGTGGATACAATATCTTTAATTGTACTTTCATTATTGTAGGCGCAAATTATGGCTGATGTTTTTTTCATTCGGTTTTATTTCTTATCGATACTGCAATTATTTTTAAGATTAAATTATGATTTCTAACAGTAGTTAAACCTATCTCTAAAGCTTCTTTAATATATCGAACAATTGCATTACCAGCAGAAGTTTTCTTAAATTTATCGTTATGTTTTAAACCTTTAAGCCTTGTATATATTATTTTTTTTTCTTTTGATTTATAGTATAAATACATTAATGTTTCAACACCGAATCTTGCTTCTTTCATTTTATCAAGAATTGGTATTATATCCTGTTTATATAAAACTCTTTCGCCTGTCAGGATTTTCAATGGATTTATGTTTAAAAGTCCTAGTTTTACAGTTGAATAGCCTAAAACCATGCCGCATTCATTCTGAACTAAAAGTGATATCATCTTTTCAATATAAGTGGAAATTATTTTTACTTGATCAGCATCAATAAAGACAATAATTTCATTTGTTGCATGCTCAACACCGATAGCCATTGCATAACCTTTCCCTTTATTTTCATCGAAATGAATAGCTTTTATTTCCATTTCGTCTTTCAATTCTTCAATTATTTCCTTCGACTTATCTGAAGAACCATCGTTAATGACAATGATTTCGTTAACGTTGTGATCTTCAAAAACCGATAAAACTACATTTCTTAATGTTTTTTCTTCGTTATAAACACAGATTATTGCTGATGCTTTTTCATGTTTATTCGCTTTAATTTAGTTTATTAAGACCCTTAATTGTTTCATTTCTGCCCAGCTCAATGAGTTCTGCAGCTTTATAGAAGTCAAATATACCGCACGATTGTCTGGAAATTTCAATAAGCAAATCGGGGGGATTTAGTTCAAGTGTTAACTTGGCAATTTGTAATAACATAAGACTGGATGTTTCGCTTATAAGATTAAAATAGCCCATGTTTCCCGTTTTATTACCAGGTAAAAGTTCGGATAATTTTCTTTGAAAACCATTGAGCTTACTTCTTGTCAATTTTTCAAGTAATTTACCCTCTGTATCGGCATTTTTTTGTTTTTTATATGGAATATTGGCATTTAAATTAACTGCAATAAGGATGTCGTTTTCTTGTCGAAATACGCGGTTGACAGGTACAGGGTTAAGAACACCACCATCAACTAAAAGGGTGTCTATTTTTTTTATCGGAGTAATAACCATTGGGATAGATACTGAAGCCCGAATTGCGTCATATAGACTCCCTTGAGTAATCACTACTTCTTTTTTGTTTATTAAATCTGTGGTTACAGCAGCATATTTGATGGGTAAATCCTCAATGTTTTGATCAGGAATAAATTTTTGAATCTCATTTACAACTCTATCTGCTTTTATTATACCTTGAGTACTCAATGTGAAATCCACTAAATTGAAAACATCCATTTTACTCAGAGAGCAAAGCCATGATTCAAATTCATCTAATTTTCCGGCTGCATAAACTCCCCCAATCAACGCACCCATTGATGATCCGGATATAGAACTTATCTCATATCCTTGATTTATCAGTTCATGAATTACCCCTATATGTGCTATTCCACGAGCACCACCACTACCCAATACTAAAGCTACCGTTGGTTTCATTTGTTTATATATTTAAATCGATTGAAAATTTTTCAGGATGTTTTGCCGTAACATCTTTATACATTGTGTTTATTTGATGCATAACGGTTCTTATTTCTTCATGTTGATTAATTACCCCCTTAATTCCGATTTCTTTTTTTTTGTAATCAAGATACATAACTACAATTGGTACCTTTTTTTTATTGGCGACATAATAAAACCCTTTATTCCAAATGTTTACTTTTTTTATTGTGCCTTCCGGTGAAAGAATAATGTGCAAGTCTTGGGGTTCTTCTAGCATATGACCAACACAATAAATAGCATTTTTATCTTTAACACCACGAACAGGAATAGAACCATATAATTCCATTACAATATTCATAGGAAAAAAGAAAAGCTCCTTTTTAGTCAAAATTATATGTGTAATGCCAATCTCAATCAAATATAGTTTAACATATAAAGCGTCAAAATAACTGGTATGAGGTGCAAATAAGACAATGCTTTTTTTGACATCTGGAAATTCACCAATGATTTTCCAACCTAATATATTTGTAAGAATATAACCGGATATAGTTTTCATGGTTGATATTTATAATTATTATCTATTTGTTTCGAGAGAAAAATTTTCAGGATGTTTAGCCATAACATTTTCGTACATAACATTTATTTGTTGCATAATAGACTTTATATTTTCATTGCTATTAATTACCCCTTTTAAACCGATTTCTTTTTTTTGATAATCCAGATATACAACTGCAATTGGTACATTTGCTTTATTAGCTATATAGTAAAATCCTTTATTCCACTTGATCACTTTTTTTCTTGTGCCTTCAGGGGAGATAACGATGTGTATGTTTTTCGATTCTTCAAGCATTTGGGTAACACAATAAATTGCATTCTTATCCTTAACGCCACGAACAGGAATTGCTTTATACCATTTCAAAAGAATGTTCATTGGAAAGAAGAAAATTTCCTTTTTCACTAAGATTAAATGCTTAATCCCAATGACATTTAGATAAAGTTTACCATATAAAGAATGCTGAATTCAAGTTATAAATGCAACTTTTTTTATTTGTTAATAATAATTAATTAATA
>JAURYY010000358.1 GCA_030653695.1 Paludibacter sp. | reverse complement strand
GTTGTTGGCGTAGTATTTAGTATTTACGCCGTTGCTAATAATGAAAATCTGAACGTACTGATACAAAGCCGAATTCGCACCAAACGAATGCCGTTGATAGCGATTTACCTGATTAAAAGCTTCTTTCATTTCCAATCCGCTGCGTTTGAGTTCTATTTGTACCAATGGCAAACCATTGATAAGCAGGGTTACATCGTAGCGGTTTTTGTATTTTCCATCTATTGTAACTTGGTTCGTTACCTGATATTGGTTCTGACACCATTTTTCGGTATTCAGAAACTCGAAATACAGATTATCGCCATTGTCGCGGACAATATGTTGTTTTTGCCGTAGTGTTTTGGCTTTTTCAAACACCGAACCTTTGCTTAGAATATTCAGCACTTTCTCAAATTCTGTTGCCGAAAATGTGATGTTATTATGCTTCTCCAACTGCGCTTTCAGATTTTGAATCAACTCTTTCTCGCTGCTGACGGACGCATATTTGTAACCCAACTGTTGTAGTTGCGCCACCAATTGTTCTTCTAATATGGCTTCGGATTGTTTCGACATTATGTTTGTCGATTTTTTTTACTAAAATATAATTTAGAGCAAATTGGAAATTACATAAACGAAGATACAAACCCAATATCACGAGAGTATTTCTCGTTATGTCTGGTAATTATACCGCTTGTAAAACCGTTAAAAACCAATCTCTGCAATTCGTCACTATCTTTTTGAATCATTGAAGTAGACAAATCGTAATTATTCAATTTGTGAAATGCTTTTTCTTCAGGATTATTTTTGCTGTAATCGTCGATAATTCTATCAATATTTATGGCTGTTTTTAGAAATCCTTCCCAACCATTGTAATGAAAAATTGTTATATTCTTGACAAATTTATGATTGAACAATTCATGTAAAATTAATTTATCGGAAACCCCACAAGAATGACCTAATATAAATACATCAATTTCTTCACATCTCGAATTGTTTAGCATATCCTTTAATTTCAATTCATTATCAGTTCTTAGATAACATAATTTTTTAATGTTTTTCATCAAATACTCATCGTTCTTGTCAGATAGCATTTTGGATTGGTTATTATCAGCTGCAAAACCAAAAATAATTGGATTTTCTATTTCATTCAATTCGCCATGAATTTTAATATGTTTAATACCAGAACTTTTACCATTAAGATATTTATAAATAGTATCCGTATAATTAAAATCCAGAATCAAAGTATCTTCATTATTAAAGGTTGTAAATATTATTGAGTATTCATCGATAAGCTTTAGGCTCTTCTGTTCATTATCGAGATATTCTTCAAGAATTGTTTTGATTTCATTGAAGTCTTTATCTAAACGCTGAGATGAATAATCATCTACTAAGACACCGAAATTATCATTCAAATACCCTTCGATATTATCGCAGTTTTTCAATAAAGTAAAATAGAAATACTCAATATCAGACCAATTTCCAGTATTTCTTGCGTGTTTAAGTATGAATAGCAAGTCGTTACTTTCAAATTTACTATTATCTATAGAATCTAAAAAATGCCCATATGATGTTTTTAAATCATGTGCCAAATCAAATCCATTGCCTATTACAAATATCGTTTTCATACTTCAATCATTTTTACACAAACATCCTCTGCAACAATCCTTTTTTCCATCCTTCCATTTTCTCTATTTGCACACTGCATTGACTAATTTTATCGTCAATGGCGGATAAGAAATTGGCGATTTTGGTTTGTTCGGGAAGACATGGAATACTGATTTTGTAAGTAGAAATCTGAGGAACTGTCAATTGTGGAACTCCTGTGCTTTCAATTGCGAAGTTTGTGTTGTTAATTGCTTCTTCAAGAAATTTAGAATTAATGTAGTTTTTAGGTTCAATGACAATAAGTCTTACTATTGCATTGAAGCTTTGTGTTCTTGCGTTTGCATAACCTAAATTTCCTCTTCCACTTACAGTTACACAATTTGATTTATATTGAAATGTACTTGCAAATCCATAAAGTCCTGCACCTGCTCCATTCGCAAAAATTGGATATATATATTTTCCGTTTTGTTCTTTTTGGTAATCTAATTTGTCCAAATCTCCACCCGCTGAAAATTTACCAATTTCCCCCAACTTCTTTTCTTCCCACTTTGGAAACTCCTCCCCATTCTCATCTTTAAACCTTAACTCTTGCGAGAAAATCTTTTGCATAACGCCTTTTTTGTATTCTTTCAACAGGCTTTTTTTCTTTTTCAGTTGGCTGAGTTTGTCATCTACTGCGGTGAGAAAGTTGGCTATTTTGGATTGTTCGGGAAGGGTGGGGAAAGAAATCTCAACTGATGCAATATCTTCTTGCCCAATTGTTGTCATGGTAGTTGTTTTACCTCTTTGTATAAATTGAGTTCTTGCAGTACTGGTTGAAAAGCAGTAATATAAGAAAGTTGGTGACGTTATTTTCTGATTGGGTCTCATTCTTATTAAATGCCCATCGTAAGTTAAATCATCAACACGATTAAGGTTTACATTTGAGTAAGCAATACCTTCTTTTACTAATGATGACCTTGTAAAAAACAAATCGCCATACTCAACTCTGTTTTTCTGAAACTCATTTTCATCCAAAGCAACTCTGGTGAGATTCTCAATATTAATAGTTCCATCAATATACATATCTTTAACATTGATTATTCTATATCCACTGCCCACTTTTTTTGGGTCGTTAAAAGCTCCATTACTAAAACCATTTTCAGAGAAATGAATCAGAGGCATTATTTCCCATTCTCCCTCAAATTCAGGAAACCTTAATCTTGGTACGTTGTTTAAATTCCCCATCTGCTTTTTATGTACAATAAATTTCCAGTTTTTGGCTGGTAGTTAGGATAATAGTTAGTTTTGAAAATGTCGAATGTATCTGCCGATTTTTCTATCAGGTTGTTTTCTAACAAATACATCAATGCTATTGAAGGACTTCTGGATTCGCCTAAACTGCAATAAATAAAAACCGAATTTCCAGTTTTTAAATGTTGCTGAATAAAATCCAATGCAGGATTTATCATTTCATCGTTCACGTATTTAGGATCTTCGGCATCAATCATATTCAGATAAATAGCATCTGCATCTCGTTTAAAAAGATAATAAGGATTATCAGGATTACAGCCTCTGCCTTGCCACCCAACAACAGATTGATGCGTAACAAAACCATTTGCACGGTTTAAGGCGCAAACTATTTTCATGCCTTTTTGCTTTGCA
>JAURYY010000357.1 GCA_030653695.1 Paludibacter sp. | reverse complement strand
AATAGACTAAGAAATTCATCATGTCAGTTTGCATTTCTATTGGATTGAGATATTTAGTTCTCAGTATTGTGTTGTTTTTGATGGTTCCATTTACCCTTTCCACCATTCCATTGGTTTTGGGTCAACCTTGTCTTAGAAATGAGCCATTATTTATTGTTTTACAAATATTAAAAATACGTTGGGTACAAAAGCCGATAGTCATTTAACATTGATAGTTACTTCAACGGGGCTTAACAATGGAGATGAAATCCGGATTCGGGCTTCACCTTGCCTGTTGGTTGCTTTGAAATATGCCAGTATTTGTCCATTAAAAACGCGATGATGATTATCGGTATAATCGCTCATATCCTTATTGTTGCTTGCTTCGAGTCCCAAAAGTTTGAGTGGTCCCGTTACCTGAAAGTGCAGTTCGTTATCGGCAAGCATAACCCGGATACCATCTTCATCCACTACTTGTACAATAATTTGCGCAATTCCACTTTCTTTATTAATAGTAATATTTTTATTTTTTACTTCTAAAGCATAAGGACGTTTCGATGATTGAATGCTGTAATTTGAAATCTTTTTACCTTCTGAGTCATATCCTTCAACTTCTAATTTACCCTCCTGATAAGGAATATCCCAATAAATAATTCCGGTATTTTTATTGTAATCTTTCCTGTTGCCAATTGGTTTTCCATTCAGCAGCAATTGTGCTTTCGAGGCATTTGTATAGCAAACCACACGGATTAATTGACCTTGGGTGTAATTCCAAATGGACCATGCATCCATCGAAGGCGTTTTTTCTTCAGCATTATCGGCGTTCGCAGCTTCGAGTTGCGACCAAACATCGGTATTTTGACTTGCTGTTCCTGCTCCGGGAGTTGGATAAGTGCCTAAATATGCCATTGGTTTTTCGCACCAGAGTGATTGACGGAAATATCCGCGTGGTTTAATGAATCCCCCAAAGTCGAGCAGACCCGAGTAGAATCCGCGTGAAGGCCAGCGTCCCGATTCGCCCAGATAATCGATGCCGGTCCACAGGAACTGACCGAAAATATATTCGTTATCGGTTACTGCTTTCCATGCATCTAAATCATGGCGGTTTTCGCTCCCAAAAATCACGCGATTAGGATATTTTTTGTGGTCAATACTGTAGCGGTTTTCAGTATAATTGTAGCCGGCAATATCAAGTGCAGCAGGGTATTCGGTATTGTTCGACATGGCGACACCTGCTAATCCGGCAGTTACCGGACGCGAAAGATCGTACTTGCGAACCACAGCAGCTAATCGTTTTGCAATTCCACCTAATCGCATGGCATCGGGAGCATCTTTTTTGTAGCCTCCAAAAACAGGTTGCGTAAATCCGGTTTCTTTTCCTCCATTCAATACGGGATGCGAATAGGGGTCGTTAGGATAATCCACTTCGTTACCTATACTCCATGAAAAAATTGAAATGTGGTTGCGGTCGCGGCGCACCATATCGGCTAAGTCGCGTTCGCCCCATTCTTCAAAAAAATCATAAGAGCCCTGAAATCCCGGTGTGCCCACATTCCATCCTTCGAGCCATTTGCGTTTCGGGAATTCCCATTCGTCGTAAGCTTCGTTCATAACCAATAAGCCCAGCTCATCGCATAAGGCATACAAGTCGGGGGCTTGGGGATTATGGCTGGTGCGAATGGCATTACATCCCACTTCTTTCAGTGTGATTAATCTTCTTTTCCAAACTTCTTTGTAAAAACCTGCTCCCAAAACTCCGGCATCGTGATGCAAGCATACGCCTTTAACTTTCATCCATTCTCCGTTCAGTGCAAAACCTTTATTCGGGTCGAAGGTATATGTACGGATTCCGGTTTTGGTGGTTGTTTCATCTATTATTTTTCCGTTTTCAATCACCTTTGTTGTTAGTGTGTATAAATTCGGGTTATTCAAATCCCATAATTGGGGATTATTTACTTTCAGTTTGAGTTCGATTTTGTTGCTGGCACCGGCAGTAATTTTAATTTTATTGTTTGCCTTTGCAACAACTTTCCCACTAGGCGAAATAAGTTCGTTAATCACTGAAAGCACAGAACCGGCTTTGGAATTGTTGGTTATTTCAACTTCCACTTTCATTGTTGCTAGTTTGTCGTTTACTGTCTCAGCGAAAACAAAAACACCCCACTGGGCAATATGAACCGGATTTGAATATACTAAATAAACATCGCGATACATGCCGGAGCCCGAATACCAGCGGGAATCGGCTGACTGACTGTGATCGACACGAACGGCAAGTATATTTTCTTTTCCATATTCAACAAAAGGAGTGGCATCGTACATAAACGAGATATAACCATTAGGGCGTTTTCCGAGCAGGTTTCCGTTCAGATAAACTTCGCTGCGGTTGTAAATTCCCTCGAAATAGAGATATACTTTTTCACCCTTTTTGGTTGCGGGAATATTCATATTTTTCCGATACCAGGCAATACCTCCCGGAAGATACCCTGTGCAACTGGCTAAAGTAGAACTTAATTGCCCTTTAACACTCCAGTCGTGCGGGAGGTCGATGTTTTGCCATCGTTTATCGTTGAAATCAATTGTTTCCGCCGTTTTTGGATCACCAAGGTTGAACTTCCATGAGTCATTTATTTTTTCAGGCTTACCAAATGAAACCTGTGCTTGGGCTGAAATAAAACTGAATAATAAAACTGATAAAAGTATTCTTTTCATTGGTTGTTTTTTGTGAACTTTTAGTAAAAACATTTTCTTGTTTTTTTTATAAGAATTTTCAAAGTTATAAAATATTTTCTAACCTCAAGTTTCATTGTTTTATTGTACACTATATTGCTTTATTTTTCGTCCTTTTTTTGCTTTTCGTCTTTTTTTAGCATAAGAAACCAGTTAAAATTTCAAAAAAACATTCATCTACGTACTATTTATCTCCATCAAATTGAAGAAAAAAAACACACTGACCCTGAAGTATCGATGTAGGTTTTAATGGATTGACTTTAAATGTTAAGCAACAATGAAAAGTAAATCAACGTTTTGTAATTTATTCGTTAAAAAAAGTTTCAATTATGAGTTGAATTGTCGTATTTGTATCGAATTTATTATTTATTTTTGTGAACTCACAATAAAACTAAATTCATTATGCGATTAATCATTCAACCCGATTACGAAAAAATTTCGAAATGGACAGCAAATTATATTGCTGCAAAAATCAGGAATGCAAACCCGACAAAAGAAAAACCTTTTGTGTTGGGTCTTCCCACAGGTTCTACCCCGCTGGGAACCTATCGTCAGCTCATTGAACTAAATAAATCCGGTGTGGTTTCTTTTAGTAATGTGATTACATTTAATATGGACGAATATGTTGGTTTGCCAAAGAACCACCCCGAAAGTTATTATTCGTTTATGTGGAATAACTTTTTCAGTCATATCAATATTTTGCCCGAAAATGTAAATATTCTCAATGGCAATGCTCCCGATTTGGATGCTGAATGTCAGGCTTACGAAGATAGAATCAAATTGGCAGGAGGTATCGATTTGTTTTTGGGAGGTATTGGTCCCGATGGTCATATTGCTTTCAACGAACCTGCATCGTCTTTGTCATCGCGAACACGTATTAAAACGCTGACAACCGATACCATTATTGCAAATTCGCGATTTTTTGAAAACGACCTGAATAAAGTTCCCAAAACTGCGTTGACTGTAGGTGTTGGGACTGTGCTTGATGCCAAGGAAGTGTTGATTATTGTTAACGGGCACAACAAAGCACGCGCTTTACGACACGCCGTAGAGGAGCCGATTAATCATATCTGGACAATCAGCGCGCTTCAGTTACATCCTAAAGGCATGATTGTGTGCGATTATGCTGCCTGTGCCGAAATAAAAGTAGGAACTTACAATTATTTCCTTGATATTGAAAAAAACAACATTCATCCGGATACCCTGCTTTAATTCGAATATTGTTTAATTCTCGTATTGGCTGACAACATATAGTACTTTTGAAAAAATAAATTTGCCGGTATGCATGATAATTTTGTGGTTATTATTTTAAAAACTACAAAATTACCTTTTTAAAATCAAATCGTCAAATCAAAGAGTGCTTGTATATTATTATATATCAATAAGATATTAAACAATTTGAAAATTTAGTGCATCACTACTATTTCGGTATATATTAAACAGTACTAACTTCAAGTTCCATTCAGGCTTCGGCGTGAGACTTCGCCGACAGACATCGGCGTGAGATTTCGGCGTGAGCTCAGTCGAACGCTCAGTCGAACGCTATCGGGGTACACCCATATTACTACAAAAGGTTTTGATCAGATAAAAAGTCCGTTAGACAAATTGGAAATAAATTAATACAACTATATTGTTTTTGACAAAATTTATATTTATTTTTGACAAGTCTTTGCAAACTATTAATTTGTATTTTCTCAACTAAGTTCAAATCCTGTATGTGCAATAACATATTTTTTGCTCAAAAGCATAAAATTCGGATTTTCAATCACATAACAAAATTTAGCAACACCGATAAAACGGATATATGTGCAATAGCGTAGAACATACAGGAAATGCGTTGCACATACACAGATGTTAGCTGCAAGTGTAACGACAACATAACACGAATGAAAAACGACAAACATAAAGACGCTGAAATTTTTGCAAGACTACTTCGAGAGACAAAACTTTCGGACAAAATCACTATTGGGAAATTTATACTCCAAGGAAAAAAAGGAGTTAAAGACACCATTCAATACAACCAAGCAGGACTCGACATTTTAAGGAACGAACACGAATACACTTTCCCTATTTTAGACGGAGACTTGCAAGTTTCATTACAACTATATGAAAACATTAGCAACTATTACCGCCTTTTCTGCTACACAAGAATTAATGGCAAACAAGGAATGACTTTCTCCGTTAATCTGACAACTGAAAAAGAAAGTGAAAATGTAATCTACTTAACACAGAGAATTAAATTTGCTGAACAGTATGAAGGAAGTGCGACACTTGCACAAGCTCACCGCAGACAAAAACAAATCGTGTTTTGCGACCTTTTGCGCAAACTTGGTTTTGACATTACAGACAATAGTGATTTAATTCTAGGAATATTCGACCCGACAAAAAAATCTCTGGTTAATACTTCGGTTGACAAATTTTTAAATGACTTTATTGTTGTTTCAATACTCAAAGGACATTTTCAAGGTAACAAAGGTTATCAACTTGAGATTTTACCGACCTATAATAAACTTGACTATATATTTACTGGCAAAGACGATGAAATAGAGAACTTGCCTTTAAAAATTGTTGAGAATAAAAGTAAGCGGAACATTCCTTTAGGAATGCGTTACAAAGTATTAAAGAAAGACGATTTTAAGTGTGTTGCTTGCGGACACAATGCGAATGATGGAGCAAAATTACACATTGACCATAAGACACCTTTTTCACTTGGCGGTTTGACAGAGTTAAACAATTTGCAGACACTTTGTAGCGACTGCAACATAAGTAAAAGTAATAAGTATATTGACGCATAATAAACACCAGCAGCTAACAGCACCTTGCCAAAAGCGGGGCGGAATTGCGAATATGAACATTAAAGCATTTAATAAACATTAGTGGTAGCTTGACAGGTTGGTGCTCCGAAAGCCCCGCCTTCGGCAAGCTGCAAAACGTTACCAAACATGCAAAAAAAAAGACAGAAGACGGAGAATTTCAGGGTATTACACGACTTACGACATTGAAAATTCTCAATAAAAACAAGAACACAATATCCATAAATGACACTGAAACTGAATTTACATTTGCATTGACAGACAAAATGAAATCAACCATTACACTAACTTCCGGTAGCCAAACAGAAGCTCAAACACCTTTTATCATTTCTGCCAGTCGTGCAACTGATATACCTGCATTTTATGCCGATTGGTTTATAGAGCGATTAAAGCAAGGATACGTGAAATGGAAAAATCCATTTAATGGCGTTCCGCTTTATGTTTCGTTTGAACAAGCACGACTGATTGTGTTTTGGTCGAAAAACCCAAAACCCATGCTACAGCACTTGGATTATCTGGACGAAAGGAATATCAACTACTATTTTCAATATACGCTTAACGACTACGACAACGAAGGAATTGAAAAAGGCGTGCCAAAATTGGCAGCCAGAATTGATACGTTCCAGCAACTTGCCACCAGAATTGGAAAAGAAAAAGTTATTTGGCGGTTTGACCCTTTGATACTGACTGACACAGTGGGTGTGGACGAACTGCTCCGGAAAGTAGAAAATACTGGCAATCAACTTAAAGGATATACCGACAAACTCGTTTTTAGTTTTGCCGACATACGTCAATACAAAAAAGTGCAAACCAATCTCGACAAAAGCACCACAAATTACCGTGAATTTGATGAAGTACAAATGCACACATTTGCGTCAGAACTTCAAAAACTGAACCAAAAGTGGAATTACGAAATTGGCACTTGTGCCGAACCTATTCCGCTGGAACAATACGGAATAGTACACAACAAATGTATTGACGACGATTTGATAATTCGGCTATTCCCGCACGACAAGCAGTTAATGGACTTTTTGGGTGTAAAAATACTTCCGCCGGACATATTTAACCCCGATCCAAGCATAGAAAAAACACGCAATAACCGCGATAAAGGACAACGTATGTTTTGCGAATGCATTGTAAGTAAAGATATTGGCGAATACAATACTTGTCCGCACCAATGCGAATATTGTTATGCCAACACAAACCCCAAAGCGGCATTGGCTAATTGGAAACGTTTTAAAGGCAACATGAACTCTGAATCGATAAGTGGAGAAATTTAAAGCTAACGAATTTGTAACCTTTAACTTTTTGTTAAAATAAAAAGAGATACAATATGAAAAACGAGAAAATAAATGTCAATGGTACTGAAATCACCATTTTTCAAGCAAAAAAAGAAGATTACATTTCATTAACAGATATGGCTAAATTTAAAAATGCTGAAACTACAGGTTTAGTTATTTCACATTGGTTAAGCACCAGATATACGGTCGAATTTATGGGGCTATGGGAAACGATAAACAATCCCATTTTTAATGTAACTGAATTCAGTAACATTAAAAATGAAAGTGGAAGTAATGGCTTTGTTTTATCGGCTAAACAATGGATTGAAAAAACAAATGCTATTGGTATTATCTCAAAACCAGGAAGATATGGCGGAGGCACTTTTGCCCATAAGGATATTGCTTTTGAATTTGGTTCGTGGATTTCACCACAGTTTAAATACTATCTGATTAAAGAATTCCAACGCCTCAAAGCTGACGAAAGCGACCGCCTGAAACTAAACTGGAACTTACAACGCACCTTAGCAAAAGTAAATTATCGCATACACACCGATGCCATTAAGGAAAATCTGATTCCACACGAATTGACAAAACAAGAAGCTTCTTTTGTTTATGCCACCGAAGCCGATATGCTGAACATGGCATTGTTTGGAAAAACGGCTGCCAGCTGGCGACAACAAAACCCCGAAAAGGAAGGAAATATACGCGACTATGCCACCATCGAACAATTGGTAGTATTAACCAATCTCGAAAGCCTGAATGCGGTACTAATAGCACAAGAATTACCCCAAAGTGACCGACTGCTGCAACTCAACAAAACGGCTATTCAGCAATTAAAGGTGCTGACAAATAACAATTCGCTAAAAAGTTTAAAATAAAGTAACTATTTATGACCAACTACCTCATTGAAAAAGGAACAAATTATTCCTATTTGCTCAATGCACTAACAAATCCAACTTTCGAAAGCATTCGGAAGTTGTCTGTTAAGTTTGTGATGCAATTGCCCGAAGAGGTAAAAACCTTTTTGTGGGAAGAGCTTGAAAATGGCGTTCAAGTGCTTGACAGCGAAGGACAACTGTCGATGTATATGCCAGCATAAGCAATATGCGATGTTTGAGTAGCGTAGGGGCGCAAAAAAGTTGGCGCAGTTCTTTGAGATTCAATACCACAGGAAGTTTTGCCGCTTTTTTGAGCGAGGGTAAATCGATGGCGCGTTTCTCCAATCCTACGTGTCGGAAATAATAGCGAAGTCCGTAAACCGTGTGTTTAAAACCGCTTCGCGAGGGTGAACCGGCATCTAACGCCAGTGTAGTGAGATACTCGGTAAGTTCGGCATCCGAAATAGCTTCGGGCAGTCGGTTGAAATGTAAACTCACCAAAGCAATGCGGTGAATGTAATTGTAAAACGTACTGTCGGTACGGCCGCCAATGGCGGTTTGCTGACGCATGATAGTAAATACCGAAGAAAATCCGTCCACCTCTTGGATGGCTCGCTCAAAAGTTGTAGATTTGCTTTTCGTTTTCATAAATGCTGATTGTTTTAAATAAATTATGTTTTGTTTTTTGTGGCAAAAATCGCTTCTCCCACTTTCAATATACTTAAACAAAAAAAACAATCCGAAAGTATAAAAACAGTAGTCAGAACGTGGATTTCAGACGTGCTGAAAAATCGTTTTGACTACTGTATATATATTATAATAAGCTAATTAAAGCTGAACCGCGATAGCGGGTTTTAGTGCAACACACGCCTATGCTCACCTGCTGGTTGACATGCACTTAGAAGTATTTGCTCCCGCTTTCACTTTTTCGCTTTGCGAAAGTGAATGCTCCCGCAAACCGCAGGTGCGCATAGCCTCGGTCGTTACCTGCAAGCCTAAAAAAAAAGACAAAGATTGTAGTAACAAGAAAAGAAATATCAATACCATAGAATTATAAAATGAATATTATATGCAACTAATCAAAAACAACCCTTACAGAATTATTGGTTTGCTTGCTGGAGCAACAGCAAAAGAGCAAGACAGACAAATAAGAAGACTGAAGCAGTACCTTACTGCCGAGCAAGAACCTGAAGGTGATTACAGTTTTCCAAGTCTTGGAGAACTTGATAGAACTCTTGAAGAGGTTACAGAAGCTTCTTCAAAATTGCATCTTGACAATGATAAAATAGATGCTGCATTATTTTGGTTCTGGAATGGAAATCCCATTTCTGACGAAGTTGCATTTGATGCATTAAAAGATGGTGATGTAGAAACAGCATATCAGATTTGGGATAAATTGATAACAGAGACAAATGAAGAAGGTAACAGATATTGGAAACCTGTTACATCAAAAAACTATTCCGCTTATCATAACTGCTCACTTATAAATTTAGTCAAGGCTAATGGTAACTTACAGAATGCAATAGTTGGCAAGCTTTATTTTCTTCAGAGCGAATTAGTACATAATTTTATATCAACAGTTGTTGACGAAACACACAAAACCACTTCTAAAGAATTACAACTTTTGTTTCTCAATAAACTTAATACAGAAATTGAAAAGAACAAAACAATCTCATTGGATAAATTCATTGAAATTTTGAACGAACATGATTTTGTAGCAAAACAAGATTTTTTGAAAGTCATATTGCAAAAGCCAATTAATCAAATCGAACAGAAAATAGAAACTGCAAAAAATAAACGTAAAGTTAATAAAGCCAATGGCGCTAAAGCAGGTCAAGAACTATTTGAATCAACTTCAAATGCTCTTACACAACTGAAAAGTATAATAAGTTCGAACGATATTAAATACACTTCAATTGCTGATAAAGTTGCAAATGAAATACTTCAATGTAGTGTAGATTATTTCAATGATGGACAAGAAAAAGACAGCAATGTAGATTTTATTGGTACAGCAATGAAATTAGCTCAATTAGCGGAAAAAATAGCAATTGGTAGCCTTACAAAGGATAGAATTAAAGACAGTATCAATACGCTTGAAGAAATGAAAGACAGAGAGATTTCTCGAGCGATAGATTTTTTGAATTCAGTTAAAGATGCGTATACAACTAACGAGAGGCAAATCAGAGCAGAAGTTAAGAAAATTGAACAAACCGACATACTAATAAAAACAGGACAAAGAACTATAAATCGGAGTGCTGTTGAAGATAATATTAAAAACTCTATTGATTGGCAGAAGGTAAATGGATTGTTAATTGAAGTTTTGTCTGATAATAATTTGAAAAAAATCAAAGAAAGTGATAAAACCGAACAGAAAAAGGAATTTTTAGAGCTGATGAACTGGTTAAAATTAAACTCATTAAGAAGTACTACAATATCTGCAATCATTGACAAATACAAAAAGATACCACCAAAGTTACCTTTCAAAATTCTTTCTTCAAATATTACAAACACTGACAACAAACCATTATACACTAAATTCATACGATATGTTGGATTAAATCTCAATGTGCAAGTAACAGAGAATGTATCAGTTACCCTCTACATTAAATATATCAATCCCAATGGCAGTATCAGACGTAACACAGAAACTTCTCCAAACGGCTATTCACGTACAGAAATACAAAACTTAAATTTAAACACAAAGTCAATAAATTTATCAGGTTGGGGAAATTCGGACAAATGTATTTATGATTTCGGTGAAAATAAGATAGAGATTTATGTGGAAGATTTTTTGATTCACAGCAACAAATTTGTAGTTGAATTAGCACCTTCTGAAAAATTGGATATTGAATTAAAGAAAGCAGAAGCCAGACTTACTGAAATTAGAAATACTCAATATTTCAAATCTGAATTGGAAACTGTAAATTCTGAAATGAACGAAATACAAGAATTTCAATTATTTAGAAGTAGTAGTACTAAACAAATGCAAATTTCAGAGCAACAAAGAAAAATTGCGAGTATTCAAAAAAATGCAAAAACTGAAACAGAAAAACTAATTGAACAACAAAATACAATCATATATAAAATTAAATTGGATATCCAAAATTCCGAATATTAATCTTTAATCAATAGAACAATGAAACGAATAACACTATTATTTTTTCTGTTGGCAAGCATAAATGCATTTGCTCAAAAAGAAACTTTAACTAAAGATGATTTGGTAAAGGAATTGCAACCATTTAAAACAACCGTTCAAACTTTGCAAAACGAAAACTCTAAACTGAAATCTGAAGTCAGTTATTTAAAAAAACAATTATCATCCGTGAACAAAAGTGTTGATAATTTACAAACTCAAATGCAAACTAACAGCAATGCGATTTCTCAAACTGCAAATGAATTAGGCATTAAAATTTCAGCAACTGAAACTAACACTAATAATAAAATTACCGAAGTTGGTAAAATGTTGAGCAAAAATTCGCTTTATGGAATAATTGCTGTACTTTGTGCAATCATACTTTCAGGACTTTTATATTGGCTTTTGAGCAAAAGACAAAAAATTGACAAGATTCAACTTTCAAATATAATTAAAAATACCAAAACTGAACTTACTCAAGAAAGTGCAAAATTAGATATTCAACTTTTAGATGTAATCGAGAAACAACTAAAAATTGCTGATAAATTAAATGCAGCTGAGACTACTGTTGACCACACATTTCATAAAAACAGTGCTAATGAATTACAACGCATTGCAAATTACACCAACACACTTGACACCGAAAGCCAAGAGGCAATTGCTTTGCAGGGTTCATTAGGTAGATTAAGAAATTATTTCAACGCAAGTGATTATGAAATAAACGATTTTACAGGTAAAGAATATGACGATAGAATACCTATGAGAATTAGAGAGACAATTTTTGATGACAGTATTGCCATTGGTAAGGAAATAGTAATAAAAACGTGGGAACCTCAAATCAAATTCAAGAACGAAATAATTCAAAAAGCTAAAATTGACACTAAATACAATAAATAATATGCGAACAAAAATAGATTTCGGAATCGACTTAGGGACAACCAATTCTGCCATTGCCAAAATGGAAAATGGAAAACCTATGATAGTTACAACAGGAAGGGCTGATATTATCCCATCTTGTGTTGCAATACAAAATGGAGGAAGAATTTTTGTTGGCGATAGAGCCAAAACAATCTTTTCTCAAGAAAAAGAAAAGGAACTTAGAGATGGTACAAAACCGAACTCATACGCAGAGTTTAAAAGAGAAATGGCAAATCCGTTTACTTATCAAAGCACCAATTTAGGTAGAGATATATCTCCAGAAGAATTGTCAGCAGAAGTTCTTAAAACATTGAAATCTTTTGTAACAACAGAAAAATTAAACTCAATTGTTGTTACAGTACCTGCAAAATTCAATATTACACAAAAACAAGCTACAATTAATGCTGGCAAATTGGCTGGATTTGAATTAGTTGTACTGTTAGAGGAACCGGTTGCCGCTTGCTTAGCCTTTAATATGGAAACGCAAAATAAAAAAGGAACTTGGTTAGTCTTCGATTTTGGCGGTGGCACATTTGATGCTGCTTTGGTTAAAAAAGATGATGATGGAATGATGCGAATTATAGATACAGGGGGTGATAATGAATTAGGTGGTAAAGATTTAGATTTAGCAATAGTTGACAAATTAATATTGCCATATCTATACGAGAACTATAATCTATCGTCTTATAAAGCTGATAATAAAAAATCTGAATTTTTAAGGTCTGTTATAAAAAGATTTGCAGAGGAATCAAAACTTGAGTTATCCTTTCAGCAAAGTACCGATTTACTAAAAACATATCCTGGAGATATAGATTTAAAGGATGATGAAGGAAAAGATTTGTGCCTAAACATTGATTTTAACCAAGAGATATTACATACTATCTTAGAACCAATTCACCAACGTGCCATTGATTTAGCATTAAATGTTCTTCAAAAAAATAATTTACATAGGAAAGATTTAGATGCAATTATTTTAGTCGGAGGACCTACCATTTCACCTGTTTTCCAAAAAATGATAAAGGCTCAGATTTCAGATAAAATTGATACAAGTGTTAACCCAATGACAATTGTAGCTAAGGGAGCGGCATTGTATGCATCAACTAAAGATGCTGTTATTGGTGATGGAGGTAATGAAGAAGTGGTTTTAGATGTCAATTACGAATCTGCAACTATAGAGCCAGACACATTAATCAATGTGAAAATAAATAAGGAAAAAACAAAAGCCACACTGCCTGAAAAAGTAAACCTAATTATAGAAAGAGGTGATAAAGGATTTAACATTCAACAAGAAATAAATACAAATAGAGTTTCACTTATTGAATTGCAACTAAATGTTGGTGTTAATAATGTATTCAACTTGCGATTAGTAGATGAAAAAGGAAATAATGTGGTTTGCGTCCCGAGTTCTATTTCCTTTATGCCAATTCATATACCAGATGCAACAAATAATTATTTTATAGGTATTGAAATTTGGGACAAGAAAAAAGAGATGAGAGTATTTAATGGATTAAAAGGTTTAGAAAAAAATAAACCCCTCAAAAACGCTGTTGGAGTAATTTCTGATATTAAAACGCCAAAACAATTAGTACCAGGTAAATCTGAAGATTCATTGGAAATAAGGATTTTTCAAGGTGAGGACAATGCTGAAGGTAAGGATAGTTTTTTGAGTGACCACGTAACGAGTGTAATTATTACAGGGGATGATGTCGAAAAAGTAATTCCAGCCAAATCAGACGTTGAAGTAACTTTAAGGTTTTATGAAGAAGGTGGAGCAAAGCCAACTTGCTCCGTATTTTTCCCTGACATTAACTGGACACATAAAGTTGAATTGCCAGATTTTAAAAGAAATGAAGTTGATGCAAAATGGGTAAGACAAGAAATAGATAAAGACATTGATAGGGTAGAAGAGTTTTTGGAAGAAAACAATTCACCCCAATTAGATAAATGTTTGACGAGATTACAAGAATTAAAGCAGGACTTAAAAAACAATGAAAATAATCCAAGTGGTAGAATTACCGTTTTAAAGAATGTTCGTGAAAATAGAAGAGAAATTGAAAATCATATTTCGACTGATGAATGGCCAACGGTTAGTGAGGAACTTAAAGCAGCTTTTTATAGAGCAGAAGAATTAGTGGAGAAATGTGAGTCTGGAGAAATAGAATGTGGAAATTTAGATATCAGAAAAGTTAAAACCCATTTAGAAGAGTTTAGAAGCAAAATAGAACAAATATTTAAAAGTAAAGAAACAGCTTTAGCAAAAGAATTGACAGAAGATATTAACGATATAAGTAGAGCAATAATAACAGGTTCTATGCCTGAAGGATTCAGAGAAAGAATGTTTATTGAATATGTTGATGATAATTTTTCTGAAATAACTTGGACAAACCCTACAAGGTCTAGACAGTTAATAAATCAAGCAATTAGCAATATAAATAATGATGGAAACATAAGGGAACTTCAAAATTTATGCAAACAAATTAGCGAGTTGATTGATAAAAGTGTTACTCAACCTCCAATTCCTCAAAGCAAGTAATTTATGAAAGAGCAAGATAAAGGCATACTACCAAAAACCTTTCCAGTTAATGAAAAGTATTCTATTTTACTTTTCATTAAGCAAGGTATTAACGCTGAAACTTACCGTGTAAAAGGAAACGACGGGAAACTTTATTTTTTGAAGTTATTCAATTACTCCAAATTGCACCGTTCAGCTTTTGATGCTGAAAATAATTTGCTTGAAATTGAATTTATCAAAAATATAAAGCACGAAAACATCGTTTTATACAAGGATAGTGGCGAATTAATTTTTGAAGGTAAGAAGTTCGGTTTTTTGGTATTGGGATTTATTGCAGGAGAGACATTATCAGAACAAATCGTGAGAGAACCAATTACTTCAATCTACGATGTAAAACAAATTGCTAATGACATTTTGAATGGATTGAATTATTTGCACAATTTACCAGAGCCAATTATTCATAATGAAATAACTCCACAAAACATTATGTTGGATTTGTCGGGCAATATACCCAAAGCAATACTAATTGATTTTGGATATGCTCGCTCGTTTCTCCAATCTATGAAGTCGTTTAATAAAGAGGGTTTGAATTTGAATTATGTAGCTTCTGAATGTTTCAAAAATTTGTATTCACCACAGTCCGATTTATTTTCAGTTGGTGCAATTATGTATCACTTATTGTTTGGTATGCCTCCATGGTTTAAGGATATTTCAAAATATCAGTCTGACCGGGTAAAAATAGAGGAAATAATTATTGAAGAGCGCAAGAAGCCACTTGTTTTTCCCAATATAGAAAATAATATGGTTGATTTCGATGAATCGATTTTGACCATTTTGAAAAAAGCATTAAATAACAATCCCGAAAATCGTTTTCAATCAGCAAGTGAATTTATTGATGCTATCAACGGCAAAATTTCTGTTGAAGTGATTGAAGAAACGACTGAAAAAACAGTAAGAACATTTGTAGGTAAAGGTAAAGGGTTTAGTGCAATTGCTGGTATGCAACATTTGAAAGAACAATTGCAGTACGATGTAATTAATGTAATAGAGAACCCCGAAGAATATAAGAAACATAATTTAGGACTACCAAACGGAATGTTGTTATATGGTCCTCCCGGTTGTGGTAAGACGTTTTTTGCTGAAAGGTTTGCAGAAGAAGCCAGTTACAATTTCATTAAAGTAGTTTCTTCGGATATTGCCAGTATTTATGTGCATGGTTCGCAGGAGAAAATTGGAAAGTTATTTAAAGAAGCAAGAGAAAAAGCCCCAACAATTCTTTATTTCGACGAGTTAGATGCAATGGTTCCAAATAGAGAAAATTTAAACAATCAAAGTCAAAGTGGAGAAGTAAATGAGTTTCTTTCTCAGTTAGATAATATAGGTGATTCTGGCGTTTTCGTCATCGGCTCAACCAACAAGCCAGACTTAATTGATAAAGCTGTTTTACGTGCCGGTCGTTTAGAAAAATGGTTTTTCATACCACCGCCGGACTTTGAAGCCAGAAAAGCAATGTTTGAATTGTACTTAAAAAACAGACCTCTTGATTTTGGAATTGATTATGATAAATTGGCGAAATTGACAGAAAACTATGTTTCAAGTGACATAAAATTACTGATAGATGAATCTTCTCGGAAAACAATACGGGACAAATCAAAACGAATTTCAATGGAAACTTTAGAATTTATTATTCAAAACCAGAAACCAACTGTCTCACTTTCTGAGTTAAAGAAATATGAGTTTATTAGACAGAAAATAGAAAATGATATTGAAATAAAACCAATCAACGACCGACCAAGAGTCGGTTTCTAACCTTAAAATAAGACACAAATGGAAACAATAACCTTTGATAGACTTTTGCTCAAAACGGCATTCTGCTGTATGGCTTCTGATGGCAATATCGACAAACGTGAAATTGCTTTGATTAAAACAATGTGTGAAAATTCACCCATATTTAAAGAGTTTGATTTCAAAGAAGAAATAAATTCATTAGTAAAGAGATTGAATGATAACGGAAAGGATTTTATAAATTATTACTTTGGATTACTCAAAGATGCAGATTTGAATGTAGAAGACGAGTTGATATTGATTGACTTTGCCGTAAAAACGATTAAATCTGATGAATTAATACAATATTCAGAGATAAAATTCTTTAAAGCGATTAGACATAATCTCAAACTGTCAGATGAACAGATTTTAGCTAAACATGATGATATTGAGTATTGGTTAGAAGATGACATAAAAACTGAATCAAACATTGACAAATTAATCAATCAATATCTTGAAGTAGCAAATCTCCCACAATTTGAATTAATTTCTTATAACGATATTGAGTTGTTACAAAACTAACAATTATTCAGAATACTATTAAAATAGTTCTTGCTATATTACTATTTCTTTGTCTTGCAGATATGCCTTACGGTTATTATCAATTTGTTCGTTTTGCAGCAATGATAGGTTTTGGTATTTTGGCATTTCAATCAGCAGAATCAGAGAATAAAACATTCGTAATAATTTTTGGTGCATTGGCTCTTTTGTTTCAACCTTTCTTCAAAATTGCTTTAGGTAGAGAATTGTGGAATGTGGTAGATGTAATTGTTGGAATTGGTCTAATCATTACGCTATTTATAAATAAACAACAAACCAAAGACTAAGCGCCCAAAAAGCAAAAAAAGCCACAGCAAGTTAGAGTTATTTTTGAAGTGGCTTGCTGTGGCTTTTATAGCTTTTTGATAATAGGCAGAGCGGTCACAGTACATTGGTTTTAGCTTTACGGCTAAGAAAAAAAGAAGCCGATAAAGCTAAAACCAATACACTGTATGTTAATAACTGGCGGATGTGGGTTTGTTGTTTACAAGTGAATGAATTATTACATGTCAAGTTTTTTGCACAGAAAACTTGACAAAAGTTATTTGGTTTTGTCAACTCTAAAAAAACCACTACATTTGAAGTTAAATTAAAAATGCCTATTCAATCTCACCGAAAATAAAAAACAACAATATCCATGACTATTGCAGAACTCAAACAGTTTAAAGAGAGCGAAGACAAAGTAGAATTTAAAGAAGCAAAAAGAAATTATCCGTTTAATGGAGGTTCGCATACATAGCAAGATGACCGCCGTAAGTGTTTTTTAGGATATGTTGTTGCCATGGCAAACGAAGGCGGAGGAATGTTGGTATTGGGTATGGCTGACAACCATCCTCACAAAGTTGTTGGTTCTGATTTTGGAAAAGATAAATTGGGAGAACTTGCCGATGCTGTTTATTCTCATTTGGCTATTCGGATTAGGTTTGAAGAACTTTTTGAAAATGATTTGCGAATATTAGTTGTTAATATTCCCTCTCGACCAATTGGCAAAACCTTAAAATTTGAAGGCGTTCCACTTATGCGAATTGGCGATAGTTTGCGGAATATGAGCGATGAGGAATTATTTTCTATCCTTTCGGAACAAGAACCCGACTTTTCAGCCAAAATATGCGAAGGATTGACTCTTGCCGATTTAGATGAAAATGCAATGCTAAAAATGAAAGAAGCGTATTCAAAGAAACAAGATAATCCACAATTTATGTCTTTGTCTAACTCGCAAGCATTGTCCGATTTAGGTTTGACAAAAGCGAACCAACTGACTTATGCTGCATTAATTTTGGTTGGTAAAGTGGAAGCAATAAACAAATACTTGCCTCAGTCGGCAATTCATTTTGAATATCGCAACACCCTTTCACAAATAGTCTTTGATAGTCGAACAATTTTTGCTGGTCCATACTATTTGATAATCGATGATTTGTGGGAAGCAATAAACCAACGAAACGGAAAAATACCTGTTCAAGAAGGTCTTTATATTTTTGATATTCCGTTTTTCAACAAAGAAGTTATTCGAGAAGCCATTAATAATACAGTTGCACATCGCGATTATCGTAAAACAAGTGAAGTGCTTATCAAACAATTCCCTTATCACCTTTATATCATTAATCCGGGTGGTTTCCCTTTGGGTGTAACGCTCGATAATTTGCTAACTGTGAGCAGTACTCCACGAAATCGCTTGTTAGCTGATGTATTGGCAAAAACTGGTATAGTTGAAAGAAGTGGTCAGGGTGTAGACAAAGTTTATTATCAAACCATTTCGGAGGGAAAACCCGAACCAGATTACAGCTATTCTGACAATTTTCAAGTTGAATTACGGCTTTCAGCCGTAGTTGAAGAAAAGGCATTTTCATTGTTTATTAGACACATACAGGAAAACAGAAAAGATGATGAAAAGCTTGGAGTTCAGGAGGTAATTGCCCTAAACAGAATTAGAAAAGACACTTACAAAAATTCGGTAGATGAAACAGTTATTAAAAAGCTGATTAAAGAAGGATTGGTTGAGAGAGTAGGAAAAACAAATTCACAGAAACTTATTCTTGGAAAAGAGTATTTTGTATTTACCGACAAAAAAGGAGAATATTCAGCCATTAAGCCAATTGACAACAAACAAGCAAAAAGTTTAATTGTTCTTCATTTACAAGAATTTGGGAAAGCAAAAATGGCTGACTTTGAAGCCGTACTAAACCGATTTATGAATAAGAATCAAATACGTTATTTGATTGAACAATTAGTTGAACAAGGCGTGTTGGACAAAGAAGGACAGTTCAAAGGAACAATTTACACTTTAGCAAAAAAGGTAGAATAATCATGGGATTAAATCCCCGTATTTTCCCCGTATTTTGACCAAGTACGAAATAAATATTGAAAACATGTTTGTCTTACAAACACTTTATCAGCCAGTTACGTCATTTTGCAAATCCCCATATTTTTACAGAGAAATAGAAAATTCGACTTGTAATTGACTTGCGTTCTGACAGACAAAAAGACAATCAAAGAAACAAAACCAATTCTATACAACCAATGCACGATTTGGTAACACACGCCTATGAAAAATGGCTACAATAATGCGTTTTCGAGGTTTTGCAGCCCGCACGAA
>JAURYY010000173.1 GCA_030653695.1 Paludibacter sp. | reverse complement strand
ACGAAAACTGTATCCTGATTTCCATAAGTTACACTTACATCATCGATAGCCAGATTCCCGGAACCTACCTTATTATATTTAATGCGGAAAGCAGTTAAATTTTGTGATTTCAGGAAATTGTACACCGGATATGTTTTGGCGGTTGTTCCTTTGTAAGGTACACTGTCAATTCTTATCCAATTATTACTATTCAATCCATCGATAATAAATGATGACCCAATTGATGCCGATGGAAACCTATACATAAAATTAAATTTTGAAACCGGCTGCGGATAGATTTTTGTTTGCAGCCACTCACCATTATTTACCAACCCAACTGAAGGAATGGCGATACCTGAACTGGTAGTAGTAGTATAACTTGAACTTGCTGTACCTGTCCATCCTATTGGCAGTGGTTTTCCATTGGTTCCAATATTGGAAAAACCCTCTGTTTCGGTAGTGTCTTTTTGTCCTGTAATTGTATATACATTCAGCAAATATCCGCTGGCATAAAGTGTTTGTTCCCAGTTAGCAGTGAACTGATTGTTTTGTATGTCGGTTGGTTGTAAAGCTACAGGCACATCAAGTGCTGAAGTATTTAACTGCGCTGTATTAATCGACGGTGCAACAACACCCGATCGAAAAGATTCGATACTGTAAGTGTAAGTACTTTCGGGGTTAAGTCCCGATATTGAATAAGTAGAAGTTATTCCTGTAAATACATTTTGAAGAATATAGTTTTTATTGGGAGTAAAATTCATTGGATGATTTCCCAACATGTTGAAAACGTCAATTCCATAAGTATTCCATTCTTTAGGGTTGAAAACCGTGGCAGGGTGTGTTACAGATGCTTTCCGTTCGAGCGTAAGGTCTCTACCCCAATAATAAGCTGCCCCTGCATCGGCTTGCCCTACCATATCAATTGCAACGCCGCCATGAAAAAGAGCAATAGCATCATTGCCATCAAATTGCAACACCGAATCGGTAAGCACATTTGCTAATGACAGCAAATTAGTATTTGTTGAACTTCTATGAGCAATCACATAAGATTTTCCTGAGTCTAAATTTCCCGAAAGTTTATAGGTCGAACCAAAACTTCCTTCACCATTCGATTGCTTTTGCAGGTAATATTTCGACAAATCAATTGTTTTTCCTGTTCCGTTGAATAATTCTACAGCTTTGTTCCAGCTGCTTCCTTCCACATAAGCCGAAATGACAAGATCGCCGGCTTGCTGATCGCCCTGATAAACATTCAACCGGTAATTGGTAGCAAAAGGGTCTGCTATCCATTGCAAATCGCCACCAACTGGTGTGATATTGGTTGGTTCAAGTACAATAAAATCTAACGAAGCCAATGCCTGCACAGGAATTTTCAATGAATTGTTCAATCCGCCACCCGTAATAAGAAGTGTGTCGCGTACCGAACCACCCACCGTAGGACTGAAAATCAAAGAAAGATCGAAGCCATTCAATGCATTTGCCATGCTTACCGTTGAAGCTGACAATCGAAGAGAAGGTGTGTTTTTCACTAATGAAACCTGCAAATCGGTGCTTATATTAACTCCCTGAATACGAAGTTTTTGAACACGGGTATCATTTACTAAAATCACTCCCATATTGACTTTATTCCCGGGACGGGGCGAAAGCAAAAAAGGCTCGGTTTCTTCAGGGAAAGGGAAAGTTTTTGTGGTGTCATTTCCCCAAATATAATTAGCAAGATCAGGATAGTCGATAAACGGATTGCGGTTTCCTTGAATATTGTAAACTGCTTCAATGCGTGCCAACTCTTTGGAACTTACAGGGTCTTGAGCATTCCATTTCAGCAGTAAATCGACAGCCCAGTTTTTCCAGGTCGGATAACTGTTTTTGTCAAGCATAGGAGAACCAAAATGCGGGAATAATTCCTGATAAACTGTGGCAATGTAAAAGTACGACCGGGCAAAATCACCTTTAAATTCGTCGGCAGGTTCAAAACAATTGTCGGTATAGGCTGTCCCGAATCCATTTTTTCCAATTTTGCTTTTCCCGTTGAAAAAAGTGGGTGTACCGGCAACCTCGCCAAGAGGCAAATCGCTTTTGGTCGAATTGGTAATCCCATCCGCCGGATAAAGGTGAAAAAGGTCTTTGTATGCTCCGTTCACGTAACCGCCCCACCAGCTTTTCGGGAACGAATGTTCGATATGCATACCCGAAACTGATGAAAAGCCATTGAAATAACGCACAGAGTCGGAATACATATCCACCACCGAATTATTGGCATTGCGATCGGTATAATAAAACCCTTCCCAGGTAAAACCCTTTCCGCCGCCATAATCCAATACTTTAAGCGGTTTGCAATAAGTATTTAAAGCTGTTTTTAAATCGGCTTTCTTTGTGTTTTTTATATAATAGTAATAGCCTGCAGGTGCAATTGCGAATAACACGCTGCTTTGCGCCAGCAATAAGAGTAAAAGTACCGATATAGATCTAAAGTTTTGAAGTTTTGACATTTTTAAAAATAATTTTTTTATCGCAAAATATGATTGATTATAACTAACATGCAACAAAAATACTTATTTTAGATGAAACACAATCACTAATAATAATTAAAGCACTTAATTAGCGACTTTTCGGGCAGCTTTTTCAATTGCTCACATTCATTAAAATAAAAAAAATCTTTCAATTACCGATAGATGCTTCAGCCCCTATCAACAAAAGAAAGATTTAATGAAACCAAAACTGAAAATTTTTCGGTTGTAGAAAAATATTACTATTCCTTTTGAGAAGTTTTTAATATATAGAGCACAAGAATCAAGAATCATCCCGATAGCGTTCGACTGAGCGTTCGACTGAGCGTTCGACTGAGCTCACGCCGAAGTCTCACGCCGATAGCTATCGGCGAAGTCTCACGGAAGAATTATGAATTACTTGTTTTACATCTCTATTTTTTGGTTTTAATACTGCAACCAATAGCAGCAGTAATTGGTTGCTTCACCGCTTTTTGTGCCAGCAATGCATCCACAGCATTTTCCACAAATTTTTCGGTTACATCATTGGCATCAGCGTAATTATTATCAATAGCTCCAATGTAACGTACCACATTTTTGCCCTTTTCTTTGTTCAATACAAATACATGAGGAGTTTTAGTGGCTCCATATTGCGGATAAATTTTCTGACCATCGTCGAACAGATAAGGAAACGTAAATGCTTTCTCCTTTGCCCTGACTTGCATGGCTTCGTAGCTGTCCTTCGGTTGTGCTGCCGGATCGTTCGGATTAATGGCAATCACGTGAAATCCTTTTGGAGTATATTTTTTATCGAGTGCAACGATACGGTCTTCGTAAGCAATTGCATACGGACAAGAATTGCAGGTGAACACCACGATAAAACCTTTGACTTGACTGTAATCGGACAGCGAAACGGTTTTGCCATCTATGTTTTTTAGTTTAAAATCAATGGCTACATCTCCGGGTTTGTATCCTGTTTTTTCAGTTGATTGTGCATAAACATTGAACTGAGTAGATAGTGCCAGCACCAAAAGACTTAAAAATAAATTTATTTTTTTCATAAAAAATTGATTTAAATTGATTTAGAGATATTTGTTTATTAATTGTTTTAATTCAGTTTTGTTTAACTTGTCCTCAACGAAATAAAGTTTTTTTCCGTTTTTGTAAATAGCGGTTGCCGGAATTGATCCACTCCAATCTGTATGAAAAGCCCTAATCCATTCATTCATACGTTTATTATCATCGAGCAGATATACATTGGTTCCAATTTTGTGTTTAGCAATAAAGGGTTTCACTTCGCTTTCTAATTCCTTTATATTATCGAGCGATACAAGTATCATTTTAAATTTGGGATTTTTATCGAACTCTGCATTTACTTCCATAAAATCGGGCAACTCTTCTACACACGGACTGCACCACGTAGCCCAGAAGTTCACAATGTAAAGCACATCATCGTTTTGCTCAATGATCGATTTCAGTTCTTCGTACTGTAATACACGAAGTTCAGTTGCCGGTTTTGCTGAACAAGCCGTAAAAAACAAATACGTAATTAGATAGAAAAAGTATTTCATTTATGTTAATCCATTATTGTAATCATAACTTTATTATACTTGCTATTGTTCAATACAAATCACCGCTTAAGAAGTTAATTTTGTTTTTTTAACGAAACATAGTCATATCAACCCCTAGTTTTGAGCAAAAAACTTTCCAAAAAAATTTCCTTCACTTGATTGTAACATTATCTTATCATAACTGAAATACAAGTTTCGTAATTTTGCAGCATAAAACTCGAAACTAAAAGCTTCAATGAAACTACAACATTTTATGCGTTCTTTTCTATTTTTCTTAGTTATTTTAATTACGCTAAATACTGTTGCTCAAAGTGGCATTCAAGGTCGCGTTATGGACAAAAAATATAAAGAACCGCTTACCGGAGCCGCCATCCTGATCGAAGGGACAACCAACGGAACCACTGCCGATATTGAAGGAAACTACACATTAAACGCCTTGCCGGGTAAATATACACTTGTTATTTCCTATGTTTCATTCACCACTCAACGGATACCAAATGTAATGGTGGAAAAAGGAAAATCAACCTTGCTGAATATTGATATGGAAGAAGCATCGCTGATGCTCGAAAGCGTACAGGTGGTGGCACAACATCGTACCGACACAGAACTTTCGATGCTGAAAAGCGTACGATCAGCAGTTCAAGTGGTTAATGGCATTTCGTCGCAGCAAATAGGGAAAACACTTGACCGCGATGCTTCGGAGGTGGTAAAACGCGTCCCCGGCGTTACCATTCAGGACAATCGTTTTATAGTAGTGCGGGGTCTGAATCAACGGTACAATAATGTATGGCTCAACAATGCTGCAACTCCCAGCAGCGAAACCGATGTAAAAGCATTCTCGTTCGATGCTATACCAAGCAATATGATTGATAACCTATTGATATTCAAAACTGGATCACCAGAGCTTTCGGCAGAGGCAACAGGCGGATTCGTTAAGATTTCGACCAAAAATATTCCCGATGAAAGATTCCTCAATATTGAGTATGGTGTAGGATACAACGATGTTACAACGCTGAAAGATGCTTATCACCTACCATCTCATCCACTCGATGTACTGGGACTTGGCAGCGGAGCACGCAATATTCCTTCAGGCTTTCCGTCTTCTTTAAATACGGTTACGATTTCACAACGCGATGCTGCCGCTTTACAACTACCCAACAATTGGGTGGCTCAGCGCTACATGGCTCTACCCAATCAGAAACTCGCAGTGGCATTTGGTAAAAAATGGAATATTAACAGTGGGGCAAAACTCGGAACCATCACTTCGCTTTCGTACAACACTTCATCATCGACCCGTAGCAATATGAGCAACTACATGTACGAACGCTTCGATGCGGAATCTGAAACGCCAACTTTTCTTTATAAATACAATGCTGATATATACTCAACCGATGCAAAATTAGGCATTATGCACAACTGGGCATATCAGACAGCCAACGGGACAAAACTTGAATTTAAAAACATATTGAACCAAATAGGCGTAGATAAAACTGCCAACACTTACGGATGGAATAATTACCGTCAGGGAAATTTTAAATATTTCAGCAATCAGTATTCGAACCGTACCACCTATTCGGGACAGTTGAGCGGGATGCACAAACTACAAAATAGCGAAGATAAAAAATTAGATTGGAATGCGGGTTTCGCTTATGCCAACCGCATTGAACCCGACCGGCAAAACTGGAGCATGAAAGAAAATAGTTATGGTGTTTATGAATATATGTTGCCCGATGTGCCGAGTATCAACGAGTTGGGACGATTGTACATGACTAATCACGAATTTGTTACTACAGTTGGGTTAAATTACGACCAAAAACTACGGATAGCGGACTTCATTTCAACAATTAAAGCAGGGGTTTACAACGAAAATAAAACCCGTAACTTTTCGGAACGAAGTATCACCTATCGCAAAGCTTATGGACCGCTTGAAGATACTCAAATAAACACCATTGACTTCGAAACACTTTTTACAGAACCTTATCTTGGTCAGGGTAAAGTTATTAGTATTGACGAACAAACTAATATTGCCAACAGTTATAAAGCCCTGAATTTATTAGGAGCCGGTTATTTTTCAATGACATTGCCAATAGGAATGCTCAACTTGAGTGGCGGTGTCCGTGCTGAATTCAACAGATTAATGCTTGATGGGTATTATAATGTGAGCTCGCCTGTACATGTTGACAATCCGACATTTCATCTATTTCCATCGTTGAATACATCCTTTAATTTTAATCAAAAGACCTTGATTCGTTTTGCTTATGCACATACCATCAATCGTCCCGAATTCCGCGAAGTTTCTCCATTGAGTTATTATGATTTTACTGAAAAAAACTCGGTAAAAGGAAATCCCGCGCTTAAAGATGCATCGATTCAAAACATCGATTTGCGCTTCGAACATTACCCAACACCCAACGAAACTTTCACAATAGCGGCATTCTATAAGCATTTCACTCATCCGATTGAAATGGTGAGTGTAGGAACCGGTAATGAGTTTTCGTTCGAAAATGCTGTAGGAGCGGTAAATTACGGACTTGAGTTGGAACTGAAAAAATCGCTCGAAAATATCGGAATAAAGAATTTCAGCATCAATGTTAATGCATCTTATATTTTCAGCGAAGTAGAATTTGAAAATACCGAAACAGAACGTAGTCGACCGCTGCAGGGACAATCGCCTTATGTGTTGAACGCGGGATTGTATTATCAAAGCGACAAAGCCGGTTTTTCAGGGTCAATCATGTACAATGTAACCGGAAAAAGAATTATGGTAGCAGCTCAGCTTAATCAGGGCGAAGTGATTATCCCCGACATTTACGAAATGCCACGCAATGTGATTGATTTATCGCTCAATAAAAAAATGGGTAAACGACTTAAAATGAAATTCGGAGTGAAAGACCTGCTGGCTCAGGATTATAAAACACAACAGACTTACGAATACCTTAAAGATGGTGTAACCAAGCACTCAACACTCACCAACAAAGTGTACAATCAGGGACGCACCCTGCAGGTTGGGTTAAGCTGGAAATTATAAAAAGGCTACTTCACTCAAAGCGATTTCCAAACACTTCGATAATTCGTTTATTTTCAAACATCAATCGATGAAAAATCTTAACATCTCTGTTTAAAACTTACGCAACGAAAATATAAAACTAAGTCCGCCGGCAGGGGTTGATTTGGCGGAAATTGTGCCTTTATGAAACAAAACGGCATTTTTCACTATGGCAAGTCCAAGTCCCGTTCCGCCCATTTTACGACTGCGACCCTTATCTATCCTGTAAAAACGCTCAAAAATTTTACTTAAATGCTCTTCCGAAATACCAATTCCATTATCGGAAAACGAAAAATAGTAAAACTGTTCATCTTCGCGATAACAATTGAGTTCGATGGTCAATTGTTCGCCAGCGTAAGTCAAAGCATTGTCGATTAAATTTCTGAAAATTGAATAAAGCAATGACCGATTGCCTTGAATTGGCAAATTATGATGGAAATTTTTGTTAACCACGCAGCTTTTCTGCTCTATTTGCAAGTGAACATCGTACAAGACATCTTCAATAATTTGGGCGATATTGCATGGTTCTTTTTCAAATAATTTTTTTGCCTCATCAATTTTATTCAGTATGGAGATATCTTGTAATAAAGCACTCAAACGTTGTGCTTGCACAAATGACCGCTCAATAAAAAACCGTTGACGCTGAGGATCTAAATTCGGATTGGTCAGAATGCTTTCCATATATCCCAAAATGCTGCTAACAGGGGTTTTTAGTTCATGCGAAATATTCTGCGTCAGGTGGCGTTTCAGTTCATTTTCATGCTCCTGAGCGGTTATATCATTAATGGATATTTCGAATGTATTATCCTGAAATACGATACATCGCACCTTTAATACTCGCCCATTTTTTTCGATAACAATGCGTTTTCGTGTCAGTTGGTCGTTTTGCAGACTTTCATCGATAAACTGATTAATTTCATCGAATTCAGGCAGGTTAAATATTTGGTCTGAATTTTCGGATTGATAATCGGCAAGGATATTGGCGTACTGAATAAAATGTGAATTAGCAAGTAATTCCTTCTTTTCGGAAGAGAAAATGCCAAGTCCTTCTTGTGAAATCTGAAGGTGCTTTATTAATTTCTCGCGCTCTTTGTTAACTTCGTCCTTGGTGCGCTGCATTCGTTTATACAATTGCACGATATTATTGCTTATTTCACCTAACTCATCGTTCGGGAAACGAATATCGGTATCTAAAATTTCGCCTTGTTCGGCTTTGTTGGTAAAAATTCTGAGCCGGTTAATTGAATCAGTAAAATTTTTAGAAATAAAGTAAAGCGCAAAAAATGCCAACACCAACACAATTGCCATAAAATACAAAAAGTATGTATTGGCTTTGAGCATACTGTTCAAATCTAAATTATAAGGCAAAGCGGTACGAATGTAATATAACTTGTACCGGTATGCAAGATAATAATAATCTTTCCCTGTGGTGAATGAATGTCGAATGGCTTTACCGGTTTTTTGGGTATTGGACATTACAATTTCAGGGCGCAGCAGGTGGTTTTCGAGTTTGGCACTATCGGTAACTGTGTTGTCGAACAACACATTTCCTTTCATGTCAATCAATGTAACACGAAGGTTAGTATCCGGAAACACGAGAATTAATCCTTTCAGGTTTTCTTTTGTCCAGTTTTGTTCTTCAATATAATTATGAATAGTATAATTGTAGGTTGACAATAAATGGTCGAGTTGCTCTGTGCGGAATTCTTTCTCGCGCTGATATTGAAAAAACGCGATAATAGCAATCAACAAAAAGAAAGTGCTTGAAAAGTACAAAAAAAGTCGCCGGTTTAATTTCATAATATTTTTGGCAATTTACAATTTGCGATTTACAATTGGGACAATATCTCTCCATTTTCAATTGTGGAGAGTTATACTTTTCTTAAATAAAACTCAACAAATTTTATTTTCAACAATAGAAGAAAAAGAAGAAAAAAGCACATTATAGACTAATGCCTATCGGTATTTTTAAGGAGTTTAGACGCAATGTAAATTTTACAAACTTAATTTTAATGTAAACTATGGTGTCTATCTGGTTTATTCTTTAATTTGGCAAAATAGAACTATCAAATTACTAAAACAGCTACTTTATTTTAAATGACTATCGGGTTTTACACCCAACGAGATATTTGTAACACAAATATTTGTAAACTCAGAATTAAGTTTGCAAATAAATTGTTATTATAAAAAACTCTGTAAGAGTTTACTGTGCATAAACCCCAGTTTTAACTGG